>NZ_CP028897.1:0-22500 GCF_003072645.1 Dongshaea marina
CAGCCAAAGCCTGAGCCGGTGCACCAGAGCAATGTGAACCTGACCTATACCTTTGATAACTTTGTCGAGGGTAAATCCAACCAGCTGGCTCGTGCGGCCGCAAGCCAGGTTGCAGACAACCCGGGGGGCGCTTATAACCCGCTGTTTCTCTATGGGGGAACCGGCCTGGGTAAGACCCACCTGCTGCACGCGGTAGGTAACGGGATTAAGCAGCGCAAGAAGAACGCCAAGGTGATCTATATGCACTCTGAGCGTTTTGTCCAGGATATGGTCAAGGCGCTGCAGAATAATGCCATTGAGGAGTTTAAGCGCTACTACCGTAGTGTGGATGCCCTGCTAATTGATGATATTCAGTTTTTTGCAAACAAGGAGCGCTCTCAGGAGGAGTTTTTCCACACCTTTAATGCGTTGCTCGAAGGCAATCAGCAGATCATCCTGACCTCGGATCGCTATCCCAAAGAGATTGACGGGGTTGAGGATCGCCTCAAGTCCCGTTTTGGCTGGGGATTGACTGTGGCCATTGAGCCGCCGGAGCTTGAAACCCGGGTGGCGATCCTGATGCGTAAGGCCGACGAGAGTGAGATCAATCTTCCCGATGAGGTTGCCTTCTTTATCGCCAAGCGTTTGCGTTCCAATGTGCGGGAGCTGGAAGGCGCCCTGAACCGGGTGATTGCCAACGCCAACTTCACTGGGCGTGCGATTAATATCGATTTTGTGCGTGAGGCGCTACGTGATCTGCTGGCGCTGCAGGAGAAGTTGGTCACCATAGATAACATTCAGAAAACTGTGGCGGAATACTACAAGATTAAGGTTGCCGATCTGCTGTCGAAGCGACGCAGCCGCAGTGTGGCTCGCCCGCGTCAGTTAGCCATGGCCCTGTCTAAGGAGCTGACCAACCGTAGCCTACCTGAAATTGGTGATGCCTTCGGTGGTCGGGATCATACGACTGTACTTCATGCGTGCCGTAAAATCGGTCAGTTGCGTGAAGAGAGCCATGATATCAAGGAAGATTACTCTAACCTGATCCGAACCCTTTCCTCTTAAGGAGTGTGAGCCTGATGCAGTTTACGGTAAACCGCGAATCGTTATTGCGCCCCCTCCAGATGGTTGCGGGGATCTTAGGTGGCCGGCCGACTCTGCCGGTGTTGTCCAACCTGTTATTTGTTGTGGATGACAGCTCATTGTCGATTACCGCCACCGATCTTGAGGTGGAGATGATAGGACAGCTTCCGCTGACATCCATCGATGAACCGGGACGGGTCACCATTCCGGCGCGCAAGCTGCTGGATATCTGCCGCGCCCTGCCCGAAGGGGTCGATATTACCTTTAGCCTTAAAAATGAGCGGATGATGGTGCGTAGCGGCCGCAGCCGTTACTCACTGGCAACCCTGCCGGCTCAGGATTTTCCAAACATTGAGCAGTGGGAGTCGATCCTCGAGTTTGAGCTCAGCCAGGGAGAGTTGCGTAAGCTCATCGATGCCACTCAGTTCTCTATGGCCAGCCAGGATGTGCGTTACTACCTCAACGGACTGCTGTTTGAGACCGAGGGCTCGAAACTGCGCACCGTGGCGACCGATGGCCACCGGATGGCGATGTGCTGCCTGGAGGTGATGCAGGAGCAGGCGCTCCCGGAGCACCAGATGATAGTGCCGCGTAAGGGGGTTTTGGAGCTGGCGAAGCTGCTGGACAGTGATGAAAACCGGGTGCTACTACAGATGGGGCAGAACAACCTCAGGGTGGTGCTCCCAGGGATCATTTTTACCACCAAGCTGGTCGATGGTCGCTTTCCGGATGTGCGGCGGGTGATCCCTGCCAACAGTGATAAGTTCCTGCTGGCCAACCGTGATGCCCTCAAGCAGGCACTGGCGCGGGCTTCGGTATTGTCGAATGAAAAGTTTCGTGGGGTTCGTCTGAGCTTTAGCGAGAATCAGCTGTGTATTACCGCGAACAACCCGGAGCAAGAGGAAGCGGAAGAGTATCTGGATGTTGAATATCAGGCACAAGAGATGGAGATCGGATTTAACGTCTCCTACATGCTGGATATTCTCAACACCCTCAAGTGCGAGACGGTTCGCCTGGCCCTGACCAACGCCAATAGCAGTGCACTGATCGAAGATCCGGACAATGAGGCCTCTTTGTACGTGATCATGCCGATGCGACTCTAGGTGATGCTTCTCTCTCAGCTGAATCTGCATCACTTTCGTAATATCGCAAACGCCTCACTGCAACCGGCCCGCGGCATTAACCTGCTGACCGGGAATAACGGAAGTGGTAAGACCAGTTTGCTGGAGGCGATCCACTGCCTGGGGTATGGGCGTTCATTTCGCTCCCACAGGGCTAGTCGGATCATCCGTCATGGGGAGTCGGCCTATGTATTGTTCGGGCGCTTGTCCGATGAGGATGCTGCAACTGAGCTGGCGATCGGCATGGAGCGGAGTCGATCGGGGGTGTCCCAGCTAAAGATTGGCGGCCAATCCGCGGATAGCCTTGCGGCCCTTGCCAGGCTATTGCCGGTACAATTGATCGATCCCCAGGGGGGTGAGTTGCTCAGTGGTGGCCCTAAACTCAGGCGATCCTTTATCGACTGGGGAGTGTTCTACCAGGACAATAGCTTTCACCCCTTGTGGAAACAGTTTAGCCGGCTTCTTAAGCAGCGTAATGCACAGCTTAAGCAGAGCCGCGGTTATCAGGCGCTCGGTTTCTGGGATCAGGAGCTGACCCGGATTAGTGAAGAGATCGCGGAAAAAAGGGCGGAATATTGCGAAGGATTTTTCTCGCAAGCTGTTGATTTTATTGGATTTTTTCTTCCTGAGTATGAAGTTTCTCTTGATTATTATCAGGGGTGGGATCATGAAAAATCCCTCGGAGAGCTTCTTCAGGCAAATTTTGAACGGGATCGGGTGCTGGGCTATACCAGCACCGGGGCCCATAAGGCCGATCTCCGGCTAAAGGCAAATGGTGTTCCTGTTTGCGACATCCTGTCGAGAGGACAACTGAAGCTGATGGTATGTGCGATGCGCCTGGCGCAGGGTTGTTACCTCTCAGCACAGGGCGATAAGAAAGTTATTTTCTTAATCGATGATTTTGCCTCTGAGCTCGACTCAGAAAAGCGCCATCTATTGATGGAACGGTTACAACAGAGCGATTCTCAAATCTTTGTCACAGCCATTGATCTTGATCATCTTGATCCCGAGCTGGTTGCCCGGGCTGATAAGATGTTTCACGTGGAACATGGCAGGATTTCTGAGATATCCCGAAGTGTGAGAGCAAGCGATGAGTGCTGATAACAGTTATAACTCCTCAAGTATTAAGGTATTAAAAGGTCTGGATGCGGTGCGTAAGCGTCCGGGAATGTATATCGGGGACACCGATGATGGAACCGGCCTGCATCACATGGTATTTGAGGTGGTCGATAATGCGATTGATGAGGCATTAGCGGGTCATTGTAGTGACATCATAGTCACCATCCATGCGGACGGATCTGTCTCGGTTAAAGATGATGGTCGCGGTATTCCTGTGGATATGCACCCGGAAGAGGGGCGTTCGGCGGCCGAAGTTATCATGACGGTACTGCATGCCGGTGGTAAGTTTGATGATAACTCCTATAAGGTATCAGGTGGTCTGCACGGGGTCGGGGTTTCCGTGGTAAATGCCCTGTCCGATCGTCTGCAGATGATTATTCGTCGCCAGGGGCATATCCATGAGCAGAACTATCACTTAGGGGAGCCTCTGGAGCCTCTCAAGGAGGTTGGAAGCACCGAGTCCTCAGGTACTGAGATCCGCTTCTGGCCAAGTGAAGAGATCTTCTCTGATACCAACTTCCACTACGACATCCTGGCCAAGCGGCTGCGTGAGCTCTCTTTCCTTAACTCGGGGGTGTCAATTCGCCTGATTGATGAGCGGGAGAACCGTGAAGATCATTTCTGCTACGAGGGCGGGATTCAGGCATTCATTGAATATCTCAATCGTAGCAAGACGCCGATCCATCAGAAGGTTTTGCACTTTAATATGGAGCGTGACGATGGGATCAGCGTTGAAGTCGCCCTGCAGTGGAATGATGCCTATCAGGAGAATATCTTTTGTTTTACCAATAACATTCCTCAGCGCGATGGTGGAACACACCTGGCGGGCTTCCGTGCCGCACTGACCCGAACACTGAATAACTTCATGGATAAAGAGGGTTATAGCAAGAAAGCCAAGACCTCTGCATCCGGTGATGATGCCCGGGAAGGTTTGACCGCCATTATTTCGGTGAAGGTTCCGGATCCCAAGTTCTCTTCTCAGACCAAGGATAAGTTGGTCTCCTCTGAAGTGAAGACCGCCGTTGAGCAGACCATGGGTGAAAAGCTCAGTGATTATCTTCTGGAAAACCCTCAGGATGCACGCTCGGTGGTTTCAAAAATCATCGATGCCGCGCGGGCGCGTGAGGCTGCGCGCAAGGCGCGTGAGATGACTCGCCGCAAGGGAGCACTGGATCTGGCCGGTCTGCCCGGCAAACTGGCTGATTGCCAGGAGAAGGATCCGGCACTTTCAGAACTCTACATAGTGGAGGGTGACTCGGCAGGTGGTAGCGCCAAACAGGGTCGTAACCGGAAAAACCAGGCGATCTTGCCACTTAAGGGTAAGATCCTCAACGTTGAAAAAGCTCGCTTTGATAAGATGCTCTCCTCTCAGGAGGTGGCAACTTTGATCACGGCTCTGGGCTGCGGCATCGGCCGGGATGAGTATGATCCGGACAAGATGCGCTATCACAACGTCATCATCATGACCGATGCGGACGTCGATGGTGCGCACATTCGGACCCTGTTGCTTACCTTCTTCTACCGTCAGATGCCGGAGCTAATCGAGCGCGGCTATGTTTATATTGCTCAGCCACCTCTGTATAAAGTCAAAAAGGGTAAGCAGGAGCAATACCTCAAAGATGAACTGGCTCTGCTCGAATACAAGACCACCATGGCCCTGGATCGTGCCGCACTGCATGTCAATGAGTCGGCTCCCGGGATTAGTGGTGAGCCTCTGGAGAAGCTGATTGCCGAATATCGTAAGGTTCAGAAGCTGATCGAGCGCCTGTCCCGGCGTATTCCATCTGTGGTTTTGAACCAATTGATCTATCAATCGGCTCTGGCAATTGAGTCTTTGAATGAGCAATCAGTGGTAGAAACCTGGTGTAAAGAGCTGGAGCTGGCACTGTGTGAAGGCAAGGTTAATGGCTGTGATTACTCAGTGACTGCCAAGCTTGATGAGGAGCGTGGCATCTATCTGCCTGTGGTGATGATCCGTCAGCATGGTATTGAGCATGCGAATCCTCTGAGCTACGACTTCTTTGCTTCCGGTGAATACTCACGTATTTTGCAGCTGGGTGAGAAGCTGGCTTCACTGCTCGAAGAGGGTAGCTATGTGAGCCGCGGTGAAAAGCGGATGCCGATCGCAAACTTTGAGGATGGCCTCAACTGGCTGATGAATGAAGGAGCTCGGGGTGTGAGCATCCAGCGCTATAAGGGACTCGGTGAGATGAATCCTGAGCAGCTGTGGGAGACCACCATGGATCCTGAGGTTCGTCGAATGCTGCGGGTGACCATCGAAGATGCGGTTGCTGCGGACCAACTGTTTGCGACCCTGATGGGAGATCACGTTGAGCCGCGTCGCCAGTTCATCGAAGAAAATGCCCTGAAAGTGGCAAACCTGGATATCTGATTTAAGCTTTTAGCGAATAAAAAAAGGAGCCTTCGGGCTCCTTTTTTATTGCTTGTGGCTTCTTTTCTCGGGGTTATAGATAACCGATATCGCTCAGGGTATCAGCCAGGATCTGGTAGCCCTTCTCAAGCTCATCAAGAGGTTGAGTGTAGTTTAGACGTAAACATTGGCTTTGATGTGGCCAGCTCTTATCATCAACTCCACTAAAAAATGGCTCACCGGGAACCACCAGCAGCCCCCTGTCTTTTAGTTTCTTGTAGAGCTCAAAGGAGGTGACAGGAAGGTTTTTTAGCCATAGCCATAAGAACAGCGAACCTTCGGGTTGATGGAGCAATACCCTTTTGTCGCTGATCTTGTGCCTGAGCAGGGCGATCGCCTGGTTACAGCGCTCCTGGTAGTAGGGACGAATTGTGTGATCAGCCAGTTCCAGCAGCTTGCGATTTTTGATTGAGTTCAGCAGTAGCCGGGGCCCGATTGCACCGGGAGCCAGATTGATCATGCCGTTGATATTCCTGATGGTCGCGATCAATTGCTCATCCGCAACTATGATGCCGCAACGAGTTCCGGGAAATCCAAGCTTAGACAGGCTGAGTGATAGGATACAGTTGTGATCCCAGTAGGGAGTCGCCCGGTTAAAACAGATATTCGGAAAGGGCAGTCCATAGGCGCAATCGATCAGTAGCGGGATCTCCGCCTTGGCTGAGATCTTCGCAAGCCTTTTAAGCTCGCTGTCAGAGATAAGGTTGCCACTTGGATTAGTCGGGCGAGACAGGCAGATAAGGCCACTTCTGTTTGTCAGCCCAAGGTTATTCAGATCCGGGTGATACTTAAAAAAGCCACCTTCCTGCTCTTCAATGAGTGGCTTCACGGCTCTTATACTGTCAGGGTCAATTGTGCTATCCGCATAGCCAAGATATTCAGGAGCCATGGGGAATACCACCTGCCTGGTTGAACCATCAGAAAAACGACCGGCAAACAGGTTAAACAGGTAGAAGAATGAGCTTTGGCTGCCGTTGGTCAGAGCCAGGTTTTTTTCGGTGATCGGCCAGCCATAGAGCTGATTAAGCATCTCGGCCAGCTCATGCTTAAAGCTGTCATTCCCTGAGGGGCTGTCGTAGCGGGAGAGTGCCTTGACCAGAGTGCCCTGGTTGAGCATCTTAGCCATCTCTTGCTCAAAATGACGGGCAACCTCTGGAATAAACGCCGGGTTGCCACCTCCAAGCATGATGGTATCCGGATCATTCAGGCCCTGATTCAGATCCTCCATGAGTTCGACAATGCTACTCTGGGCTGCTAATTTCTCGCCAAATTGGGATAGCTTCATTATTCTCTGCCAGCATGCAAATAGCCCGTTATTGTAAACCATCTTCTTTAAATGGGTATATTGCCCGCAAGGAGTTTTTGATGTTTCACGTGAAACAAGAAATAGGCGATCCCGATAAAAAACCTTTAAAATCAATGTGTTACACCTGTGTTTTCAAGTGTTAGTTTGTCCCCTGCATATAGTGTTTCGGAGTTTGTCCCGTATGTAGCCTGAAAAAAGAGATAAATGCGCTGTCACTGCTGAACTCAAGCTCGAAGGCCACCCGAGACAGGGGCTGCTTATCGTTCATTAGCTCAATGGAGCGCATGAGTCGCCACTGCTGGCGCCATTGCTGATAGCTCATTCCTGTCTCACGAGACATGATACGAGAGATGGTTTTTCCCGAGGCGGCGATGAGTATCTCGAGTTGTTTCAGGTTTGGAATGCACCCTGGAAGTTTAATAAGCTTGAGTAGGGGAGTCATTCGAGTGTCAGTTGGCAACCTGAGCCCGAGAGACTCCTTTGGGGCTCTTATGAGCTCATCGAACAGAACCTGTAAGAGATGATAATGGGAGCCATGCTTCCAGCTCTGCTCAAAGTCGCTCAGGGCGATCCTCTCGATAAGGGCTCTAAGTAGTGGATTCAGGGAGATAATTTCAGGGTTACGAGGCAGGGAGTGATACAGCGACGAATCAAGGTAGATAGAGCGATACTCAACGGTATTCTTTTGTGAGACACGGTGGTGGGCCCGGGGTGGGATCCAGGCCCCCGGCCGGGAGGCAGAATACAGAAGTTATCGCCGAACTCCAGATTCATACAACCTTGTTCAGAAAATAATATCTGGGCTTTTTCATGACTGTGCCATCCAGCATCATGATTCAGGCCCACGCTGGCTGCGATCCCAAGGACCGGGTTGTTTAACTGATCGGGATCAAAGGCTGCATCTGATGAGAGTCTGGCCATCTGTCTTATTTTTGATGTTTATTGTTCTAGTTATTGTAATTGGTCTTCTGGTTGATATCTATACTCCCCGAATAAACACAGGAGATATCAAATGAACAATGTCAGGCTATCACTCGGACTTGCCATGATCCTTTTAATGTTTCCCCAGATAGCGGAGACCATCTATAGTCCGGCCCTTCCTTCGATCAGCCTTGGGTTTGCGGTGAAACCTGAGGTGGCGGCCCAGACTCTCTCTGTCTACTTTTTTGGCTTTGCCCTGGGGTTATTGTATGGGGGCGTTTCTCTGATCTGTGGGGCCGGCGTCCTGCGATGCTATTGGGGCTAACCGTCTATCTGCTTGGAACCTTATTGGCTCACGTTGTTCCCAATTTTCACTGGCTGTGGGTCGCCCGGATCCTCTGTGCCTTTGGGGCGGCGGTCGGTTCGGTTGTGACTCAAACCATGTTACGAGACAGCTATCGGGGAGAGCAGCTGGCGCATGTTTTCTCAATTATGGGAGGCGCCTTGGCCATTAGCCCAATCATAGGCCTCATGCTTGGCGGCTTTTTAGCGAACTGGGGGGGCTACCTTGGCGTTTTTTCTGGCCTTTCTACCCTTTCAATAGCTTTATTGATTTGGGCTCTCTACAGGCTTCCTGAGACTCAAACTGGCGCTTGTTCTAAGGTTTCATTGTTGAAGTTGAGCTTTGAAATGTTAACAGACCCATGGATCTGGCGAAGTGTGTTGTTGATTGCAGCTATCAATGTGGCCCTGTTCAGTTATTACGGCCTTGCCCCATTTATTTTCAATCGGTTGGGGTTCGATGCCGTGGTGTTTGGATACTCGGGAGCTGTTCTGGCCGTTGGAGCCTTAGCAGGAGCCTTAATCAATAGGCGCTGCCTGAAGCAGGGGATCCGCCCGGAGAAACTGGTTGATGGCTCCCTGCTCGTCATGCTGATTTGCTCCATTTGGATCGTCCTGACCCAGGATAGTCTCCAGTTTCTTTTGCCTATGTTGTTTGTCTCGGCTGCGTTTGGCGTGATCGCTCCCAACGTGTTGAGTCAGGCCCTGAACCATTACCAGCAGAGCCTGGGGAGTGCTGGAGCTTTGCTTGGACTCTTTTACTACCTGCTGATGGGGGCTGGTCTGCTATTCAGTGGTTGGCTACAAAATCTGGGGCTGGTACTTGTATGCTCCAGTGTTGTGGGATGCGGGGTGAGTTTTTTGATCAGGGGCTCTCGGATCAGGGAGATTGGGATAGAGTTGTCAGAGAACAGGGCTGGCTAGTCAGCGGTTAAACAAAAAGACCGGCTGGGTCTCCGGCGTGTGACTGGGTCAATGAGCCTACCCAGCGGGGGACCTTAGAGAACCGAACTAGAATTAGAAGATAGGTGACTCTTCGGGAGTTTGGTTTGCGGATATTGTTGCTACTGCTGATCCTTGGATGGGGTTGGCCCTCAATGGTAGATGGTGCGACCCGGGTTCGGCTTGCCTACTCGGATCTTGAGTCCTTTCCTTACCAGATGGGGACTGGTTCTGAAGTTGCCGATCCTCCCGGCCTGTCCATCGATGTAATTAGGGCTGCCACCAAGGGATTGGAGGTGCAGCTTGAGCTTAAGCGCTTTCCGAACAAACGGGTCTTAAGGCTGCTGGAGAGCAATCTCATCGATGGTGCCTTCATCTTTTCTTACAATGATGAAAGGGCTCATTATGCTGTTTATCCGATGCGCCGCGGCATCCCTGATCAGCGCCTAAGAGTTGCCACCATCAGTTACTATCTGTATGTGAGCTCTCAAAGCTCTTTGGTTTGGGATGGAGAAGTTTTAGAGTCCCTTTCGGGGAAGATTGGTGCCAATAGTGGCCATGCGATTATCCCCCTGCTTGAAAGACTCGGCGCCGATGTTCAGGTGACAAAAACCCTGGAGCAGAATTTCAATAAGCTTGCCATTGGTCGCCTAGCTGCGGTTGCCGCCCAGCCCCTGACCGCCGATCGCTATCTCAAAGAAAACTATATTGAGGATATTCGTAAGCTCTATCCACCGCTTCGTACCCGGGATTATTTTCTGATTTTCAGTCGTAGTTTTGCCAAGCGGCAGCCGGAGCTGGTGAAAGCCCTGTGGGAGAATATCGGCCGGGTTCGTGAGCCGGTGACTGTGAGTTTAGTTGCCCAATACCGAAATTAAAAAAGCCGCCCTGTCAGGCGGCTTTTTCTGGTACAGCCCGGATTACTGCAGGACTGAGATATCCGCAACCTCAAGGAACAGGTTACGCAGTTGATTCAGCAGAGTGAGGCGGTTGAGCTTTAGCGCTTCATCATCACTCATCACCATCACCTCGTTGAAGAAGAGATCTACGACGCTGCGCAGGTTGGCAAGCTCGGTCAGGGCTGCCTGATAGTCCTGGGTGACGAACAGAGGCTGCAGGGTGTGAGCCATATCTTCAACTTGCTGGGCCAGTTGTTGCTCGGCACTTTCCGCGAGCAGAGCCTTGTCGACAGCTGGCTTGAGCTCCCCATCAAACTTATTGAGGATGTTGCGAACCCGCTTGTTTGCTGCAGCAAGAGACTCTGAGGCTTCCAGGGTGCGGAAATGGCTCACTGCTTTAACCCGCTTGTCAAAGTCGCTGGGCTGAGTTGGCCGACGTGCCAGTACCGCCTGAATGACATTGACCTCATAGCCCTCATCCTGATACCAGGAGCGGAATCGGCCCAGCATGAAATCAACCACATCGTTTTCAACATTGTCGTTGCTCAGCTTGTCACCAAACAGTTCACGAGCCTTGGCGATCATTTCCAGCAGATCCAGCTGGTAGCCTTTCTCAACCATGATTCGCAGGGCACCCAGAGCCGCACGACGCAGGGCAAATGGGTCTTTATCACCCTTAGGTGCCTGGCCAATCCCGAAGATCCCGACCAGGGTATCCATCTTGTCGGCCAGGGCTACCGCAGAAGCGACATCTGAACCCGGCAGCTCATCACCCGAATAGCGAGGCATATACTGCTCATTCAGAGCTACCGCAACCTCTTCCTGCTCTCCATCATGGCGAGCATAGTGCATCCCCATCACACCCTGAGTATCGGTGAACTCGAATACCATGGAGGTCATGAGATCGCATTTCGAGAGTAGCCCGGCGCGCTCGGCGTGCTCAACATTGGCTCCAATCTTACCTGCGATGAAACCAGCCATTGCAGTGATTCTATCCGTCTTATCTCGCAGGGTGCCCAACTGCTTCTGGAACAGGACACTCTCAAGCTCAGGCAGGCGCTCAATCAGCGGGCGTTTGCGGTCGGTATTGAAGAAGAACTCGGCATCGGCCAGGCGGGGGCGAACCACTTTTTCGTTGCCCGAGATCACCTGGGATGGATCTTTAGACTCGATGTTGGAGACAAAGATGAACTTAGGAAGCAACTGACCCTTGTCATCATAAACAGGGAAATATTTCTGATCGCCCTTCATGGTGTAAACCAGCGCTTCCGATGGAACCTTGAGGAACTCAGGCTCAAACGATGCGGTCAGCACCACGGGCCATTCAACCAGCGAGGTGACCTCCTCCAGCAGTTCCTCTTCGATGTCGGCGGTCCCGCCAACCTCTGTGGCTGCTTGCTCGGTACCGGCCTTGATCAATGCTTTACGCGCTTGGTAATCCGCCATCACCTTGCCGCGCTCTTCAAGCTGGCTCAGGTAGAGTTCGGCATGCTCCAGGGTCAGCTCTGGCTCACCCATGAAGCGGTGACCGCGGATGGTCCGTGCAGATTCTACCCCCATGATGTTGCCGGGGATCAGCTGATCGCCATGCAGCATGGTCAGGGTCTTGACCGGGCGGATAAACTGGAAGCTCTTATCACCCCAGCGCATAGGTTTAGGGATCGGCAGCTTGGCCAGAGCCTGGCTCACCATCTCAGGCAGAAGCTCAGTGGCTGGCTTGCCCTTGATCTCGGCAGTATGTAGTAGCCACTCACCCTTGTCGGTGGTCAGACGTTGTGCCTGCTCAACCGTGATGCCATTCGAGCGGGCCCAGCCCTGGGCTGCCTTGGTCGGGTTGCCTTCGCCATCGAATGCAGCTGTGATTGCCGGGCCACGCTTTTCAACCTGTTTATCTGGTTGAGCGTTGCCAAGGTTTGCAACCTGCAGAGCCAGGCGGCGTGGTGCTGCAAACCAGCGGAGCTCTCCGTGGGGCAGCTCCGCCTTATCCAGCTCAGCTTCAAAATTACCGGCAAACGCTTCGGCCAGCTTGCGAAGAGCCTTAGGTGGCAGCTCTTCGGTACCAATTTCTACGAGAAAAGTTTGTTCAGCCATGCTGCTTCCTTATCCTTTGGTTTTGCACATAGGGAAGCCGAGCGCTTCTCGGGAAGCGTAATACGCCTCAGCAACGGCTTTGGTCAGGGTTCGGATGCGTAAGATATAACGCTGGCGCTCAGTCACCGAGATCGCCTTTCGGGCATCCAGCAGGTTGAAGCTGTGTCCGGCCTTGAGGATCCGCTCATAAGCGGGCAGGGGAAGCGGGGTCTCAAGAGCTAGCAGTTCCTGACACTCTTTTTCACACTGATCAAACTGCTGGAACAGGAAGTCGACATCAGCATATTCAAAGTTATAGGTTGATTGCTCCACCTCATTTTGGTGGAACACATCGCCATAACTGATTTTACCCAACGGACCATCGGTCCAGACCAGATCGTAGACGGAATCAACACCCTGGATATACATCGCCAGGCGCTCCAGGCCGTAGGTGATCTCGCCTGTAACCGGCTTACACTCCAGGCCACCAACCTGTTGGAAGTAGGTAAACTGGGTGATCTCCATGCCGTTGAGCCATACTTCCCATCCAAGACCCCAGGCACCCAGGGTTGGGTTTTCCCAGTTATCTTCGACAAAACGAATATCATGAACCAGGGGATCGATTCCCAGTGCTTCCAGCGAGCCCAGGTACAGCTCCTGGATGTTGTCCGGTGATGGCTTGATGATCACCTGAAACTGATAGTAGTGCTGAAGGCGGTTAGGGTTTTCTCCGTAACGACCATCGGTTGGGCGGCGTGATGGCTGGACGTAGGCGGCCGCAAATGGCTCAGGGCCAAGGGCACGCAAACAGGTCAAGGGGTGAGATGTTCCGGCCCCAACCTCCATATCCAGTGGCTGTACCACGGTACAGCCCTGCTGGGCCCAATAATCCTGCAAAGTGAGGATCAGGCCCTGAAATGTTTTGATGTCGAATTTTTGCATTGTCAGGTTTCGTATGGTGAGCTGATAAAAGACAAATAACGACCAAGTATACCCTGACAGGGTGCGGGCGAGTAGCGAAAATCGGGGCGTTTGGCTAAATAACTAGCGATATCTTGTCTGGCTGGCGGGAGTTGTTTAATATCCCCGGGTCTTTGGGGAGTAGTCGCTCGATGTTTCGAGGCAATCATCAACATATTTGAAGCTCAATCTTCATGGTGATTGCGACCTGAGGCTCTGTTGAAACTGCAGAACTAAATTTGCAGCGCTTAACGGATCTGGGTTTGACGAGACCATTGGCCACGGCAATTTCCTGGGTGGGGCATTGCTGTGCGCCTTTGGTAAAAATGCCCTGCCCGGAGAGCCGTTATGTCTGTATTTACCATCTCGCTGGCCAGTGTCACCCTCGCTGAAATTGGAGATAAGACTCAGCTACTATCCCTGGTTTTAGTGAGTCGCTTTGGTAAGCCCCTGCCCATCATCGCCGCCATAGTGTGTGCCACCCTGCTTAATCATGCGGTCGCTGCCTGGTTAGGCATGGAGCTCTCCAGCTTTATCTCACCTCAAGTGCTCCGTTATCTGCTGATCATGAGTTTTATTGCGATGGCGATATGGATTCTGATCCCGGATAAACTCGAGCAGCAGCGTGTTGCGTCTCACGGTCCTTTTATCGCGAGCTTTATTGCATTTTTTATTGCTGAAGTTGGCGATAAGACCCAAATTGCGACCACGATTCTCGGGGCGCGTTACCCGGAGGAATTGAGCTGGGTCGTTATCGGATCCACTCTTGGCATGTTGTTGGCTAATGCCCCCGTGGTATGGATTGGTCGCTGGTCAGCAGATAAATTACCTCTGCCGCTGGTGAGGCGAGTGACGGCTGTTTTGTTTGTGGTCCTGGCTCTTTTCACCGGTTTTGGGGTTTGACTCCTGATCTGCTAGGGTAGGTCGATTAGAAACAAAAGGAGCTGGGTGATGGGCGATCAGAGTCGTTGTGGTTGGGTTGGCGTGGATGCACAGATGATCCACTACCATGATTACGTCTGGGGGCGCCCTGAGCGTGATGGCCGTGCTCTGTTTGAAAAGCTCTGCCTGGACGGTCAGCAGGCGGGTTTGAGCTGGAGCACTATTCTCAAGCGGGTTCCGGATTATCGACGGTTGTTTGCCGGATTTGATCCTGAAAAGCTAAGCCGCTTTACCGAGCAGGATGTGGAGCGGTTAATGCAGGATAGTTCAATTATTCGTAATCGCGCCAAGATTAACGCAATCATAGGGAATGCCCGCGCCTATCTGAGGATGCAGCAGCAGGGGATCGACTTTTCAGAGTATATCTGGAGCTTTGTGCAGGGGAAGCAATTGGTTAACCCCTGGCAGTCGATAGAGCAGATCCCCGCCAGTACTGCTGAATCCCGGGCGATGGCCCGGGAGCTCAAGAAAAGAGGGTTTAGCTTTGTGGGGGAGACCATCTGCTATGCCTTCATGCAGGCCGTGGGGATCGTCAATGATCACCTGGTTAGCTGCGATTGCCATGCAAAATGCATAGAAAAAGAGTGAGCCTAGTTGGTGCCCTTTTTCACCAGGTATTGGTAGGGGGCACAATCCACTTGACTGTCAACGAGGCGGTGATCCATGAAGCGACAGAAGCTCGGGATATCCCGGGTGGTTGAGGGGTCATCAGCCGTAATCAATACTGTTTCTCCATCGGCCATATCGCGCACTTTTTTGCGTACCATCATTACCGGCTCCGGACAGCGCAGGCCGATGGCGTCAAGTGTGTGGTTGGCTGTAGAAAAAGTATCATTCATGCTGTTTACCTCATTATCGAGCGGTACATCTTACGTTTGACTAAAAAATAATCAAGTCTTTTGTGGCTAGTAGCCCTGAGAACGGGTGGAGGCTACTACCTTAGCTAGTCGGCTGGCGGTTTGCTTGGCATCACCCCGCGGGCTATCAAAATAACTGGCTATGGTATCTATGACGGCGCGACGGATCTCGCTATTGGCTGCCATCCCTTCGCTAAGGCTTGGAACCAGACTTCCCTGTTTCTCCCCCTCGATAAAGTCGTGATAAGACTTTTGGGCACATACATCAAATCCTTTGAGTGAGATCCCCTGTATCGCCGGGATAGAACCCTTGGCCAGGCTGAATTCTCTCTGGAATTTATGGCTCATGATGATGTGGGTCAGTCGCTCCTGGGCAGGCCACATGCTGTTATCCCGGCTCTTGAACATCGCCAGGCTATCGATATTGTAATCAAAGAGATCCTCTGTCCCGGGAGCACTAACGCACCAGATATCCTTGCCCGGGATTTTACCGGCCAGGGTGATCTCTCCCTTCGCCCAGTCACCCATCACCTGCATGGCGGCATCACCCCGTAGTACCATGCGAGTTGCAGAGTCCCAGCTCAGATTGTTGTTGTTTTTTGGAACATAGGCCCTAAATTTATGAAATAGCTCCAGTACCTTGACCATGGTTGGGCCACTGAGTGCTTTTTCATCCTGTTTGACAAAGGCATCGATAAAAAACTGCTGACCGCCCACCCCAAGAGCTATGGACTCAAACAGAACGCTTAGCTGCCAGGCCTGGTTACCGATGGCCAGAGGGGTGACACCATGCTTCTTGAGGATCTTTGCGTTATTCAGTAGCTGCTGCCAGGTTTTTGGGACTGACAGCTTGTAACGTTTATATAGAGTTGGATTGATCCAAACCCAGTTAACCCTGTGGATGTCGGTTGGAACCGCAACATAATGTCCCTTGTAGCGGAGATCCTTTTGAAGCAGTGGCGGCAGACGATCGGACCAGTTTTGCTTTCGTGCCAGTTCATCCAGGTTTTTCAGGAATCCCAGCTCGGCCCATTCCATCAGCTCTTTGCCCTTGAGCTGAGCTGCGGTGGGAGGGTTGCCTGCCAGAGCCCGGCTGCGAAGAGTCGCAATGGCACTTTTACCTCCGCCACCTTCAACGGCAAAGTTTTTCCAGTGGTCACCGTCTTGATCAACCATCTGCTTGAGGATGTTAACGGCACTGGTTTCACCTTTAGAGGTCCACCAATGGAGCACCTCTATATCGCTGGCGTGACTCACAAGCGGGAAACTGAGGATGAAACCCAGTAACAATCTAAGGTAGTTATTCATCATGATTGTCGAGTCTAATTTCTTCCCAGAGTTAAAATCGCCTGTAATCCTCCGTGAGGGCGATTTTCCAGGGTGAGTGATCCGCCATGAGCATGGGCTATGCTTCTGGCTATCCCGAGCCCGAGGCCTGTTCCCGGTATATTCTGGCTGGCCCTAAAGTAGGGTTCAAATATTTTTTCGAGCAGGGGGTCGGGGATCCCGGGTCCGTTGTCAATGAAGTATAGCGTGAGCTGATCCATATCATCCTGGATGATAATTCGCAGTTTGGTGCCGTAGCGCAGGGCGTTATCAATAAGGTTACCAATACAGCGTTTAAGGGCCAGCGGCTTTCCACGGTAATTACTCTTGGTTTTCCCCTCAATGTTTACTCTATGCTCGCTGGCGTTCATCACTTCGGTCATCTGGCTCAGCAGCTGGTTGATGTCCAGGGATTCGATATTCTCGTGAATATCTGTCTCCTTGACCGCCTGAAGAGCGCTTTTGACCATAAACTCCAGCTCATCGAGATCTTTTTCAAACTTCTCGGTCTGGCTTTCGTCGTCCAGAAGTTCGGCGCGTAATCTCAGACGGGTGATTGGTGTCTTCAGATCATGGGAGATTGAGCGGAATAACCGTTCTCTGTCATCAATGAAACGTTGAAGCCGCCTTTGCATCAGGTTGAAGGCTCGAGTGGCCGCGACGATCTCATTGGCCCCTTCCTCACGCAGGGGAGGCTGGTCAATATTTTTGCCCAAAGCCCTGGCGGCTCTGGCGAGCCTGCGCAGTGGCCGGGTCTGCTTGCGGACCAGAACAAAGGTAAACAGGAACAGGAAGATGGTCATCAGGATGATGAACTTCACCTGATCATTGGGCAGCAGATTGCCCTGCATTGTCATATAGGGAGCCGGCATCAATGCGGCAAGATACAACCACTCATTTTTTGCAATCTCTATCTGGGTCACCAGTACCGGAGGGTTCAGGGGATCCAGGGTTAGGGTGTAGTGCGCCCAGGAGGGAGGCAGATCACTGAGCAGGGTGTGGTTGTTGAAAACATGCAGATCTTCGGGTCGCGAAAAGTTCACCCTGATCTTCATGTCGGTTCCGAGTTTTTCCCCGAGTACCTGATAAACCTCATGGATCACCAGGTTGCGATAGCTATCCTGCTTGGCTGGATTGATATTGATCTTCTCTTCATTTAAAGAGACGAAAAACCGCGCTCCCCCCATGTCTCTGAGTTGATCCAGGGCGATGTTCCGATACTGCAGGGGCAGCGACTTGAAATAGTTCACGGTGGAAGCTGCGGATAGTGCCAGGTTTCTTCCGGCACTGACCACACCTTCCATCTCTCGCTGGCGGATCTGCCCCATCCATATACTGCTGACAATACTTTGTGAGATCACAATTGCCAGCAGTAACAGAAGTAGCATTCTCGATAGCAAAGAGCGCGGAGACAGTTGCTCCAGCAGGTCTTTAATCCTGATGAGAAACCTCCGCAATCAGCATATAGCCATTGCCACGGATGGTTTTGATGATATGAGGATTCTTTCCGCTGTCGCGTAGTTTCTGGCGTAAACGGCTGATCTGAACATCGATGCCGCGCTCCATGGGCAGACTTTCCCGGCCCCGGGTTGCATCACTGATGGTATCGCGATCCAGTACTGCGCCCGGGTTCAGAAGAAAGAGTTGCAGCAGGGTAAAGTCGCTTCCGGAGAGATCCTGAACCGTTCCATCTTCGTGGCTAAGGTGGTGAGTCAGACCATCGAGGGTCCAGCCGGCAAAATGATGATAGCGATGGGTTTTTTCTGGGATTTCTTCTTGGGGAGTTTGGAACTGAGCACGCCGCAACAGGGCTTTGATTCGGGCCAGTAGCTCCCTGGGACTGAAGGGCTTTGCAATATAATCATCAGCACCCAGCTCCAGGCCGATGATCTTATCGGCTTCGTCAGAGGCTGCGGTGAGCATAATGATGGGGACTTCTGAGCGGGTTCTGATCTGTTTACACAGGGTAAAGCCATCATCTCCCGGCATCATAATATCGAGAATAATCAGGTCCGGTTGATTATTCTCCAGCAGTTGATGCATTTCGACCCCATTGGCCGCCGTCAACACATCAAACTCTGCACGCTGCAGATATTCTTCTAGGAGTTGACGGATCTCCTGATCGTCATCGACGACGAGAAGCTGTTTTGATTTAACCATATGAGTCCAAAAAAAGTTAAACGATAGCTATGGTGGCGCAAATTGAACCTGTACTGAAGCCAAATTGCAAGCATCATCAGCATAACTTGTGATAAGTATAGTCATAGAGGTCCCACTGTTAACCGCTTCGCTAAGCTTTTAACTTGGGTGATAAAAATCGAACAAAAAACTAGCAACTCTTTATCCGGGAGAGTGGTGAATATATCTGTAGCTTTGCGGGAATTGGAAAAGTTGTCGATCATAAAATAAGGTCACATATGAGTCATTGCTTTATCTGGAGAGAGCTCTGGCTCACAGACAATATCTCCACGGGAGAGCCGAAATGGAGCTGGATAGTCAATATCGTCATCATCTGAAGGTGATGCTGAACAGGGTAAACTCTCTGCTTGAGCAGCAGGATTTTTCCGGGATAGCGATTCACTCGGGTCAGCCTCAACGCTTCTTTATGGATGATCAGCGTTATCCATTTGCGATCAATCCACACTTTAAATCCTGGATCTACCTACCAGACCGGCCTCACTGCTGGCTGTTACTTGACGGCTCCAAGCGCCCCAAACTCATTCTTTACCAGCCCCGGGAGTTTTCAGAGGCTTACCAGGCCCTCGGAGAGGATGAGTTGTCACAGTTTTTTGAGATAGAGCGCCTTCGTGAGCCGCAGCATGTCAATGGTTATCTTCCTGCAAATCGAAACGAGTGGGTTTATGTTGGAGAGCATCTTGAGGTCGCAGACCTGCTCGGTTTTGTGCACAAGAACCTGGATACGGTCATCAACTTCTTTCATTATCACAGGGCGAACAAGACAGCTTATGAGATTAGCTGCCTGCGTCAGGCCTCTCGTCTGGCTGAGCAGGGGCAACAGGCGATATCTCAGGGGTTAGCCCGCCAGCATAGTGAGTTCTCCTTGTATCTCGACTATCTCAAGGCGGTTGGCCAGCAGGAGATGGAGTTACCCTTCATGCCTTCCATCGCCATTAATGACCGCTGCGCCTATCTGCGTCAGAGGGCCTATCAGCATAGTGTGATCCTTCCGGTTACCAGCTGTGTAGCCGATGGAGCGGTCCGTTACCGGGGCTATATCAGTGAAAGCTGTCGTAGCTATGGCATTAGAGATCAGGAGTATTCTGAGTTGTTGCTTGAGCTGGAAAAAGCTCATCAGCTGCTGCTGAGTGATATTCGTTGTGGCACCCGCTTTACCGAGTTGCAAAAGAAAGCTGAGCAATTGCTACTCGATCTGTTACTGGAGCAGAAGCTGGTGACCCTGGTGTCCTCGGAGCTTATCCCTGAGCTGATTCAACATTTTTTCCCTCTGAGTGTGGGGCATCATATCGGGATCCAGGCCCATGATGTGGGAGGCTTGCTGCAGGATGAGCGGGGAACTCTGCTTCCGGCTCCCGAGTCACACCCATTTATCCGCTGTACCCGCCTCATCGAGCCGGATCAGGTGCTATTTATGAATCTTGCGATCTATTTCAATCCACCCCTGCTGCAAAGATTAAAACAGAGCGCTCTGAGTGGCTGCATAAACTGGAGTCGTATCGATGAGCTCAGGGGATATGGTGCGTTACGTACCGGGGATGTTATCGTTGCTGGCCAAGAAGGTGTAGAGGTTCTGACGCGAACATGAGTGAACAGCAGGCGGGCTATCGCGTTCCATTGGAGCGGGTAAGCTGCGAAGAAACGATAAAGAAGAGTGTGTTTATATCCTATATTCAACATGTCGCAACCATTGCTGAGGCCAGAGCCTTTATTGCGGAGATAAGGGAGCAGCACCCCAAGGCGAGGCATCACTGCTGGGCTTATATCGCCGGAAGCCCGGATGATTCTCAGGTGCTTGGTTTTAGCGATGACGGTGAACCGTCCGGAACCGCGGGTAAGCCGATACTGGCTCAGTTACAGGGCTCCGGTTTAGGTGAGCTGTGTGCTGTGGTCGTCCGCTACTCAGGTGGAATCAAGCTTGGAACCGGAGGTCTGGTTCGTGCCTATGGTGGGGGGATCGCAAGTGCTCTGCTGCAACTACAGACTCAGTTTAAGCCCTATACCTGTCAGGTGAAGATTGAATGTGGCTATGAGTTGGTTTCTGCAGTTGAGCGCCTGCTGCATAGTCATCAGGGGAGGGTGCTATCCAGGGATTACGCCCAGGCGGCTACACTCCGGATTGAGCTGCCTGCCCGAGACACTGATGCCGTGATTCAGGCCCTCACTGATATCTCTCGAGGGCAAGCGATGATCGAGCGGTTGAACACTTAGTAAAGGAACAAGGACTCGTCATGCATATCAGGACGATTATTCGAATCGTTGGCTCGCTGGTTGCTATCTTCAGTGTGACCCTGCTGTTCCCGGTGGTGATAGCTGTCATCTACCGTGATGGTGCCGGTGTTTACTTCTTTGATTCATTTGTTATCAGCCTCTGCCTGGGGGCTGCACTCTGGTTGCCTAATCGGGAGTACAGGGAGGAACTCAGGGCCAAAGAGGGCTTTCTTATCGTGGTGCTGTTCTGGATCGTCCTTGGGAGTGTGGGGGCCTTGCCGTTTCTGCTCTCCAAACAGCCAGACTTGAGTGTTTCCGAGGCCTTTTTCGAATCATTCTCTGGATTGACCACCACGGGGGCGACCGTGATTACTGGTCTGGACTCTCTTCCCAAGGCCATTCTCTTTTATCGACAGATGCTGCAGTGGCTGGGGGGATGGGGATCATAGTGCTGGCGGTTGCCGTGCTCCCAATTCTGGGGGTTGGTGGCATGCAGCTCTACCGGGCTGAAACCCCGGGGCCGGTGAAGGATAATAAGATGACGCCACGAATAGCCGAGACAGCCAAGGCGCTGTGGATCATCTACCTGGTTCTGACTATCTGCTGCGCTCTCGCTTTCTGGCTGGCAGGGATGTCGGTATTTGATGCGATCTGCCACTCCTTTTCTACGGTGGCGATTGGTGGATTCTCAACCCATGATGCCAGCATCGGCTACTTCAATAGCCCGGTGATCAATCTCATCACTGTGGTGTTCTTGCTGATCTCCGGTATGAACTTTACCCTGCATTTTGCGGTATTTAGCCACCGACGGGTTCGGCTAAGCGCGTACTGGAAAGATCCTGAACTCAGGGCCTTTTTGTTGATTCAGCTGGTATTGACCCTGATCTGCTTCGTGATGCTACTGGAGTATCACAGCTATAGCAGTGCAGAAGAAGCGTTAAACCAGGCCCTGTTCCAGGCGGTCTCCATCTCAACCACTGCGGGTTTCAGTACCACCAGTTTTTCCAACTGGCCGTTGTTCCTGCCTGTGCTTCTTCTTTTTTCCTCCTTTATAGGCGGTTGTGCCGGCTCAACCGGAGGTGGACTGAAGGTCATCCGGGTACTACTGCTTAACTACCAGGGAATGCGTGAAATCAAGCGCCTCATCCATCCCAGAGCCATCTATAAGATAAAGCTCGGCAACCGGGCGCTTCCGGATCGGGTCATAGATGCGGTATGGGGGTTCTTCTCCGCCTATGCTTTAATCTTTGTCTTGTGTATGCTGGCGCTCATCGGGACGGGCATGAATGAGCTTTCGGCCTTCTCGGCGGTGGCGGCGACCCTCAATAACTTAGGTCCTGGTTTGGGTGAGGTCGCAGTGCATTTCGGGGCGACCACAGCAACAGCCAAGTGGGTATTAATTCTGGCCATGTTATTTGGCCGTTTAGAGATCTTTACCCTATTGGTGCTGTTTTCACCTGCATTTTGGAAAAGTTGAGGATATCCATGTCAAAAGTTGCGCTTCTATATAGCAGCCATAACGGGCAGACCCTGAAAATTGCTCAGGCAATTCAAAAGCAGATCAATGGGGGATGCTGCGAGCTGTTCGATCTGCATCAAAAGCCTCAGCTAAGTCTTGAACACTATAACATGGTGATTATCGGCGCGGCGATCCGCTATGGTCACTTTGATGCGAGCCTCTATCGTTTTATTAAAGATAATCAGCAGCATTTGAGCACAATGCCATCGGCTTTCTTTGGGGTTAATCTAACCGCCCGTAAGCCGGGTAAGGATATCCCCGAAGGCAACGCCTACA
>NZ_CP028897.1:25000-30000 GCF_003072645.1 Dongshaea marina
AATCTGGAAAGCTGATTAAATTCAAAGTTCTTTAGACATAACAAGTGTCTTGGAAACTTGAGGCGGAAAACAACTAATACATTAGTTGCTTTATGACCCTGAGTTCATTTGGGGTTGTATGGTTAAGTGACTAAGCGTACACGGTGGATGCCTTGGCAATCAGAGGCGATGAAGGACGTGCTAACCTGCGAAAAGGGTTGGTGAGCTGGTAAGAAGCGTTATAGCCAACCATGTCCGAATGGGGAAACCCACTCACTTTAGTGAGTATCTCATGCTGAATACATAGGCATGTAGAGGCGAACCCGGGGAACTGAAACATCTAAGTACCCGGAGGAAAAGAAATCAACCGAGATTCCCTAAGTAGCGGCGAGCGAACGGGGATTAGCCCTTAAGTTTGATATGAGCAAGTGGAACGGTCTGGAAAGTCCGGCGATAGAGGGTGATAGCCCCGTACACGTAAGCGAATATTGAATGAAATCGAGTAGGTCGGGACACGTGGTATCTTGACTGAACATGGGGGGACCATCCTCCAAGGCTAAATACTCCTGATTGACCGATAGTGAACCAGTACCGTGAGGGAAAGGCGAAAAGAACCCCTGTGAGGGGAGTGAAATAGAACCTGAAACCGTGTACGTACAAGCAGTGGGAGCATCCTTCGGGGTGTGACTGCGTACCTTTTGTATAATGGGTCAGCGAGTTACTTTCAGTGGCGAGGTTAACCGAATAGGGGAGCCGTAGGGAAACCGAGTCTTAACTGGGCGAATAGTCGCTGGGAGTAGACCCGAAACCCGGTGATCTAGCCATGGGCAGGTTGAAGGTTGAGTAACATCAACTGGAGGACCGAACCCACTAACGTTGCAAAGTTAGGGGATGACCTGTGGCTGGGGGTGAAAGGCCAATCAAACCGGGAGATAGCTGGTTCTCCCCGAAAGCTATTTAGGTAGCGCCTCGGACGAATACTATTGGGGGTAGAGCACTGTTTCGGCTAGGGGTCATCCCGACTTACCAACCCGATGCAAACTCCGAATACCAATAAGTACTATCCGGGAGACACACAGCGGGTGCTAACGTTCGTTGTGGAGAGGGAAACAACCCAGACCGCCAGCTAAGGTCCCAAAGTTATCACTAAGTGGGAAACGATGTGGGAAGGCCCAGACAGCCAGGATGTTGGCTTAGAAGCAGCCATCATTTAAAGAAAGCGTAATAGCTCACTGGTCGAGTCGGCCTGCGCGGAAGATGTAACGGGGCTAAGTGATACACCGAAGCTGCGGCAGCATACTAGTTATGCTGGGTAGGGGAGCGTTCTGTAAGCCTGTGAAGGTGGATTGAGAAGTCTGCTGGAGGTATCAGAAGTGCGAATGCTGACATGAGTAACGATAATGGGGGTGAAAAACCTCCACGCCGAAAGACCAAGGGTTCCTGTCCAACGTTAATCGGGGCAGGGTGAGTCGACCCCTAAGGCGAGGCCGAAAGGCGTAGTCGATGGGAAACAGGTTAATATTCCTGTACTCGCTGTAATTGCGATGGAGGGACGGAGAAGGTTAGGTGGGCCAGGCGTTGGTTGTCCTGGTGAAAGTGCGTAGGCTGAGTGTTTAGGTAAATCCGGACGCTCATTAGGCTGAGACACGAGACGAACATCCTACGGGATGGAAGCCATTGATACCCTGCTTCCGGGAAAAGCTTCTAAGCTTCAGATTACAGAGAATCGTACCCCAAACCGACACAGGTGGTCGGGTAGAGAATACCAAGGCGCTTGAGAGAACTCGGGTGAAGGAACTAGGCAAAATAGTACCGTAACTTCGGGAGAAGGTACGCCGCTGACGGTGAAGTCCCTTGCGGATGGAGCTGTCGGTGGTCGCAGTGACCAGGTGGCTGGGACTGTTTATCAAAAACACAGCACTGTGCAAACTCGAAAGAGGACGTATACGGTGTGACACCTGCCCGGTGCCGGAAGGTTAATTGATGTCGTTATCCCTCGGGAGAAGCGGTTGATCGAAGCCCCGGTAAACGGCGGCCGTAACTATAACGGTCCTAAGGTAGCGAAATTCCTTGTCGGGTAAGTTCCGACCTGCACGAATGGTGTAACCATGGCCACGCTGTCTCCACCCGAGACTCAGTGAAATTGAAATCGCTGTGAAGATGCAGTGTACCCGCGGCTAGACGGAAAGACCCCGTGAACCTTTACTACAGCTTGGCACTGAACATTGAGCCTGCATGTGCAGGATAGGTGGGAGGCTTCGAAGCGGTAACGCCAGTTATCGTGGAGCCATCCTTGAAATACCACCCTTGCATGTTTGATGTTCTAACCTCGGTCCATTATCTGGATTAGGGACAGTGTCTGGTGGGTAGTTTGACTGGGGCGGTCTCCTCCCAAAGAGTAACGGAGGAGCACGAAGGTGGGCTAAGTACGGTCGGACATCGTACGGTTAGTGCAATGGCATAAGCCCGCTTAACTGCGAGACAGACACGTCGAGCAGGTACGAAAGTAGGTCATAGTGATCCGGTGGTTCTGAATGGAAGGGCCATCGCTCAACGGATAAAAGGTACTCCGGGGATAACAGGCTGATACCGCCCAAGAGTTCATATCGACGGCGGTGTTTGGCACCTCGATGTCGGCTCATCACATCCTGGGGCTGGAGCAGGTCCCAAGGGTATGGCTGTTCGCCATTTAAAGTGGTACGCGAGCTGGGTTCAGAACGTCGTGAGACAGTTCGGTCCCTATCTGCCGTGGGCGTTGGATGATTGAGAGGAGTTGCTCCTAGTACGAGAGGACCGGAGTGAACACACCTCTGGTGTTCGGGTTGTCACGCCAGTGGCACTGCCCGGTAGCTACGTGTGGAACTGATAACCGCTGAAAGCATCTAAGCGGGAAGCAGGCCTCAAGATGAGTCATCCCTAAGACTTTAAGTCTTCTGAAGGGCCGTCCGAGACTAGGACGTTGATAGGCAGGGTGTGTAAGCGTTGTGAGGCGTTGAGCTAACCTGTACTAATGACCCGAGAGGCTTAACCATACAACACCCAAGTGAGAGACGCTTGTGTGTCTTGAGAACGAATTAATCACTTTCTGGATTTAAGTTTTTTGTCTGGCGACCATAGCGCGGTGGCCCCACCTGATCCCATTCCGAACTCAGAAGTGAAACGCCGTAGCGCCGATGGTAGTGTGGGGGTTCCCATGTGAGAGTAGGTCATCGCCAGGCTTTATTTAAGAAAAACCCCGGTTCAATCGAGCCGGGGTTTTTTGCTATTTGGCGTTTATAAAACCAGTTAAGGATTAACTCTTATCCGAACCCGGGCTTCCTTTACGCTTAATTCGAGCCTGATATTTATCCAAAGTATCGACTAATGCCGTATCCAGGTTGACCTGGGTTGAGTTCGCCAGGCAGATCAGGGAGTAAAAGAGATCGCCTAGCTCCCCCTGCCAACTAGAGGCGGGCTGGAACTTGGTTTGTCCATATTGGCTTCCCTGCAGGATCTCCTTAGCAAGCTCTCCGGTCTCCGATACCAGATCCAATAAGCAGGTGGTGGGATCATTTTCCAGGCTATGCTTGTCGGTAAATGCGGCGACCCTGCTTTGTTGCTCGGCTGTCATCTGAACTACCCTCATGCTGAAAAGGAGTGTGGATTCTAACAGCTCTCTTTTCAAAATGAAGCTGGTGTTTACTGATCGATCCCATGTGATTAGTTACTCGACATGGAATCCCTTATCTGCAGTAAATTTGAGATCTAACCCCAACTGCCGGCTCCATTTTTTACTAAGTTTTTCAAATGAATGACTCGATAACAGCAGCTCCTGATAACCCTGCTTCCAGGCTTTAACCACTTCGGTTGGGGTGTCTTTGGATATCATGATGTAGCTTGGGCTCTGTTTAAAAACCATGGCGACTTCTATATCCTCCATTTTATAGCCGCTATTTTTGACATGAGAGGGAGCTGAAATATCCGAGGCGATCCAGAGATCGACACGGCCTCTCATCAATAGATTAAGGTTTTGATTGTAGTAGGAGGTGAGGTTCATCCGTGCCCCCTCTTTTGCGAAATACTTGCTTCGCCAATCTCCCCGGATCCCTCCAATGACAAGATCCTGTTTAACTATGTCTGAGACATCTGTGATTTTGATTGGGCTGCCTCGCTTTTTCCAGAGAGTGTGTTTACGAGTAATCACCGGGCCGATAAAGTGAAACCCATGATCGATCCGGGCCTTGGTTCTGCCTGCGGTGAAGATAAAGACATTGGGAAAGTTAAACGCAAGTTTATAAGCCCTGGCCCAGGGCATAAATTCAATCTCACTCTCGATTCCCATCTTTTGTTGCAGGGCCAGCACTATGTCAGTGGTGGTTCCTGACGGCTCACCACTTTTCAGAAAGTTGGTCGGAGGGGACTCATTGGTCACAAACTGCAATTCTGCTGTCAGAGCAAAATGAGAGAAAAATATAGTGATAAGCAGCAAACCCTGGATAAATTTCATGGCCCTGGGCTCTTCCCTGTGATGCAGTATCTTGAGTATAGCCAGTTTTGACTCCCTGAATTGCCCTACCTGAGTCAGAAATGTGACTGTAAAACACTCAAAAAAGCAGGTGCTTGTTTATATATTGAACAGGTGTGATGTTTTTTATATTTTTCTCAAAAAAGAGCTTGCGTGGGCGTGGGAGTTCTCTATAATGCGCTCTCACTGACGGGGCACACGGCGACAAACGCTGAGTGTTCAAGGTCAAAACCTTAACTAGATTAAGGTTCGCTCTTTAAAAATTAGAACAGGCAATCTGTGTGGGCACTCGCAATGAGTTAAAGCGATAAAACATATTTTATCTCTTTATATTGTTGAGTGACTATATAAGTTAATTCAGTGATTAAAGAGAGCAATGATTTAAATTGAAGAGTTTGATCATGGCTCAGATTGAACGCTGGCGGCAGGCCTAACACATGCAAGTCGAGCGGAAACGAGGAGTAGCTTGCTACTTCGGCGTCGAGCGGCGGACGGGTGAGTAATGCATAGAAATCTG
>NZ_CP028897.1:32500-52500 GCF_003072645.1 Dongshaea marina
AAAGGCCAATCAAACCGGGAGATAGCTGGTTCTCCCCGAAAGCTATTTAGGTAGCGCCTCGGACGAATACTATTGGGGGTAGAGCACTGTTTCGGCTAGGGGGTCATCCCGACTTACCAACCCGATGCAAACTCCGAATACCAATAAGTACTATCCGGGAGACACACAGCGGGTGCTAACGTTCGTTGTGGAGAGGGAAACAACCCAGACCGCCAGCTAAGGTCCCAAAGTTATCACTAAGTGGGAAACGATGTGGGAAGGCCCAGACAGCCAGGATGTTGGCTTAGAAGCAGCCATCATTTAAAGAAAGCGTAATAGCTCACTGGTCGAGTCGGCCTGCGCGGAAGATGTAACGGGGCTAAGTGATACACCGAAGCTGCGGCAGCATACTAGTTATGCTGGGTAGGGGAGCGTTCTGTAAGCCTGTGAAGGTGGATTGAGAAGTCTGCTGGAGGTATCAGAAGTGCGAATGCTGACATGAGTAACGATAATGGGGGTGAAAAACCTCCACGCCGAAAGACCAAGGGTTCCTGTCCAACGTTAATCGGGGCAGGGTGAGTCGACCCCTAAGGCGAGGCCGAAAGGCGTAGTCGATGGGAAACAGGTTAATATTCCTGTACTCGCTGTAATTGCGATGGAGGGACGGAGAAGGTTAGGTGGGCCAGGCGTTGGTTGTCCTGGTGAAAGTGCGTAGGCTGAGTGTTTAGGTAAATCCGGACGCTCATTAGGCTGAGACACGAGACGAACATCCTACGGGATGGAAGCCATTGATACCCTGCTTCCGGGAAAAGCTTCTAAGCTTCAGATTACAGAGAATCGTACCCCAAACCGACACAGGTGGTCGGGTAGAGAATACCAAGGCGCTTGAGAGAACTCGGGTGAAGGAACTAGGCAAAATAGTACCGTAACTTCGGGAGAAGGTACGCCGCTGATGGTGAAGTCCCTTGCGGATGGAGCTGTCGGTGGTCGCAGTGACCAGGTGGCTGGGACTGTTTATCAAAAACACAGCACTGTGCAAACTCGAAAGAGGACGTATACGGTGTGACACCTGCCCGGTGCCGGAAGGTTAATTGATGTCGTTATCCCTCGGGAGAAGCGGTTGATCGAAGCCCCGGTAAACGGCGGCCGTAACTATAACGGTCCTAAGGTAGCGAAATTCCTTGTCGGGTAAGTTCCGACCTGCACGAATGGTGTAACCATGGCCACGCTGTCTCCACCCGAGACTCAGTGAAATTGAAATCGCTGTGAAGATGCAGTGTACCCGCGGCTAGACGGAAAGACCCCGTGAACCTTTACTACAGCTTGGCACTGAACATTGAGCCTGCATGTGCAGGATAGGTGGGAGGCTTCGAAGCGGTAACGCCAGTTATCGTGGAGCCATCCTTGAAATACCACCCTTGCATGTTTGATGTTCTAACCTCGGTCCATTATCTGGATTAGGGACAGTGTCTGGTGGGTAGTTTGACTGGGGCGGTCTCCTCCCAAAGAGTAACGGAGGAGCACGAAGGTGGGCTAAGTACGGTCGGACATCGTACGGTTAGTGCAATGGCATAAGCCCGCTTAACTGCGAGACAGACACGTCGAGCAGGTACGAAAGTAGGTCATAGTGATCCGGTGGTTCTGAATGGAAGGGCCATCGCTCAACGGATAAAAGGTACTCCGGGGATAACAGGCTGATACCGCCCAAGAGTTCATATCGACGGCGGTGTTTGGCACCTCGATGTCGGCTCATCACATCCTGGGGCTGGAGCAGGTCCCAAGGGTATGGCTGTTCGCCATTTAAAGTGGTACGCGAGCTGGGTTCAGAACGTCGTGAGACAGTTCGGTCCCTATCTGCCGTGGGCGTTGGATGATTGAGAGGAGTTGCTCCTAGTACGAGAGGACCGGAGTGAACACACCTCTGGTGTTCGGGTTGTCACGCCAGTGGCACTGCCCGGTAGCTACGTGTGGAACTGATAACCGCTGAAAGCATCTAAGCGGGAAGCAGGCCTCAAGATGAGTCATCCCTAAGACTTTAAGTCTTCTGAAGGGCCGTCCGAGACTAGGACGTTGATAGGCAGGGTGTGTAAGCGTTGTGAGGCGTTGAGCTAACCTGTACTAATGACCCGAGAGGCTTAACCATACAACACCCAAGTGAGAGACGCTTGTGTGTCTTGAGAACGAATTAATCACTTTCTGGATTTAAGTTTTTTGTCTGGCGACCATAGCGCGGTGGCCCCACCTGATCCCATTCCGAACTCAGAAGTGAAACGCCGTAGCGCCGATGGTAGTGTGGGGGTTCCCATGTGAGAGTAGGTCATCGCCAGGCTTTATTTAAGAAAAACCCCGGTTCATCTGAGCCGGGGTTTTTTGCTATCTGGCCCTTTCAACTTTCAGTCATTAGCTCCCTTTGGCGCTCCTCCCTGGTTTTGACCTTTACCTGTCCCTGCCTCATGTAAGGGGTGCGCGAGATTGATACAACTCGTTGCACTTTGAGCAGTTACCACTATCGAAAATGTGCATGGGATCCCGGAAAATGAGCATAATCTTGCGTAGAATCGCGCAGGAATGCCCCTGGCGGGCTTAAGTCATACCTTGCGTCCCGATTCAATCATCATGAATCTTTTACTGCGGTTGCTCGCAACCCGGGACATTATTTTCGTGCACTCTCTAATTGAGTTTTGATATTCGGTGTCTCTATGTTTCTTGAAGTGAAGAAGTATCTGTTATTTGTCGTTGGGATTTTTGTTGTTCTTGCATTAGCTTACCTATTTAGTACGGATCGCAAACTGATAAAGAAGCGGCCGATCCTACAGATGCTGGTGATCCAATTGGTCCTGGCCTGGGTATTGATGAAAACAACGGTCGGCTTAACCGTTGTCGGAGCAATTAATGGGTTCTTTGTCAGACTGATGGGATATGCGAATCAGGGCGTCAGCTTTGTATTTGGGGATCTGGCTGGTAAGGGGCATTTTATTTTCTATTTGAAAGTTTTGATGCCGATTATTTTTATTTCGGTACTGATTGGAATACTTCGGCACTTCAAAATACTACCCATTATTATTAAGTACGTTGGATTGACTCTAAGTAAGGTGAATGGTTTAGGAAAGCTTGAGTCTTTTAATGCGGTAAGCTCTCTGTTGGTTGGTCAGTCAGAAAACTTCATTGCGATTAAACAGCTGATTCCTCATATGACCCCTCAGCGCCTTTACACTCTCTCTGCGACCGCAATCTCCACAGTTTCAATGTCGATCGTCGGCTCCTACATGCAGATGATCGAACCTCGCTATGTGGTGACTGCGATTTTGCTTAATATGTTCAGCACCTTCATCATTGTTTCTGTGATCAACCCTTATGAGCTCAAAGAGGGAGAGGATCTTGTGGTCACAGAGGAGCATAAGCGACAAAGCTTTTTTGAGATGCTGGGTGAGTACATCATGGATGGATTTAAGGTCGCAGTGGTGGTTTCTGCCATGCTGATCGGCTTTGTTGCCCTGATTGCCGCGATCAACAGTGTATTTGATATGGTTATCGGGATCACCTTTCAGCAGCTTCTTGGATACGCTTTTTCGCCCATCGCCTATATGCTGAATATTCCATGGAATGAGGCGGCTCAGGCCGGAAGCATTATGGCTACCAAGATAGTCACTAATGAGTTTGTCGCCATGATCGATCTGATGCATGCCAAGGGGCTCAGTCATCACACCATCGGAGTGGTTTCTATCTTCCTGGTTTCTTTTGCAAACTTTAGCTCGATTGGAATGATCTCCGGAGCCGTTAAGGGTCTGTGTTCCGAGAAGGGAGATATTGTTGCTCGCTATGGTTTTAAGTTGGTGTATGGAGGCTTTTTGGTAAGCCTGCTATCCGTAGTTGTTGCCGGTGTGATGATTGTCTGATGACTTAGGTCCTGCTCCTCTGGAAATGAGCCAGACCGAAGAGCAATAGCGTTTAAGTTATGAAAAGGCCGCGAATGCGGCTTTTTTTATGAGTGATCTTCAATGAGAACACGGGCTCATCCTGATTATTGGTAAGGCTGTTTTAGTTTTAATTATTTTTTGCTGTCGCCCGGATCAAAATAATAGCTGATCCGGGTTCGGGGGCTGAGGTATTCAAAGACGGCCGGAGGCAGCTTTTTAGGGTGGACGACACACTCGATGGAGAGCCCAAGCTCCTCGAGATCAATAACTGGAGCCTCACCTCTTGGAATATCTTTATCGTAGATGAGGACGCTGGGAAACAGCAGACGCTCGCTATTGACTGACATCACCAGGCCGACTCTTCCATCAGAGAGCTTAACTACGCTACCTGGCGGATAGACTCCCAGGAGCTTGATGAGATTGCCCAGGTGCTGCTTGTTGAGTTTTTTACCGAAGTTTTTATACAAATAGGACAGAGCAGAGAAGGGGACCTTGGACTTTTTCATATCAAAGGGATGGCACAGCATGTCATACTCATTGACGACGGAGATCACCTGAGTGAGCTCATCAATCTGATTACCCTTAAGTTTATCCGGATAGCCGGAGCCATCGAGCATCTCATGATGACGCAGTACGATCCCCTTGGCACTATCAGGAAAAGTTGCGGCCAGGTTCAAAAAATCCAGCCCATAGTTGGGATGCTCTTTGAGAAGATTGATCTCTGGCCCTGTCAGTGGTTCTTTCTTACGCAGGATCTGCGATGGGATCTTGAGCTTACCCACATCGTGAAACAAGGCGCCCATTCCGATGGTTTGTAGCTGCTCCTCGCTTAATTTAGCTTCTCGTCCGAGCATCATGGCCAGGATCGAGACATTCAGGGAGTGGTAATAGATATCCTCTCCCTCTTTGCTGTCAGACATCAGATGTAACACCACCTGGTCTGCCGATAACAGCTGAGCTGCTATCTCATTTATCAGCTCCTGTGACTCTTTGATCGCGGTCAGTGGCTGGCTTTGGATCTTACCCATCACACCTCTGACCTGGGAGAGTGAACGCTTGAAGTTATCTTCGCACTTAATGAGACTGCGCCGGTATTTCTTGAGACGCTCGATCCGCTGCTCCTTGTCTGCGGCAAGCTCCTGTTCAATGGAGCTGATCGCTTCGTCATCTTCACTGCTTACTGCCTGGGAGCGTTTTTCATCTACGGCCAGGGGCGGGGCATCGCTCTTGTCGGGAACTATGATGACATGTTTAATACCAAGGCGTTGAATCAGGGAGATCTGTTCAGCGCTCTTGATCTTAAAGCTGCTGAACATAAATGGATGATCTTTCCAGTTTACGGGCAGAGTCACATAATTGCCGATCTGTAGGCGCTCAACCGCAATCCGGATCCCACTCATTACAATGCTGCTCCTGGTTCAAATGACGGGCTTTTTTTCAGTATAGGTAATTGATACCTCAAGTTCCGAGCTTTGGCTTATATTTCAGACTACTTAACTGTGATCTACCTTATAGAAACACAGTAGGCTCGCGGCAATCAGTAGCAGTGAGACTTCAAAGACGGCGTGGTAACCAAACCATTGAGCAACAACTCCTGAGATGGCACCACCAATGATTGCACCTGTTTTTATGGTGTTGCTATAGAGTGTGGTTGCACCTCCCGGCGCATGGCTGAGGAGATCCTGGAAATAACACATGCCGATACTGGCCAGGATCCCGATAAAGATGGCATTAAACAGCTGAATACCAATCAGGCCAACCGGAGTTTCAAACCATAAAAGCCCCCCATAGAAGAGCAAGCCTGCAACTGCGGCACTTAGCATCATTACCTTCTTACCATAGTGGCGGGTGTAGTAGCTGCTGATCAACATTGCCGGTATCTCGAGGCAGGCAGCGGTCCCCATCATGATGCCGGCCCACTTCTCTTTAAGCTGCAGGGTGTGGGAGATATACAGGGGCATGTCGATTATATACATGCTGTTACAGGTCCACATCAGGGTCGAGCCAATGATTAGTAATCGGACATCCGGGTTTTGCCAGGCGCGAAGTGCCGGGGAGGCAACTGAGTTGCGCCTGGGACTATTGGGGAGCCGGAAGCCGACAACCAGGCAGCAGGCCAAAAAAGCGATGGCTGCCCCCAGGTAGAGATATCTGAATCCATAAGCGATCGCCACGGCAAAAGCTATGGGTGGCCCTATGACCCAGGCCAGAGAAAACTGAGCTCGCATCAGGGAGGTAAACATGTCTGTGCTTTTTTGTTGCTGTTCGCTGTGCTCTCTGGCAAGGGCAAATAACTGGGGGATGCAGTAGACGCAATACTGCTGAGTAATACACCAAGGATCAGCAGGATCCAGAAGTTGCGATTGAGAGCAAATAGTATGCTCATCAGGGTTCCGGCAAGGCAGCAGTAGATAATAAGCCGCTTTCGAGCAGACCCCCTGTCTGAGTGATGAGCCAGCCATTGGCTGATCATGATCCCGGCCACGGCATTGGCGGTGTAGAAGACTCCTATGAGCAGAGGATTGGCATGAACATCGTTTGCAAGAAAAAGGCTCAGGGTTGAAAACTGCAGGGCGATGGCGGTTCCGGTCAGGAAGGTTACAACTAAAAATGCAAAGGAGGCACTGTCGCTTTGCTTCATCAGGGATAGGAGTTTCATTGGATCAGATCAAAAGGAGAGCTAAGAGGCATATTTTATGAGGCCCCTGATATAGGAAGCAAGGGCCCGGACTTTCAGGATTATGTTTAGTCTGGTAACTCTCCATACTCAAGGGTCTTGCGGGGGGGTGCAGAAGCCCGGCATACACGGCTCTGGCTATCGCCTGATAGCGGTTGCTTGAGTCGGTTTTTGACGCGGATTGGGTCAGGTGATAATTGACGGTGCGTTCACTGATTCCGAGTATCTTGGCGATTTCCCAGGAGGTTTTCCCTTCACTGGCCCAGCGCAGGCACTCACACTCTCGTTCTGAAAGATCCTTATTGAGGATCTTAAAGTACCTGGAGCCATAGAGCTCACAAGCCTTGTCAAACAAGTGGTTGGCGCAAAGCAAGAGTGAGGCCAGTGAACTCGATTGTGAATCGGATCTGCTCTGAGAGTTCAAAAAGAGCGACAATATGGCGTGATAGTGACAGGGGCCATGCAGAGGAATACTGAGTCCTTCATAGAGCCCTGCTTCTCGGGCTGCATGCAGAAACTTAAGCTGTAACGGCTTTAGCTGGTATAAGAATCTTAGCTGATCCCAATAGATGGGTCGGCTTTGCCTGTAACTGAGGTCGACTATGGGATCGATCTCCAGTAGCTGATTCTGCGCATAGTAGTGATTCCATGCCGAAGGGGTGTTTCGATTAAATAGTGCCTTTGGCGAGGGAACCGGATTAAATAACCCGAAACAGAAATAGTTGTAACCGTGAGCCTCAGTGACTTTTTGTAGCAACTGAGTAAATTCTTTACGGGATGAGCAATGGCTAATTTCCTGGAGCAGTGCAGAGGGCACGGTAATTAACTCTCATAAAAATGGGACTCGTACGAGTATATAATATAAAGGGGGTTGTCTTCATCTCGTTTACAATTTGTCCACCTTTAGCGGCTCCATAAACTTGCTTTTTTAAGCCAAGTTAGGCTTTATAAGCCCTTTATTATTCCTTGATGGTGTGGAGTGCTTCCCCTGTGTTGAAATTCTTGATCTCCCTGGCGTTGATAGGGCTGGCTTTCGGGCTGTCTATCTGCCGGGCCGACCCTTTACAACAAGCCCTGCAGATCCAGCAACAGACTAATCAGCAGTCCAGGGCGCTGCAGCAGGAGATCAGCCGTCAGGATGAGAAACGCCAGGAGATGCGAGCTGAGCTGGCCCAACTGAAAGTGCAGCAGGGGCAGTGGAGCATCTATAACCATTACCTTAAAAAGCAGGGAGAGGATCAGCTCAAGCGTAAACAGCAGTTGACCCATCAGCTTGATGAGCTATCCACAACCCGGGCGGAGCTGGTTCCCCTGATGGAGCAGATGATTAGCCAGCTTGAACTCTTTGTTCAGCAGGATATTCCCCTGCATCGACAAGCTCGACTGGCCCGTGTCCAACTACTCAGCAAGATGATGGGGCGTTCCGATCTGAGTATTGCAGAGAAGTACCGCCAGGTAAGCCAGGCCTACCAGCAGGAGCTGCACTATGGTAACTCGGTGACTACTTATCAGTCTGCTTTTAAGACGCCACAGGGAGATATGCTTCAAGCCAACTATTTCCATTTTGGTCGGCTGCTACTGGCTGTACAGACTCTCGATGCAAGCCGCGGCTGGCGCTGGGATGCAGCAAAGCAGCGTTGGATCGCGCTAGAAAACGAGCAAAATGATGAGATTGCTCAGGCGATCCATTCCCTGAAGAGCCAGCAGCCTCTGTCTTTGCTAAAGCTTCCCTTGCTGGCGGCTCCGGTGATCAAGGAGGCTTCATGAAGCGGTTTATTTTATTGGTCCTGTTATTCACTGCTGTTGCAGCCCAGGCCTCTGAAGCGATAAAAGACGACCTGATTGTAAAAGCAGATCAGCAGCAGCAACAGCTCAGGCAGCAGGGGGTTGCTCGCCAGCAGCAGATGGAACAAAGCCAAAAATCTCTGAGCCGGGAGCTGGCTAAGGCACGTCGGGAGCTTAAGCAGTTAAAGTCTGAGAGTAAAAAGCTAACGGACAGCAACCATCAGCGCGATCTTGAACTGGCCAAGCTACAGTCTCAACTGGCCGGGAAAGAGGGGGATCTCAGAGAGCTGTTTAGCAATGCTAAGCAGCGGGTGACCCAGTTTCAGTCTCAATTTGAGCGTTCTGCGGTTGTAGCTCAATATCCCGGACTGCAGAGCCAACTAAACGGGTTAGCCAAAAAGGAATCGCTTAATGTTAAAGATCTGCAGCTGTTTTGGAGGCTTGAGTTAGATCAGATGCAACATGCCGCGACGACCCAAAGATTTAATGCCAGGATTTATGAGCGAAACGGCAGTGCACACCAGGCGCAGGTTGTGCGAGTTGGTCCTTTTATGTTGCTGGGTGGTGGGCAGTTTTTACGACTGCATCATCAGCAGATCTTTGTACCCCAGCGTTCGGTACCCTCAGCCTATAACAGGGGACTAGAGTCATTTACCCAGGCGACAAGGGGTTGGCACTCTCTATATGTGGATCCCTCCCATGGTCAGTTGCTGAACCTGCTCTCCAGACAGCCAACTCTATGGGAGCGGGTGCAGCAGGGAGGGATCATTGGTTGGGTGATTGTGGTCCTGGCACTGCTCGGGATCCTGATTGCGCTCAGTCGGCTATGGATCCTGACTCGAGTCAATTTCAGTGTTAAAGCCCAGCAAGAAAGCCCTCAGGCTTTGGAGGATAACCCGCTGGGTCGGGTGCTGAGGGTCTATGAGGCCAATCCGGATCAGGATGTCGAGACCCTGGAGTTAAAGCTCGATGAGGCGATTTTGCGTGAGCTACCTCCTTTGGAGCGGGGCATCTCAATGATCAAGATCCTGGCCGCGGTCGCCCCTATGTTGGGGCTATTGGGAACTGTAACCGGAATGATCGGGACATTTCAGGCGATCACCAGTTTTGGGTCCTCAGATCCGGGTGTGATGGCCGGAGGGATCTCTATGGCACTGGTTACCACTGTGTTGGGTCTCATTGCAGCGATCCCGCTTATTCTATTGCATAGCATGGTGCAGTCACGTTCCAGCGCTCTGGTTCATCTATTGGAGCACCGGGCGGCAGGTCTTATTGCGCAACGAGCAGAGCAAAGAAAAACCTGATGAACCTGTTTCTGCAAGCATGGGGGTTTCTGAGCGCAGGCGGCACTATTCTGTGGTGGATCATTGCTGTGTTGGCGGTGATGCTGTTTTTACTGGCGGAGCGTTGGTTGTTCCTTAAGCTGGAGTTTCCCCGGATAGCGCAGCATCGTTGTGAACAATGGCTACAGCGTCAGGAGAGAAACTCCTGGTACGCAAGAGTTGTTCGTGAAGAGGTTCTTGAGCTGAGTCGTGAAGAGCTATATCGGAGCTTTTCTCTCATCAAGGCACTGGTCATGGTCTGCCCCATGCTTGGATTGTTGGGGACAGTCACCGGAATGATCGGGATTTTTGATCTCCTGTCCCTGCATGGTGCCTTGTGGATGAAGTTTATGGAGTCCGGTATTGCCAGGGCAACCATCCCGACCCTGGCAGGCATGGTTGTCGCGTTGATCGGCCTGCTGCTGTTTAACCGACTGGAGACCGCCGCAAAACGAGCCATGAACCGAATGGCAGATCAAATGGTAAGAGAGTAGAAGATGAGAAGACGACGCCTATTAAAGCCCGATGAAATTCAGATCGATATGACACCCATGCTGGATATCGTCTTTATTATGCTGATCTTTTTTATCGTCACCAGCACCCTGGGTCAGCAAAAGTCGATCAAGGTGAATACACCGACGGCCGTATCCGGCCAAAGTCGCGCCGCGCAGCCTGAACTTGTCACCATTAGTGCGGATGATGCCATCTTTGTGGGACGACGCCAGGTCTCCCTGACTGAGCTGTCAGGCATTCTGTTGCAGAAGGTTGCCAGTGACCCAAAGGTCAGCCTGCTGATTGATGCCGATAAGCTGAGCCATCACGGTATAGTGATCAAGGTGATGGATGTTGCCAAGTCCGTTGGTGTCTCAAAAGTTGCGATGGCGGTAAACCCGGGTGCTGAATAGGTTTCTGCTTGCCGGCCTATTTGCCGGGGTGATTACCCTGGGGACCCTGCTGTTTATGGCTTCCCTGGTGAAACCTGTGAAGCTCATGGCTCCCCGTCAGCAGCCGATCGAAGTTGCGCTGCATGATGAATTGCCAGCTTCCGGAGTGATCAAAAAGCAGCTGCCTGCGCCAAAGCTGTTACTCAAGGCGCTTCCTGCAATGAATAAGCCCCAGTTGTCACAGGGGGGAGATATAGGCTCAGCTGCCAGCCTGCCGAACCTCAAGCTGTCTGCTATCGAGCTACCCGGAAGCTTGCCTGTCCCTGTATTTAGCAGCCCCGGAAAGTTTGAGATGGGCAACACCTTTGGTGGTGCAGGTGGAAGTTTGCTGACCCCGCTGTTTCGCACCCAGCCAACCTATCCAGTGGCGGCACAGAGGGCAAACTTAAGAAAAGAGGTCAGGGTTGAAGCCTCATTCGTTATTACCCCATTAGGGCAGGTGAGTAAAATCCATATCGATAAGGTGTCTATCTCTGATCCATGGCGACGCTTCTTTGTAACTGAGGTGACCCAGGCTCTTAAGCAGTGGCGCTACAACCCTCAGTATCAGCAAGGCAAAGCGGTTGCTGTCCCGCAGACGGTGCTGTTCAAATTTACTCCGGGAGTTCACTGATGCGCAATCGGGTACTTCTGTTTCTGTTACTGATAGCCAGCGGTTACAGCTGGGCTCAGCAGCCACCCACCCAGATGGTGCAGGGACAGATCCATCACGCCTATACCCTCTGCACACAAGGTAGCTGCCAACAGGCAATTGAGCGACTCAGGGAGATAGCTCCGGCCAATAAGGCCGATGAGGCTTGGTTGGCAAGAGCCCTGGGTGAACTTTTATATCGTCAGCATCAACCAAAGCAAGCCTTGGCTCAGTTGGAAGTTGCGCTCAGCAGCCATAACTTCGATGGCGCTTCGCTGCGTGAGTTACTACAGCTGATGGGAGCGATTCATTATAACCAGGGGCAGTATGAGCAGGCTTTGGAGCGATTCAGACAGGCGTTGCCTCTGCTTCAGGAGGAGGACTCCGGAGTATCGGCCCAGCTTTGGGATGGAATGGCCAGTAGTTATTGTCAGTTGGGTGAGGCAAAGCCGTGTTTGGAATATGCCCGGAGATCTCTTGGGGTAAAACCCTCTCCCTTGCGATATCAGTTAAAGCTTGCAGCCCTGATCCAGTTAAAGCGCTATCAGCAGGCTCTGCCTGTGGCAAAAAATCTGATTCACCTTCAGCCCAAAAATCTAAGCTGGTGGCAGCAGGCGATCATGCTGTCTTTAAACTTGAGGGATCGGCCACAGGCTCTGCGCTTATTACAGCTTGCCCAGCAGCAAGACGTTTTGAAAAGTGCTCAGGATTATCGCTTACTCAGTCAGTTGCTGGTTTCTCAGAAGATGCCCTATGCTGGCGCTCAGCTCTTAGAGTTGGCGATAGTAAGGCACATCATCACTCCCCGGGACTCAGATCTTAAAGAGTTGAGTCAGTACTGGCAGATGGCTCATGAGTGGCTAAAGGCTGCAAAGGTTCAGTCGCAACTCGCCAGGAGGACAGAGAAACCTCAGGATTATCGACTGGCTGCTGAGCTTTACCGGATGGCCGGGAATCAGGAGGCGCGGCAAAGAGCTCTGAATGAAGGGCTAGACAGATCTTTGAAGCATAAGCAGCCCTTGGGTTATTTTGCTTATCAGTTGGCACAGCTTCATATCAGTGATCATCAATACTCTCAGGCGCTTGCCTATAGCCAGTTGGCGATGAGGGATCCAAAAACCCGGGATACTTCCTCCGAGCTCTATCACTGGCTGCTGGCTCAGGGGATTGAGTGTGACACAAGTTGCGCCACTGTTTTACAGCAAAATAGCGGCTGAATGTGGATAATTCTGTGAATAGCCATTCATAAAGTTGTGCTTAACTCTATATCTTGAATTTTCTGCGATTTTTCCGAATAAAACGCTTGCGTCGCGGCGGGAGATCTCTATAATTCGCTTCCGTTGTCAGGCAGCGCCAAGCGCACTGAGGACAGAGTCAAAAAGTTGAAACAAACGGCTTGACTCAAAATTCGGAACGGGTAGAATGCTCGTCCTGCTTCGAAAAGAAGCAACGCTCTTTAAAAATTAGAACAGGCAATCTGTGTGGGCACTCGCAATGAATTGAAGCGATAAAACATATTTTATCTCTTTATATTGTTGAGTGACTATATAAGTTAATTCAGTGATTAAAGAGAGCAATGATTTAAATTGAAGAGTTTGATCATGGCTCAGATTGAACGCTGGCGGCAGGCCTAACACATGCAAGTCGAGCGGAAACGAGAAGTAGCTTGCTACTTCGGCGTCGAGCGGCGGACGGGTGAGTAATGCATAGAAATCTGCCCAGTTGAGGGGATAACCACTGGAAACGGTGGCTAATACCGCATAAGCCCTTCGGGGGAAAGAGGGGACCTTCGGGCCTCTTGCGATTGGATGAGTCTATGTGAGATTAGCTAGTTGGTGAGGTAAGGGCTCACCAAGGCGACGATCTCTAGCTGGTTTGAGAGGATGATCAGCCACACTGGGACTGAGACACGGCCCAGACTCCTACGGGAGGCAGCAGTGGGGAATATTGCACAATGGGGGAAACCCTGATGCAGCCATGCCGCGTGTGTGAAGAAGGCCTTCGGGTTGTAAAGCACTTTCAGCGAGGAGGAAAGGGTGCGTATTAATACTACGTATCTGTGACGTTACTCGCAGAAGAAGCACCGGCTAACTCCGTGCCAGCAGCCGCGGTAATACGGAGGGTGCAAGCGTTAATCGGAATTACTGGGCGTAAAGCGCATGCAGGTGGTTTGTTAAGCCAGATGTGAAAGCCCGGGGCTCAACCCCGGAATAGCATTTGGAACTGGCAGACTAGAGTCCTGGAGAGGGGGGTAGAATTTCCGGTGTAGCGGTGAAATGCGTAGAGATCGGAAGGAATACCAGTGGCGAAGGCGGCCCCCTGGTCAGAGACTGACACTCAGATGCGAAAGCGTGGGGAGCAAACAGGATTAGATACCCTGGTAGTCCACGCTGTAAACGATGTCAACTTGAAGCTTGTGACTATAAGTTGTGGGTTTCGGAGCTAACGCGTTAAGTTGACCGCCTGGGGAGTACGGCCGCAAGGTTAAAACTCAAATGAATTGACGGGGGCCCGCACAAGCGGTGGAGCATGTGGTTTAATTCGATGCAACGCGAAGAACCTTACCACCCCTTGACATACTGAGAATTTTCCAGAGATGGATTAGTGCCTTCGGGAACTCAGATACAGGTGCTGCATGGCTGTCGTCAGCTCGTGTCGTGAGATGTTGGGTTAAGTCCCGCAACGAGCGCAACCCTTGTTCACAGTTACCATCATTAAGTTGGGGACTCTGTGGAGACTGCCGGTGATAAACCGGAGGAAGGTGGGGACGACGTCAAGTCATCATGGCCCTTACGGGGTGGGCTACACACGTGCTACAATGGCGGATACAAAGGGCAGCGAACTCGCGAGGGTAAGCGAATCCCATAAAGTCCGTCGTAGTCCGGATTGGAGTCTGCAACTCGACTCCATGAAGTCGGAATCGCTAGTAATCGTGAATCAGAATGTCACGGTGAATACGTTCCCGGGCCTTGTACACACCGCCCGTCACACCATGGGAGTGGGTTGCAAAAGAAGTAGGTAGCTTAACCTTCGGGAGGGCGCTTACCACTTTGTGATTCATGACTGGGGTGAAGTCGTAACAAGGTAACCCTAGGGGAACCTGGGGTTGGATCACCTCCTTACCTATACGCTTTATCATGCTAGTGTCCACACAGATTGTACTGTTCGAAATTTAAGAGACTTGTGTCCCCTTCGTCTAGAGGCCTAGGACACCGCCCTTTCACGGCGGTAACAGGGGTTCGAATCCCCTAGGGGACGCCACTTTGAAAATGCATTTGTTAAGTGTATTTCCAAAGTGGTTTTTTATGACCATAGCTCTTTAAAAATCTGGAAAGCTGATTAAATTCAAAGTTCTTTAGACATAACAAGTGTCTTGGAAACTTGAGGCGGAAAACAACTAATACATTAGTTGCTTTATGACCCTGAGTTCATTTGGGGTTGTATGGTTAAGTGACTAAGCGTACACGGTGGATGCCTTGGCAATCAGAGGCGATGAAGGACGTGCTAACCTGCGAAAAGGGTTGGTGAGCTGGTAAGAAGCGTTATAGCCAACCATGTCCGAATGGGGAAACCCACTCACTTTTAGTGAGTATCTCATGCTGAATACATAGGCATGTAGAGGCGAACCCGGGGAACTGAAACATCTAAGTACCCGGAGGAAAAGAAATCAACCGAGATTCCCTAAGTAGCGGCGAGCGAACGGGGATTAGCCCTTAAGTTTGATATGAGCAAGTGGAACGGTCTGGAAAGTCCGGCGATAGAGGGTGATAGCCCCGTACACGTAAGCGAATATTGAATGAAATCGAGTAGGTCGGGACACGTGGTATCTTGACTGAACATGGGGGACCATCCTCCAAGGCTAAATACTCCTGATTGACCGATAGTGAACCAGTACCGTGAGGGAAAGGCGAAAAGAACCCCTGTGAGGGGAGTGAAATAGAACCTGAAACCGTGTACGTACAAGCAGTGGGAGCATCCTTCGGGGTGTGACTGCGTACCTTTTGTATAATGGGTCAGCGAGTTACTTTCAGTGGCGAGGTTAACCGAATAGGGGAGCCGTAGGGAAACCGAGTCTTAACTGGGCGAATAGTCGCTGGGAGTAGACCCGAAACCCGGTGATCTAGCCATGGGCAGGTTGAAGGTTGAGTAACATCAACTGGAGGACCGAACCCACTAACGTTGCAAAGTTAGGGGATGACCTGTGGCTGGGGGTGAAAGGCCAATCAAACCGGGAGATAGCTGGTTCTCCCCGAAAGCTATTTAGGTAGCGCCTCGGACGAATACTATTGGGGGTAGAGCACTGTTTCGGCTAGGGGGTCATCCCGACTTACCAACCCGATGCAAACTCCGAATACCAATAAGTACTATCCGGGAGACACACAGCGGGTGCTAACGTTCGTTGTGGAGAGGGAAACAACCCAGACCGCCAGCTAAGGTCCCAAAGTTATCACTAAGTGGGAAACGATGTGGGAAGGCCCAGACAGCCAGGATGTTGGCTTAGAAGCAGCCATCATTTAAAGAAAGCGTAATAGCTCACTGGTCGAGTCGGCCTGCGCGGAAGATGTAACGGGGCTAAGTGATACACCGAAGCTGCGGCAGCATACTAGTTATGCTGGGTAGGGGAGCGTTCTGTAAGCCTGTGAAGGTGGATTGAGAAGTCTGCTGGAGGTATCAGAAGTGCGAATGCTGACATGAGTAACGATAATGGGGGTGAAAAACCTCCACGCCGAAAGACCAAGGGTTCCTGTCCAACGTTAATCGGGCAGGGTGAGTCGACCCCTAAGGCGAGGCCGAAAGGCGTAGTCGATGGGAAACAGGTTAATATTCCTGTACTCGCTGTAATTGCGATGGAGGGACGGAGAAGGTTAGGTGGGCCAGGCGTTGGTTGTCCTGGTGAAAGTGCGTAGGCTGAGTGTTTAGGTAAATCCGGACGCTCATTAGGCTGAGACACGAGACGAACATCCTACGGGATGGAAGCCATTGATACCCTGCTTCCGGGAAAAGCTTCTAAGCTTCAGATTACAGAGAATCGTACCCCAAACCGACACAGGTGGTCGGGTAGAGAATACCAAGGCGCTTGAGAGAACTCGGGTGAAGGAACTAGGCAAAATAGTACCGTAACTTCGGGAGAAGGTACGCCGCTGACGGTGAAGTCCCTTGCGGATGGAGCTGTCGGTGGTCGCAGTGACCAGGTGGCTGGGACTGTTTATCAAAAACACAGCACTGTGCAAACTCGAAAGAGGACGTATACGGTGTGACACCTGCCCGGTGCCGGAAGGTTAATTGATGTCGTTATCCCTCGGGAGAAGCGGTTGATCGAAGCCCCGGTAAACGGCGGCCGTAACTATAACGGTCCTAAGGTAGCGAAATTCCTTGTCGGGTAAGTTCCGACCTGCACGAATGGTGTAACCATGGCCACGCTGTCTCCACCCGAGACTCAGTGAAATTGAAATCGCTGTGAAGATGCAGTGTACCCGCGGCTAGACGGAAAGACCCCGTGAACCTTTACTACAGCTTGGCACTGAACATTGAGCCTGCATGTGCAGGATAGGTGGGAGGCTTCGAAGCGGTAACGCCAGTTATCGTGGAGCCATCCTTGAAATACCACCCTTGCATGTTTGATGTTCTAACCTCGGTCCATTATCTGGATTAGGGACAGTGTCTGGTGGGTAGTTTGACTGGGGCGGTCTCCTCCCAAAGAGTAACGGAGGAGCACGAAGGTGGGCTAAGTACGGTCGGACATCGTACGGTTAGTGCAATGGCATAAGCCCGCTTAACTGCGAGACAGACACGTCGAGCAGGTACGAAAGTAGGTCATAGTGATCCGGTGGTTCTGAATGGAAGGGCCATCGCTCAACGGATAAAAGGTACTCCGGGGATAACAGGCTGATACCGCCCAAGAGTTCATATCGACGGCGGTGTTTGGCACCTCGATGTCGGCTCATCACATCCTGGGGCTGGAGCAGGTCCCAAGGGTATGGCTGTTCGCCATTTAAAGTGGTACGCGAGCTGGGTTCAGAACGTCGTGAGACAGTTCGGTCCCTATCTGCCGTGGGCGTTGGATGATTGAGAGGAGTTGCTCCTAGTACGAGAGGACCGGAGTGAACACACCTCTGGTGTTCGGGTTGTCACGCCAGTGGCACTGCCCGGTAGCTACGTGTGGAACTGATAACCGCTGAAAGCATCTAAGCGGGAAGCAGGCCTCAAGATGAGTCATCCCTAAGACTTTAAGTCTTCTGAAGGGCCGTCCGAGACTAGGACGTTGATAGGCAGGGTGTGTAAGCGTTGTGAGGCGTTGAGCTAACCTGTACTAATGACCCGAGAGGCTTAACCATACAACACCCAAGTGAGAGACGCTTGTGTGTCTTGAGAACGAATTAATCACTTTCTGGATTTAAGTTTTTTGTCTGGCGACCATAGCGCGGTGGCCCCACCTGATCCCATTCCGAACTCAGAAGTGAAACGCCGTAGCGCCGATGGTAGTGTGGGGGTTCCCATGTGAGAGTAGGTCATCGCCAGGCTTTATTTAAGAGAAAGCCCACCCTATCGGTGGGCTTTTTTGCAGGTTCAGGCTGCTGATATAGCTCAGTTGGTAGAGCGCACCCTTGGTAAGGGTGAGGTCCCCAGTTCAAATCTGGGTATCAGCACCACGCATTCGATTTACTAAGAAAAACAAGTTTTTGCCTGATGACCATAGCGAGCTGGCACCACCTGATCCCATTCCGAACTCAGAAGTGAAACGGCTTAGCGGCGATGGTAGTGTGGGGGTTCCCATGCGAGAGTAGCTCATTATCAGGCACCTATTTTAGCCCCGGCAGATATCTGTCGGGGTTTTTTCGTTTCTGGACTTTGAGATCCCTTTTGTGCCTCAGGCTGGGTTAAAATTGGAAACGTTAACAGAGCCTGTCCTACGCTTAAGGTGAGTTAGGCAAAGGAGTGCTTAAGATGTTCAGACTATGGCTGCTATTGGTGTTAGCAGCATCTGTTGCTTCAACTGCTCAGGCTGACATAGTGAGATTAGCCAATGGTGAATGGAAGCCCTATATGTCGGCGGATCTTAAGCATTATGGTGTTGTCTCCTATATAGTCCGGGAGGCGTTTAAGCTTGAAGGGGATCAGGTGAAGTATCAGTTTCTTCCCTGGATGCAAGGATTTGAGGAAGCCAGACAAGGAAGGTTAGATGGCTCAGTGGTTTGGAGTAAAACGGCCCAAAGGAGCAATGATTTCTATTTTTCCGATCCGGTAATTCAGCTCAATCAGGTGCTATTTCATCGGGTTGGTGAAACGATTCGTTGGACCCATTTAAAAGATCTTGGCCGCTACCGCTTTGGTGGTGTGATCGGCTATCACTATGCGCTGGATCCTTTGATCCGAGAGGGGGTTATCAGGATGTCCAGGGTTCCCTCCGAGCAGGCTAACTATAAAAAGCTTCAGGATAAGCGCATCGATCTCATTGTGGAAAATGAAGACGTCGGCCAGGCGATGATCCATCAGCTAGGTTTGACGGGGAAAATCCAGGCATCAAACAAGCCGCTGCGACAAGTGGATTACCACCTTATCATCTCTAAAAAGAATCCGCAGGGCAGCGCCCTGGTGGAGCGATTCAACAAGGGGCTAGCGAAGCTTAAAGCGAGCGGTCGCTACCAGAAGCTTCTCGAACAAAACCGCCAGGGTTTCTTCAAATAATCTTCTCATAAAGCAAGGGTTAATAGGCTTTGAGTCGGGCTGAGAGGGCCTGTTTGTTTCTAAACCAAGGGGGTTGGCTGTGCCCGGTTTTATTAACAGGAATTTCGCAATTGACATCCCTTGCAGTACACTAGCTTCACTTTCTTGAACTGGGATGATTGGGCTTCATGGCTGAGTCAAAAAAAACGACACACTTTGGCTACAAAGATGTAGCGGTCGATAAAAAAGAGGAGCTGGTTGCTGACGTGTTTCACTCCGTGGCCGCTAAATATGACCTGATGAACGATATCATGTCATTTGGGATCCATCGTTTGTGGAAGCGCTTTGCTATAGATTGTAGTGGTGTTCGTAAAGGCTCTAAAGTACTGGATCTGGCCGGTGGAACCGGGGATCTGACTGCAAAATTCTCGCGTATAGTTGGTGATGAAGGTCAGGTGGTTCTTGCGGACATCAATGAAGCGATGCTCAAGGTTGGTCGGGATAAACTCCGTAATAATGGTATTGCAGGAAACGTGGCCTATGTACAGGCGAATGCCGAGGCGCTGCCTTTTCCTGATAACTACTTTGATCTCATCACCATTGGCTTTGGTCTGCGCAATGTCACCGATAAGGAGAAGGCACTGCGTTCCATGTATCGGGTACTGAAACCCGGCGGTAGGCTGTTGGTTCTTGAGTTTTCTAAGCCGACCAATGCGTTGATGAGTAAGATGTATGATCTCTACTCCTTTAAGGTCCTGCCCAAGCTTGGGGCGATGATCACCAAGGATGCGGATAGCTACCAGTATCTCGCGGAATCAATCCGCATGCACCCGGATCAGGAGGGATTGAAATCTATGATGGAGGAGTGCGGATTTGAGGAGGTTGACTATCACAACCTTACTTCAGGTGTTGTTGCCTTGCATCGTGGATATAAGTTCTAGGAGTTATCATGCCATTTGAGCAGTTGGCTATCTCCCTGGTTGAAAGTGGTTGTAATCAGTTGAACCGAATGGATAACCATGGGAGAGCAAGGCGGGAGCGCTTGGACGGGAAGGTCATTGCACTGAACCTTAGGGAGTG
>NZ_CP028897.1:57500-245000 GCF_003072645.1 Dongshaea marina
AAACCCGGTGATCTAGCCATGGGCAGGTTGAAGGTTGAGTAACATCAACTGGAGGACCGAACCCACTAACGTTGCAAAGTTAGGGGATGACCTGTGGCTGGGGGTGAAAGGCCAATCAAACCGGGAGATAGCTGGTTCTCCCCGAAAGCTATTTAGGTAGCGCCTCGGACGAATACTATTGGGGGTAGAGCACTGTTTCGGCTAGGGGGTCATCCCGACTTACCAACCCGATGCAAACTCCGAATACCAATAAGTACTATCCGGGAGACACACAGCGGGTGCTAACGTTCGTTGTGGAGAGGGAAACAACCCAGACCGCCAGCTAAGGTCCCAAAGTTATCACTAAGTGGGAAACGATGTGGGAAGGCCCAGACAGCCAGGATGTTGGCTTAGAAGCAGCCATCATTTAAAGAAAGCGTAATAGCTCACTGGTCGAGTCGGCCTGCGCGGAAGATGTAACGGGGCTAAGTGATACACCGAAGCTGCGGCAGCATACTAGTTATGCTGGGTAGGGGAGCGTTCTGTAAGCCTGTGAAGGTGGATTGAGAAGTCTGCTGGAGGTATCAGAAGTGCGAATGCTGACATGAGTAACGATAATGGGGGTGAAAAACCTCCACGCCGAAAGACCAAGGGTTCCTGTCCAACGTTAATCGGGGCAGGGTGAGTCGACCCCTAAGGCGAGGCCGAAAGGCGTAGTCGATGGGAAACAGGTTAATATTCCTGTACTCGCTGTAATTGCGATGGAGGGACGGAGAAGGTTAGGTGGGCCAGGCGTTGGTTGTCCTGGTGAAAGTGCGTAGGCTGAGTGTTTAGGTAAATCCGGACGCTCATTAGGCTGAGACACGAGACGAACATCCTACGGGATGGAAGCCATTGATACCCTGCTTCCGGGAAAAGCTTCTAAGCTTCAGATTACAGAGAATCGTACCCCAAACCGACACAGGTGGTCGGGTAGAGAATACCAAGGCGCTTGAGAGAACTCGGGTGAAGGAACTAGGCAAAATAGTACCGTAACTTCGGGAGAAGGTACGCCGCTGACGGTGAAGTCCCTTGCGGATGGAGCTGTCGGTGGTCGCAGTGACCAGGTGGCTGGGACTGTTTATCAAAAACACAGCACTGTGCAAACTCGAAAGAGGACGTATACGGTGTGACACCTGCCCGGTGCCGGAAGGTTAATTGATGTCGTTATCCCTCGGGAGAAGCGGTTGATCGAAGCCCCGGTAAACGGCGGCCGTAACTATAACGGTCCTAAGGTAGCGAAATTCCTTGTCGGGTAAGTTCCGACCTGCACGAATGGTGTAACCATGGCCACGCTGTCTCCACCCGAGACTCAGTGAAATTGAAATCGCTGTGAAGATGCAGTGTACCCGCGGCTAGACGGAAAGACCCCGTGAACCTTTACTACAGCTTGGCACTGAACATTGAGCCTGCATGTGCAGGATAGGTGGGAGGCTTCGAAGCGGTAACGCCAGTTATCGTGGAGCCATCCTTGAAATACCACCCTTGCATGTTTGATGTTCTAACCTCGGTCCATTATCTGGATTAGGGACAGTGTCTGGTGGGTAGTTTGACTGGGGCGGTCTCCTCCCAAAGAGTAACGGAGGAGCACGAAGGTGGGCTAAGTACGGTCGGACATCGTACGGTTAGTGCAATGGCATAAGCCCGCTTAACTGCGAGACAGACACGTCGAGCAGGTACGAAAGTAGGTCATAGTGATCCGGTGGTTCTGAATGGAAGGGCCATCGCTCAACGGATAAAAGGTACTCCGGGGATAACAGGCTGATACCGCCCAAGAGTTCATATCGACGGCGGTGTTTGGCACCTCGATGTCGGCTCATCACATCCTGGGGCTGGAGCAGGTCCCAAGGGTATGGCTGTTCGCCATTTAAAGTGGTACGCGAGCTGGGTTCAGAACGTCGTGAGACAGTTCGGTCCCTATCTGCCGTGGGCGTTGGATGATTGAGAGGAGTTGCTCCTAGTACGAGAGGACCGGAGTGAACACACCTCTGGTGTTCGGGTTGTCACGCCAGTGGCACTGCCCGGTAGCTACGTGTGGAACTGATAACCGCTGAAAGCATCTAAGCGGGAAGCAGGCCTCAAGATGAGTCATCCCTAAGACTTTAAGTCTTCTGAAGGGCCGTCCGAGACTAGGACGTTGATAGGCAGGGTGTGTAAGCGTTGTGAGGCGTTGAGCTAACCTGTACTAATGACCCGAGAGGCTTAACCATACAACACCCAAGTGAGAGACGCTTGTGTGTCTTGAGAACGAATTAATCACTTTCTGGATTTAAGTTTTTTGTCTGGCGACCATAGCGCGGTGGCCCCACCTGATCCCATTCCGAACTCAGAAGTGAAACGCCGTAGCGCCGATGGTAGTGTGGGGGTTCCCATGTGAGAGTAGGTCATCGCCAGGCTTTGTTTAAGAGAAAGCCCACCCTATCGGTGGGCTTTTTTGCAGGTTCAGGCTGCTGATATAGCTCAGTTGGTAGAGCGCACCCTTGGTAAGGGTGAGGTCCCCAGTTCAAATCTGGGTATCAGCACCACGCATTCGATTTACTAAGAAAAACAAGTTTTTGCCTGATGACCATAGCGAGCTGGCACCACCTGATCCCATTCCGAACTCAGAAGTGAAACGGCTTAGCGGCGATGGTAGTGTGGGGGTTCCCATGCGAGAGTAGCTCATTATCAGGCACCTATTTTAGCCCCGGCAGATATCTGTCGGGGTTTTTTCGTTTCTGGACTTTGAGATCCCTTTTGTGCCTCAGGCTGGGTTAAAATTGGAAACGTTAACAGAGCCTGTCCTACGCTTAAAGTGAGTTAGGCAAAGGAGTGTGGGTTATGAGTAAGTTATGGGTATTGGTTGTGGCGCTATTTGGCTTTGTTTCTGTCTCACAGGCTGCGGTGGTGACTCTGGCGAATGGTGAGTGGAAACCCTATATGTCGGCAAAGATGAAGCACAATGGCTTACTGTCACATATAGCGGAAGAGGCCTTCAAGCTTGAAGGGGATCAGGTGAAGTATCAGTTCCTCCCCTGGAAACGTGGTTTTGAAGATGCCCGTAAGGGCAAGCTTGATGGCACCATTGGCTGGTCGAAGACCCCTGAGCGGGAGAAGGATTTCTACTATTCCGAGCCGGTGATCGTTCTAAATGAGGTATTGTTCCATCGCGCCGATGAGAAGGTTGACTGGAGCTCACCAAAAGATCTGACCAAGTATCGCTTTGGTGGTGTGGTTGGCTACAACTATGATCTGTTTGGGCTGGTAAAAGATGGCACCATCAAGATAAAGCGAGTCTCCAAGCCCGAGGCTAACTATATGAAGCTTTGCTCGAACAAGATAGATGTTGTACCCGAGAGCGAAGATGTGGGGTTGGCCCTTATCAAGGATATGGGATCAAAGCTCAAGTGTAAGGTTGCGGCTTCTAAACCAACCACGGCCGATCCTTACTATCTGCTGATCTCGAAGAAGGTTGCCAATGGCCAGGAGCTGATTGATCACTTCAATAAGGGACTTGCCAAGCTGAAGGCGGATGGTCGCTATGAGCAGATGATCAAGGATAGCCGGGATGGTAAATATGAATAAGTTTACCGCCTGAATATTTTAAGCCCGCTCATTGTAGCGGGCTTTTTATTCGGTGCTATGACTGCCGGCTAACAAAGATCTCGGGTTTGAGATTTCCCCAGGGATCAAAGGCTATCTTCTGGGCGAGTAGCAGATTAAGGATGCTACTTAGGGTCATGCTGATAAAGATCCCGAGCATGATCGCCAGCTGGTATTTCGCCGCCACCAGGGGTTCTGCGCCTCCGAGAATTTGGCCCGTCATCATCCCGGGAAGTGAGACCAGCCCGGTGGTGGCCAGGGTGCTGAGGATGGGTGAGGAAGCGGCTCTCAGAGCATCCTGCATAAAGGGAAGAGAGGACTCATATACGGTTCCTCCCTGCATCAGGGTATCCAGGTATCGCTCCGGTTGCTGAGCGATTCCATTAAAAAATCGCTCCAGTGAAAGGATGTTTGCGGTCAGGCAGTTGCCCAGTAGCATGCCTCCCAGCGGGATCAGATAGCGGGCATCATACCAGGGGCTGGGAGCGACCAGCATCAACAAAAACAGTGCCAGGGTCAAAATGATCATAGAGCTAAGGCTTGCCTGGCCTATCAGGACCAGCTTTTTGAGGGATAGACCCGCTCCCTTGATTATATGCAGGTTGGTGACGCTTATCATCAGCAGCAGCCAGCCAAGATTGAGCCAGGGGTTATTAAACTGGAACAGGTACCTCAGGTAGATCCCGATTAGTACCAGTTGGAGTGTCATCCGCAGGCAGCTGTAGATGAGTCGTTTGATCAGGTCTCCTATGCCAAGCAGCCAGAAGGCGATCGCCGGAAGCAGGAGCAAGGAGGCAAAACTGAGGAGTTCGAGGGAGGATATATCTTTTATCTCATTCATCTTCTGATCCTGTCAAAGCACCGTTTTCCATCTGAATGATCCGCTGACACTGCTCCAGCCATATAGGATCGTGAGAGGTCGACAGAATGCTTGTGTGTCTTTTGAGCAGCAACTCTATGACGCTGGATCTGGCTCTCCTGTCCAGAGCTGAAGTCGGTTCATCGGCGATGATGAGCCTTGGAGAAAACTGCAGGGCTCGAATGATGGCAAAGCGCTGCTGTTGGCCGCCGGAAAGTGAACTGAAGGGTTGTTTGAGTAGCTTACCAGATAGCTGTAGCTGTTCGCTGAGTTGGAAAATTGATTCCGGGTTATAGCGCTTGTCCCTGTGAGTCTTTAAAGAGAAAGGGGCCTTGAGAAACTCTTCGGTGCTTTGTGAACCCGCGGCTATCTTCTGCGGGATATAGCCTATCTGCGAGCGGACCTTCCAGATGTTATCGCAGGTTACCCTGTCACCCGAAAACAGATATTGTCCTTGTTGCCAGGGGACGGCACCGAGCAGGGTATAAAGCAGGGTACTCTTGCCACACCCGGAGGGGCCTTGTACGGCAAGGCTTTCACCCTCTTTCATCCTCAAGTTTAGCTCCCTGAGGATCGGGCTGCCACCAAGGTTCACACTCAACTCTTTAAGCTGTAGCATGTCACTCCTTAATCCTGTAGTTCTATCTGCTAGTATAGTAATATCGAAAGCCGATATCGAGTTACGATATAGGAAGAGTGAATGAAAGACAAGATCACCCGCAAGCTGTTTCTGGGGTTTATCCAGCTACACATTTTACGTCATGCATCCCAGCAACCTGTGTTTGGTAGCTGGCTGATTGAGCATCTCAAGGGGCATGGTTACGCGATGAGCCCGGGAACTCTCTATCCTCTGCTGCATCGGATGACCAAAGAGAATCTATTGATGTGTGAGCAACAAACGATCGAGGGGCGAAGCCGAAAATACTATCAGATCACGGATCTTGGGGGGAGGTGTTGGAGGAGCTCAACCAGAAGGTGCGCGAGCTGTCTCGTTACCTTGATGACTGAGGGGCTTTAAGAGAGGATTCAGGAGGCCCCTTGCGGAGCCTCGGTATGCCAAGTTTATTATCTCTGATTGATCGCAATTTTGCGTGGTTTGGCAGCTTCCGGAACCTCACGGACCAGCTCAATATTCAGGAGCCCGTTTTGTAGTTCGGCGTTGCTGACTTTGACATAGTCGGCCAGCTCAAATTTGCGCTCAAAATTCTGGTTGACTATCCCCTGATACAGGTAGTTTGCATTGTCCGTCTTGGCTTTCTTCTCGCCTTTGACTTCCAAAGTATTGTTTTGGGTGATGAGCTCTATCTCATCTTCCGCAAACCCTGCTATCGCCATGGTTATGCGATAGTTATTTTCATCGAGCTGTTCGATGTTATAAGGGGGGTAGTTAGCGTGGCCGTTTCTGTTGCTTTTTTCCAGCATGTGGGCCAGGCGATCGATACCGATGGCATTACGGTAAAGGGGTGATAAATCGATTTGCATAGTAGATCCTCCATTGAGCAATCTGTGTTGAAAACAATTCGGATGCTTCATCAAGCCATCCTGTAATCTAATATGTGGCCAGAGATTGGGCTTTCAAGGAGGCGATTGGACTTTTTTTGCACTGAGATCAAAAAAGGGTGCCGAAGCACCCCGATGAATCTTAGATTAAAGTTGGATTAGCTCCAGCTCTTCCAGGTGTTGATCAGGCCGTTGGTGGAGCTGTCATGGCTGCTCACCTCTGCCTTATCTGCCAGCTCAGGCAGGATCTGATTCGCCAGCTGCTTACCCAGCTCTACGCCCCACTGATCGAAGCTGAAGATGTTCCAGATCACACCCTGAGTGAAGATCTTGTGCTCATACATGGCGATCAGGGCACCCAGAGTCTTAGGGTTAAGCTCTTTGAACAGAATCGAGTTGGTCGGACGGTTGCCTTCGAACACCTTGAATGGAACCAGGTGTGCCACCTCAGCCAGATCTTTACCTGCGGCCTTGAACTCGTCCTCAACCTGTTCCTTGCTCTTACCAAAGCCCAGAGCTTCGGTTTGGGCAAAGAAGTTGGCGAGCAGCTTCTGGTGATGGTCGGACAGTGGATTGTGGGTTTTGGCCGGTGCCAGGAAGTCACAAGGAATCAGCTTGGTTCCCTGGTGGATCAGCTGGTAGAAGGCGTGCTGACCATTGGTTCCGGGCTCACCCCAGATGATTGGGCCTGTCTGGTAGGTGACAGGGTTGCCATTGCGGTCAACCTGCTTACCATTAGACTCCATGTTGCCCTGCTGGAAGTAGGCAGCAAAGCGATGCATGTACTGGTCATAAGGCAGGATTGCCTCGCTCTCGGCACCATAGAAGTTGTTGTACCAGATACCGATCAAGGCCAGCAGCACAGGGATGTTCTGATCGAACTCAGTGGTACGGAAATGCTGATCCATCGCATGGGCGCCCTCGAGCAGTTGCTCGAAGTTGTCATAACCGATCGACAGCGCGATCGACAGGCCGATCGCGGAGCACAGAGAGTAGCGTCCGCCAACCCAATCCCAGAACTCAAACATGTTGTCGGTATCAATACCAAATTCGGCAACCGATTTTTGATTGGTCGACAGAGCCGCGAAGTGTTTGGCAACATGGGCCTTGTCCTGAGCCTTTTCCAGGAACCAGTCGCGAGCCGAGTGGGCGTTGGTCATGGTCTCCTGAGTGGTAAAGGTCTTGGAGGCGATCAGGAACAGGGTGGTCTCCGGATCGACTTTTTTCAGGGTTTCGGCGATATGGGTGCCATCAACATTGGATACAAAGTGTAGATCCAGGTTTGTCTTGTAGGGACGCAGGGCTTCAGAGACCATGTAAGGGCCGAGATCTGAGCCGCCGATCCCTATGTTTACCACATCTGTGATCGGCTTTCCGGTATAGCCCTTCCACTCTCCACTATGGACCTTGGCGCAGAACTGCTTCATCTTGGCCAGGACTGCATTGATCTCCGGCATCACATCCTTGCCGTCGACCATGATCGGTTGGTTGGAGCGATTACGCAGAGCGATGTGCAGAACCGAGCGGTTCTCGGTCTGGTTAATAGCCTCACCATTGAACATGGCTTCGATGGCATCGGTTAGCTTGGTTTCTTTGGCAAGCTTTTGCAACAGCTCCAGAGTCTCGGTGGTGATGAGGTTCTTGGAGTAGTCGACCAACAGGTCACCATCGAAGGTTTGAGAGAAAGAGTTAAAACGTGAAGGGTCTTGGGCAAACAGGGCCTTAAGCTGGAACTTGTTACTATCGAAATGAGCTTGAAGTTCTTTCCAGGCCTGAGTGCTGGTAGGGTCAATGTTGTTTAGCATATTTGTATCCCGAATATGACTGATAAACCAATATTCCTTTGCGGCCGTCATTATGGTGGGCGGCAACCAAAATTCGCTGCTAGGCATTCTATCTCTATTAGGCGCCTGATTACCAATCTTGCGGTTACCACTGAGATTCAATTGATATCGAAAATAGCTGGATCGTTACAATTTGCACACTGTGATACTCTGAGCCGAGCTGTGTTTCCATCTGTTACCGGGAGGGAAGAGGATGAATATCGGAGAGGTGGCTAAATTAAGCGGCTTGTCGGCCAAAACCATCCGCTATTACGAAAGCATCGGGGTGATTGAGGCCGCCAGGCGTGGTGAGAATGGTTACCGCAGTTATGACAAGGTGGCGCTGCGAAAACTCAAATTTATCCGTCGCTCCCGGGATGCCGGATTTTCTCTGGAGCAGTGTCAAAAGCTCCTCAGTTTGTATCTTGATCCAACCCGTAGCAGTGCGGAGGTAAAAGCGCTGGCCGAGCAGAAACTCTCGGAGCTGGAACTGAAGATTGCCGGCCTGCAGGAGATGGCTGATAACTTGCGAGAGCTCACTCAGCAATGCCTGGGGGATGAAAACCCGCAATGTCCGATCATTGAGAATTTAAGTGATAGTGACTAAGTGTACTCCGGGAGCTTGTGACAGCTCCCTGAATGGTTTTGATTAACTGCGAAAGTGCTTTTTCACATAGAGGATCCGCTCCTCGATCCCCATCTGCTCATGTCCCCTGAGCCCTTCTATCTGCCGCAGCCGGGGTAGCAGGCCTCTACCGTTGGCAATCTGGATCGCAAGACCCGGCCGGGCGTTGAGCTCCAGCAGCATGGGGCCTTTTTTCTGATCCAATACCATGTCGGTTCCAAGGTAGCCCAGCCCGGACATCTCGTAGCAGGAGGCCGACAGGTGCAACAGGGTCTCCCAGTGAGGGATCTTAAGGCTATCCAGGGGCTTATTGGTATCCGGATGGGTGGTCAGGGGCGTATCGTATTGCACGGCACGCAGTGCATGGCCGGTGGCGATATCGATTCCGACTCCGACGGCACCCTGGTGAAGGTTTGCTTTGCCGTCAGAGGCTGCGGTCGACAGGCGCATCATAGCCATCACGGGAAACCCCTTGAAAACGATGACTCGGGTATCGGGAACACCTTCATAGGAGTAGCCTTCAAACACGTCATCAAAGTTGATCAGGGCCTCGATGACGGCAACATCAGGTTTCCCCCCCAGCGAGAAAAGGCCGGCCAGGATATTGGATACGTGACGCTCCAGATCCTCTGGAGTTTCTCCCTGGCCATTGGGTTTATAGTAGAACCCATCCTGGTGACGCAAAATCACCAGGATCCCTTTTCCACCAGAGCCTTTCGCTGGCTTGATACAAAAGCCGGGAGAGTCCTTGACTATATCGACCACACCCTTTACTTCGTACTGGTGGGAGATCACCCCTATTAGCTCGGGTGTGGTGACTTTCGCGTTCAGCGCCAGCTGTTTGGTCTTGAGCTTATCATCCACCAGGGGAAACAGGGTGCGTGGATTGTAGCGGCCAATGTAGGAGATGTTCCTGTGGTTCATCCCCATGATCCCTTTGGCATGTAGCTTCTCTGGCTTGGCGAACCACATACTAACGCTCCTCTACCATGGGCTTAAAGCGCTTAAGCTCCAGCAGGCGATATCCGGTGTAGTTACCCAGAAGCAGCACCAGGGCCATGATGACCAGCTGCAGACCGATGAAGTTGAAGGTTAGGTGGCGGATGAGTTCATTATTCATCGCCAGATAGGCAAAGACCGCGACCAGCAGAGAACCGCCGCCCTGTACCACGACCTCACGAGGGCCATCCTCTTCCCATAGAATCGACATCCGCTCAATGGTCCAGGAGAGGATGATCATCGGGAAGAAGGTGATCTTCATTCCTTCGGTCAGACCAATCTTATAGGCCAGCACAGAGAATAGGGCGATGATCAAGATAACCATGATGATCACCGCCGATATTCGTGCGACAAGCAGGAGATTAAGCTTGGACAGATAGGAGCGAATAATCAGGCCGACTCCAACGATCAACAGGAATCCGAGCAGGCCGGTGAGCAGGCTGGTCTGGATAAAGGCCAGCGCGATCAAAACCGGCATGAAGGTTCCTGAGGTGCGAAGCCCGATAATGACCCGTAGGAATACAACCACCAACACCCCGATTGGAATGAGGAGGATCCCCTTAAACAGAGACTGCTCTTCAATGGGCAGGGTGTGGATCGAAAAGTTCATCAATTCGGTATCTTTGAACTTGGCTTCCAGGGCGCGATTGATCGGAATGTTCTGTCGGATCATCGAGAAGGTAACCTGGGATGCGGTCCCACCAACCAGGTCCAGCAAAGAGCCGGTACTTTGCTCCCATAGCATTAGGTTTTTAGGCTGACCCTGCTGACCGTTGGTTGGGTTAAATAGCTGGTATTTATCCCCTTCAAAGACCTGAATATAGTTGACCAACTCCTGGCGGCGTCTCCCATCCTCAAGATTGAGAGCCTTAACCACTCGTGCCGGGATATCCGCGTTATTGAGCAGTTCAACGATGAGATCTGCCTTGGACTTTCCCTGTTGTAGCAGCAGAGCGTTTTGGCTCTCCGGGTCATTGAGCTCTTTGAGAAGCTCACGGGTCAGGGTATAGCTGTCGGAGGAGCGCTGGTGAGCCTGGGTCATCAGTTGCTCGGCGGCCGTGATGAAGGGCTCTTTTTCAACCTGTTTGTCGATAGAAGGCGGGGTTGCCAACCAGGTGGGCTTGGCATTGGGATCTGCCAGCATATCAACCTTGTAGTAGAGCTCCTGACGGCCGGTAGCTGTCCGGGCGGACCACTCCGCCCGCCCCGAGCCATCTTTTTCCACAAAGGTTAGGCCATACCCAGGACTGGCGGTGGTCTGCTGTAGCAGGGTAAAGCCAGGCTGGGTACTGGGGATCGCCAGCGAGGCCATCACGGGATCACCGTGGGCCTTAAATTCTACCTTGGCTTCAATCGACCAGATGGGGCGTTTTTGCCCCGGGGTCCAGGGAACATCAAAGCTAAAGTGGCGATATAGCATTAGGGCTAAGCCCGCCAGCAATAGCAGCGCGATCAGGATATAGAAGGGCTTACGTGAGACCATCAGCTTTTATCCGTTTTGAGTAGTTTTGGCTTGGGTTGAACATACTTCTTGGCTACATCAACCACGGCGATGTCTTTTAGAAATTCCCGACCAATCAGCACCGGATAGATCATCTCGGAGCGATCCTTAAGGGTAAACTCGGCCTGTTCTGTCAAATCCCCCATCCTTACCGTGAGTTTTACGACCGGACGGCGGTCAATTTTTTTGGCAGAAGCCTGCTTGATTCTGACATAGCGTACCAGAGGGGTTTCGATGGGGAGCTTCTCGTTGCGATCTTCATGAGCTAAATTAAATTTTACCCACTTCTTGCCATCGCGCTCAAAAACCTGGATATCCTGAGCACTGATGGAGGAGGTGGTCGCACCGGTATCGATTCGGGCATTGAAGGTGTCATTGACCGGTTCAATCCAGATGGATTCGACCTGGCCAAGGATCAGCTTTCCATCCGGGGTCTTGTCGGTACGGACGGGCTTTTTCTTGTCGAACTTGGGGCTGACTGTCACTGTTGGCTGTTTAGGGTCTATGTTGTGAGCGAGTTGTTTGAGCTGCTTGAGTTGTTCTTCTGATACCTTCTGCTGTGCATCAAGTTTGGCATTGATTCGAGCCTCGCTATCTTTGATCTGGTCCTGGACCTGTTGATAGTTTTGGCTGGACTGGTGTTGTGCCGCACACCCTGTCAGGAGCAGGGTAAGTAGACCGGCTATGAGTAATATGGGGTATCTCAACATAAACTCCGTTTTTCTTAGAACATGCTATTTCAAGTGTAACATGCTCCCCTAGCTCTATGTAAAACGGACACTTTTATCAAAGTGTGAGCAGCGACAAGAATCTGCACATCCAGCTGGCTCACTCGTAGCGAGGAGCTGGCTATCGACTTTTTATCCCGATTTGCGCATCATGTGGCGAGAAAAATTCTTTGATCTATTCACTGGCTATTATGGTTGAGCGGAGGTTTTATGCAGTGCCATCGAATTGAAGAGTTGCTTGAGCTACTTGAGCCTGTATGGCTGGAGCAGCAGGAGCTGAACCTGGTGCAGATCCTGGCTCAGCTTGCCAAAGAGGCTGGCTTTGAGGGACCGCTTGAAGAGCTAACGGATGATGTGCTTATCTATCACCTGAAGATGCGAGGTAGTGATAAGCAGGAGATGATCCCAGGCCTCAAGAAAGATTGTGAAGTTGATTTTAAAGAGGCCCTGCTTAAGGCGCGTGGCATCAAGTAAGCTGACTTTTCCATAAACTCCCCACTCAGGGGAGTTTTCCACCCCGAGATAATTGAATGCCTGAGATAGATCCTGTCGATTACGGTGCCCTGTCGCCGGAATTAATTCTTGATGCGATTGAAAGCTGTGGGATCCGAGTTGAATCGGGTCTGCTTGCGCTGAACAGCTATGAAAATCGTGTCTATCAGTTCCACGATGAGTCGCAGCGTTATGTGGTGAAGTTTTATCGCCCGCAACGCTGGAGTGATGCCCAGATCCTGGAGGAGCATCAGCTCAGCTGGCAAGCCACAGATGCCGAGCTTCCGGTGGCTGCACCTCTGGTTTTAAATGGCAAGACCTTGCAACAGTACCAGGGATACCGCTTTGCGATCTGGAATAGCCTCGGAGGACGCAGCTTTGAGGTGGATAACCTGGATCAACTGGAATGGGCGGGCCGTTACCTCGGGCGCTTTCACCTGATCTGTGAACAGCAGCCCTTTATTGAGCGCCCCGCTATTGATTGCGCCTCTTACCTGCATGGACCCAGAGCTTATCTTGAGCAGCAACAGCTGGTTCCCAAAGAGCTACAACAAGCTTTCTTTGCTGCACTGGATCCTGTCATTGAGCGGGCAGAGCAACAGTTTGGCGAGTTCAGGGCGATTCGTCTCCATGGGGATTGCCACCCGGGAAATATTTTGTGGCGTGATGGGCCGCTGTTTGTTGATCTGGATGATTGCCGAATGGGCCCGGCGATTCAGGATCTGTGGATGCTACTATCTGGCGATGATCGGGAGCGGCGGTTGCAGCTGGATGTGATCCTCGAAGAGTACGAGATGTTTCGCGAGTTTGATCGCCGTGAGCTGGCGCTGATTGAGCCTCTCAGAGCCCTTCGGATGGTCCATTATATGGGCTGGCTTGCCCGGCGCTGGAGTGATCCCGCCTTCCCGGTCGCTTTTCCCTGGTTTGGCTCGATGCATTACTGGGAGGGACAGATCCTGGCTCTCAAAGAACAACTTTCTGATCTCCAGGAGTCTTGCTGGAGTTCCAACTAACGGGGTATGGTGGGGGAGTAACCCAGCCAAACTGCAAAGGTAACAGATATGAAAAGATGGTTAGTCACTTTATTACTTGGAGCATTCGCAGCTTTTGCCGCTCAGGCTGCGCCCCTGTTCAAGCAGGGACAAAATTATACTGTGGTGAAGCAGATAGGCACAGAAAAGCCCCAGGTGATGGAGTTCTTCTCTTACCTGTGTCCTCACTGCTACCAGTTTGAGCCGATCGTTGATGGGATGAAAAAGAAGGCGCCTGAAGGAACTGAGTTCAAGCAGGTACCGATCGCTTCTCTCGGAGGCAAGGCGGGTCCCCTGCTTCAGCGAGCCTTTGCGGTGGCACAGCTACTGGAAGTGAGTGATAAGATGACTCCTGTGCTGTTTGAGTCGGTTCAGGTTGAGCGCAAACTTCCCAAGAGTGAAGCGGATATCAAGAAGCTGTTTGTCGATAACGGCGTCGATGGAAAGCTATTTGACGAGGCTTGGAGTAATTTTCAGATCGAGGGGATGATCAACGAATACAACCTGCTGACTGAGAGTTACAAGGTGTATGGGGTTCCGGCATTTATCATCAATGGTAAATATCAGGTTCGCCTGGAGGGACTGCGTGGCAGTGATGCCCAGCAGAAGATGGATTATCTGTATCAGCTGGTGAACTACCTGCTTGCTAAGACAGAGCCTAGTGCCAAGCCGGTGGCTGTTAACCCGAGCAGCATCAAGACGCTTAATGCGCAGCAGGCTGAAACAGCCAGTCACCATTCCTGAATGGTTTAGAATTTCCTCAAGAGCCCTGGCTGAATCGCCGGGGCTTTTTTATGCCAAGCCTGCCATGCCTCAGTTTCGCCGGGCTTGCTGTGCTGATGTCGAAATCTCCCGGGTTGTGCGCCGCATCAGCAGCTTTAGCAGCGTAAATGCAGCTCCTCCCTGGATCAGGCAGGCAATCAGCCAGACAAGATAATGACTTGGTGGGGTGCCGCCATGAGGATAGTTGAGCCAGGCACACTTCCCGTAAGCGATGATAGCCCCGATGACCAGGCCCCAGCGAAAACGTTCGGGCCGGATATGCCATAGCAAGGCCAGGACGATAACAAAAGTAACGGGATCGATAACTGCGATCATCAGCCGATCTAACATGAGCAAAACTCCTTTTCTGCTTTAATTTACGCTGGCGGAGTCTGGCAGAGCCCAGGGGCTCTCGCAATAGCCACGTGTTTTAAACTGAAAGGGGGGCCGATTTAGCACAGTAAAGTTAGCAACAAAGGGATTCTCTCAAGGTTCAGCTTGGATTAGGCGCTGCTGATGTTTCATGAGAGCTGCGGCATAAAGCTCCACAGAGCTATAGTGATGATAGATACAGGGCTGCTGATTTAGCCTGGGCCCAGGGAGATTTTTCATGTTAAAGAATCTGATGCTTGGTGAGCACAAAGTCGTATCAAGGTCTCTATCCAGTGTGTTGGTTCTCCTGTTGTCCCTGGCTCCGGTGGGGGCTGAGGCTTATGAGGGTAGCTATGCAGATGCAGAAGTGCACATGGTCGATTTTTTTCAACGAACCCAGGGTGCTAAGCAGCTGATTGCCAATATGGATAGAGCCCGGATCACGGATGCGATCGTGTTTGGCTTGCCGGTTGTCAAAAAATGGAGCCTGTCCGAGCCTAAGCAGCCTAGGTATGTGTTTGGCGATGACTCTCCTGTTTATTACTACGGGATGACCGATGAGATTGTAGCCAGAGAGGTTGAGTCGCTGCCGCCTCGACAGAGGCAGCGTTTACACCCTTTCATCAATGGCTTTAACCCCACGGATCAGAACGCTGTGGAGCATATTGAGCGGATGCTCAAGTGGCGTCCGGGATTTTGGCAGGGGATCGGAGAGGTATTAACCCGCCACGATAGCCTGACTGCCCTAACCGAGGGTGAGCAAGCCAGGGCCGATCATCCGGCTATGATGAAGGTCTACCAGCTGGCCGCGCGCTACGATCTACCGGTGATTGTACACTCCAACATCACTTCCGAGCGGGAGCGCTCCCCTCTTTATCTGGGGGAGATTGAGAATGCGCTGAAGGGTAATCCAAAGACACGTATTATCTGGGCTCATGCCGGAGCCAGTAATACCTTGCTGCGTCGCCAAAGCCTGGATTTTGTGCTCCCCGAGCTTCGCCAGTTGCTCGAGCGCTACCCGAATCTGTATGTCCTGGGCTCATGGAGCCTTAGGGACCTGATGATCCCCGAGGAGGGCAAGGCCGATCCGCAGTGGATTCAACTGATCAAAGATTATCCGGATCGTTTTATGCTGGGCTCGGATCTGGTTGGAACCTTTAAAAATTTAGCAAAGGCGTTGCATGGCTGGGATCCTGTCTTAGATCATTTGCCAGCAAGCATCGCTGAAAAGGTGGCGCAGACCAACATGCTGAAGCTGCTGTCAGAGGCGGAACAAACCGCGGCAACTCCCGTTAAAAAGAGAAGCTGAGCCGCACCTTTATTAGTGCGCGGTTTGAACTTGCTGATAGATCGCTTCAATCATGGCGTTGAGGCCATTGCCCCGGGAGGGACTGAGCTGCTGGCGTAATCCGAGTTGCTCAATATAGCTATGCATATCGAAGCTTAGGATCTGTTGTGAGCTTCTTTGGTTGAGAGGAGCTAGCACCACGGCGATCAAGCCCCGCACGATGCGAGCCTCACTGTCTGCACTCAGTTGCCATAATCCCTGTTCATCCGTCTGGCAATGCAGCCAGGCGGCACTTTCGCAGCCATGAACTCGACAGGCATCGGTTTTATATTTTTCCTCCAGAGGTGGAAGAGCTTTTCCTAACAGGATCAGCTGTCGCAAGCGCTGCTCAGGGGTTTTGGCATCGGCAAACTGCTCGAGGATCTGTTGGGGATCAGGGAGGGAATTTGGCTGGCTCATCATGGCTCCTAAAAATAATCCTTTAGCTGACGCAGACCTTCTACAAGATGATCGATCTCCTGATGCTGATTATAGAAGCTCATCGAGGCCCGGACTGTCCCGGATAAGCCAAGGGCACTGAGAAGAGGCATGGCACAGTGGTGGCCGACCCGTACCGCGATCCCCTGCATATCCAGCAACATGCCAACATCCTGAGGGTGGATTTTATCCAGAGTGAATGAAATCGAGCCGCTCTGTCCTTTGGTTGGATTGATAAGCTGTAGTCCATCGACACTTCTGAGTTGCTGCTTGGCATAATCCATCAGCTCCCGTTCATGCTGCATTCTTTGGTAGGAGTCATGAGACTCAAAGTAGTCGACTGCGGTTGACAGGGCCACTGCTCCGGCGATGTTCGGCGTTCCGGCTTCAAACTTAAAAGGCAGTGCAGCAAAGGTGGTTTCTTCAAAGCTGACACTTTCGATCATCTCGCCACCACTTTGCCAGGGGGGCATCTGCTCCAAAAACTCCTGGCGACCATAGAGCACCCCAATACCCGTTGGACCAAACAGCTTATGGCCGGAGAAGGCATAGAAATCACAATCGAGATCCTGAACATCAATGGGAGTATGGGCAACGGCCTGAGCTCCATCGATCAGGACGGTTGCTCCGGCTTTTTTCGCCAGCCAGCAGATCTCCATGACTGGATTTACAACCCCCAGGGCGTTAGAAATATGGTTGATGGCAACCAGCTTGGTTCTTGGAGTCAGGAGCTTGCCAAAGGCGCCGAGATCCAGCTCTCCGGCAGCAGTGAGAGGGATCACCTTAATCAGGGCTCCCTTGCGCTTAGCCAGCTGCTGCCAGGGAACGATATTGGCGTGATGTTCCAGGACACTGAGGATAATCTCATCTCCCGCCTGGATATTCTCATCCCCCCAGCTTTGTGCGACCAGGTTGATCGCCTCTGTGGTGCCCCGGGTCCAGACGATCTCCTTGCTGGAGCTGGCATTGATAAAGCGGGCCAGTCGCTCCCTGGAGGCCTCGAATCGTTCGGTTGCCCGGGCACTCAGGAGGTGTGAGGCTCGGTGAACATTGCCATTACTGGTTTGGTAAAACTGCTCAATGGCCTCAATGACCGATTTCGGTTTGTGGGTAGTGGCAGCGTTATCCAGATAGATCAGAGGTTTTTCGTTATGGCAGAGGGCCAGAGCGGGAAAATCGGCCCGTACTTTATCAAGATCAAAATGCATTATCTGTTTCCGATTTGCTAGCTGTGGAAGATCCTTAATCATCTGGAGTCAGAGTGCAAGGTAAAACCCATGTCATTTGTGGATAGTCAGTGTACAATGCTCGACCCATCAGAGGAGAGGTCGATGAAACTCAATCCAGCACAATCGGAAGCCGTTCATTTTGTTTCGGGACCATGCCTGGTTCTGGCTGGTGCCGGTAGTGGTAAGACCCGGGTGATCACCAATAAGATCGAATACCTGGTCAAGCAGTGTGACTATAAACCACGCCAGATCACGGCGGTGACCTTTACCAATAAGGCCGCCCGAGAAATGAAAGAGCGGGTCGGCCAATTGCTGGGACGCAAACTGTCCCGTGGCCTTCAGGTATCGACCTTTCATGCTCTGGGTCTGAATATTGTGCGCCGGGAACACAAGTCGCTTGGCCTGAAACCCAACTTCTCCTTGTTTGATGAGACCGATCAGATGGCTCTGTTGAAGGAGCTTACCGATGAGGTGCTGCAGGGCGATAAGGATAAGTTACAGCAGCTGGTGGGGGCGATCTCCTCCTGGAAAGATAAGCTGGTGACCCCCAAACAGGCGATCGCCCAGGCTCAGGATGCCGAGCAGGCGCAGTTTGCTCAGTTTTATGAGAGTTATCGCCGGCATATGCAGGCTTATAATGCGCTGGATTTCGACGATCTGATCTTCTGCCCGACACTTCTTCTGAAAGAGAATGAAGAGGTGCGCAGCCGCTGGCAGCAGAGGATCCGTTACCTGCTGGTGGATGAATATCAGGATACCAGTACCAGCCAGTACGAGATGGTGAAGTCTCTGGTGGGAGAGCGCTCACGCTTTACCGTAGTGGGAGATGACGATCAGTCCATCTACTCCTGGCGAGGCGCTCAGCCCGAGAACCTAGGCTTGTTAAAGAAGGACTTTCCGGCACTTAAGGTGATCATGCTGGAGCAAAACTACCGTTCTAAAGAGCGGATCCTCAAATCGGCCAACATATTGATCGCCAATAACCCGCACCTGTTCGATAAGAAGCTGTTCTCGGCGCTCGATTACGGCGACCCGCTCAAGGTGTTGTTTGCCAACAACGAGATGCATGAGGCAGAGAGGGTGGTGGCCGAGATCATCGGCCATAAGTTTATCAATCGTAGTGAATACAAGGATTATGCGATTCTCTATCGCAGCAACCACCTGGCGCGTAACTTTGAAAAGGTACTGGTAGCAAATCGGATCCCTTACCGAATGAGCGGTGGCACCTCCTTTTTCTCCCGTACCGAGATCAAGGATGTGATGGCTTACCTGCGGCTATTGGTCAACCCGGACGATGACAATGCATTCCTGAGAATCGTCAATGTGCCGCGCCGTGAAATCGGCCCAACCACCCTGGAGAAGCTGGGTAACTACGCCAACCTGCGAGGCAAGAGCCTGTTTGCTGCGAGTTTTGAACTTGGCCTGGAGCAACACCTCAGTGGGCGTGGCCTTGAGGCGTTGCGGCGCTTTTGTGAATGGGTGGTGCGTCTGGGGGACAACGCCGAGCGTGGCAACACGGTCGAGGTAGTTCGGGATTTCATTCGCGAGAGTGACTACGAACAGTGGCTCTATGAGAGCAGTGCCAGCCCAAAGGCTGCCGAGATGCGGATGCAGAATGTCTCGACCCTGTTCGGTTGGATCAAGAGCATGCTCGAGGGGATGAGCTGGAAGAGCCGATGACCCTGCCACAGGTGGTGTCCCGTCTGATGCTTCGCGACATGATGGAGCGTAACGAAGATGATGGTGAGGGAGATCAGGTTCAGTTGATGACCCTGCATGCCTCTAAGGGCTGGAGTTTCCCTATGTATTTATGGTGGGAATGGAGGAGGGGATCCTGCCTCACCAGACCAGTATCGATGAAGAGAACATCGAGGAGGAGCGGCGCCTTGCTTACGTGGGGATCACCCGGGCCCAGCGCGAGCTGATTTTTACCCTGAGCAGGGAGCGCCGTCAGTACGGGGATGCAATTAAGCCAGAGCCGAGCCGTTTTCTGCATGAGCTTCCACAGCAGGATCTCCTCTGGGAGCAGCAAAAACAGAAGGTAAGCGCCGAGCAGCGTCAGCAGAGGGCGCAGCAGGGGGTTGCGGGCTTGCGGGCGATGCTGGGTAAAAATTAATAGCCCCAGGGTGCGACAACTTTTTTGGGGAGCTCAGGCTTTAGGTTATTCTTAAACCATCTGCAACTGTTGGCTGCTTGAGTTGTCTTACTGTAAGACACTGGCTGCCGTTAGAGGGTTTAACATGCGTTTGCTGCTCGCAATTTTTCTGCCGTTTATCCTGTTTTTTACCATAGGACGACCGATCGCCGGGATCATCTGCCTGATCCTGCAGATCGCTTTGATTGGCTGGATACCTGCTGCGCTATGGGCTGTCTATGCCTTGTCTCAGTACAAGACAGACCAAAAGCTGCGTCAGGCGGGCTGGTCTGGTGGAATTCGCTAAATGGGGACAGGAGTCCGTGATTAAGCCAGCTCAGGCAGCAAGCTTAAGCCCGGACTCCCAGCCCTTGTGGTGCTTGAGCTTGCGCCGGTAGCTCCCCTTGCCCTTGCTATTGTGCTCAATGCGTTGGGCAAATAGCGGGTCGCTGACCAGTGCCTTGAGGTGGTTGTCTTTTATCTTGCCTCGCCGATGGGCGTATTTAGAACTCATCATTTTATCCTGTTTTGTTGACTTGAAATTGAAGCCGAATTGCTCGGCCTCAAAAGCTTACCCTGATCTTATCAGAGTGCAAGTTTTGCTGAGATGGCGAAGTTTACGTGTCGTGTTTTATAACACAGAACCATCCCTGGATCGGATGGACTCTCATATTGCAGCCCTGAAGGGTCGAAGTGTTTGATGAGAGGATATAAGCAACGCAGGCTGCGATCAGAATAAAAAAGATCAAGGTTGCAATGATGGTCGCAAATCGTTTGCTGAGCATGTTTTCTCCTTTTAATCCCGATGACTCGGGGCTAATAGCCGTCAGGCTAGTTTCTTCCTTGAATTTGGTGTAGTTGTAGTGAAATACCTGAACCTTGACTAATAACCAGTGAACGGTTTTTCTTTTAAAGTCTTGTAATTAGATTCTCCTTACAGTTATTTCTTCCTATAACATTAGGCTCCAGTGAGTCTCTTTTATCTGTTGATTCATATCAAATCGTTAATTTAATTCCTCCTGTAATCTGTAAATACACCTTAGATTGCCATGGTTAATGTTTTTTTCATAGTGTGAGTTATGAATGGAATTAAAAACTAATGGCTCATGAGTGTGCGAGATGTGTTTTAAATAAGAGTTCTCCGATGAGACTATTAGTAATTAATCATAAGCTTGGATTGATAATTGGGATTAATTGCTAAATGATGAAATTTCTATTCACTACCGATGGGGTTTGGCATCAGCGACACAGGAGATGTGGTTTCCGTGAAAGGTTGGATGGCTGAGATCGATCCAACCTCTGTATTGCCGACAAACTACCATCCCCCGCATTACGGTTATGTCTCAGATCCGTTTCTCATACAAAGGTGTACTGATTTCAAGGTCACCAACCTTCTGTCGCAGGGGGAAGCTTCAAAGAAGCGAAACGAGAGGTAGGATACCGAACTGGAAGAGGGTATCAGGGATGATAGCCGGGGCAGCAGAGGTTCCATGGACGGATACACACCGTGTTGGTGAGACGTGAAATCAGACATCAACAACAGATGTGAAACACGACCCGCATTACTATGCTTAAGCTACCACGGGAGAGCCTCCCGCAGGTTTAGTTAAAGGTTGATATGGATGTTGTATTTAGGGAGCAGCATATCATCCAGCTCACGATTGAGGCGATCGCGCTCCTGCTGTAGATTGGCTCGCTCATCTCGTAATGCATTGTGATCGGTTGTTGAATCATTCAGTTGATCGCGGATCTGAGCAAGGCGGGTATCGATGACGCTGATCCGCTCTTGAATTTCCTGTTTACGCTGCTCTAAGCGATACTCCGCAAGACCGCGCTGGTAGTTTTTATAAAATGCATCGCTCTCACAGACTCCATGGTACTCTTCTCCAGCTTTACCAACCCGATAGCCGTTCGCCGGATCGCAAAAGAAGGTGAGTCCATAGTCATACTCTTTTTGCCATTGGGCCTGATTCACACCTGCCCCATACTCCTGGCACTGCTTGATATAGCCATGGATGGTATCGGCAGGTTTACCCTGCTGGCCATCCTCAAGGCCGATATTACTCCAGTTGGCAGTGAGGCAATCATCTTTACTCATGCTGCTACAGCCAGTGAGTAGGGCAAGCAGGATAAGAGGGAGTATGAGGCGCATGATCTTTAATCTTAGGTAATAAATAAAATAAGTTTACACTATTGAATGCTTGTTCTTTTGGTTTTTGTTTAAATTTTCGGATTTTGCTGTATTAGGAGAAGTAAATCTAAGGAAATTTTAAGCAAGCCTGGGTTGGGACCGCAGATTATTTTCTATATCTGCAGCACCATGCTAGACGCATCTGAAGGTCAATAGTTCCTCATTATCAAATCGGTCTCAAAAGAGATAAATTTAGGCTATAAAAAGCCTGCCACCATTTTTGTGTCATGAATCAACTGAGGAGTGAGTTGTTCCTTGTGGTTGATGATTAAGGGTTTCTTACCTCCCTTGCGCATACAGAAATCGTTCGCTTTTCTGAGTGAACCATCAAGTACTTCGTTTTCGGATGAGGCGATCGCTACCATAGAATAGGTTCTGTCTTGCTCGGGAAATATGCTGGTATGCAAGGAGGTGCAAGCTGACAGGCCTGGCAGACCGAGAACCCATAATACGCAGGATAAGAGTAATCGCATGACAGATGCACCGAGACAATTTGCCTTGATGAGGGCTCCACCTGTGAGTCAGGAGAAGCCGGGTATAGATGAGTTAACCCTGTTTGGGGGCTGAGGGCTCGCCGCAACTAATAGTCAAACTACCATCACTTTTTCGGGTAAGTTTAATGACCGTTTGTGCGCTGTCTTTGCCCTCGGGGAGGTAGACGGCACAATGCTTAAACGAGGCAACAGTCATATCGGTCAGGGTTGAATCAGGGTAACTCTTATTAATATCCCCCTTATAGACCTCAATCTTGGCGATTCGTGCCAGTACCTGTTTTTTCTCGGCAGCAAAGGAGCTGCTGCTAAATGCCAGAGTGGATATTGCAATAATCCCTGCTGCCATGATTAATTTTTTCATCTTGTTGTCCTTTCGGTATCAATGAGGCTCTTCGAGCGTGAAGTCGATAGATACTCGCTTTGCATATCTGCGACGATTGGGCTTCAGGAGTTGGGTGCGGATTCCTCAAAACCCAGAATATCCCCGGGCTGACAATCCAGGGCCTTGCAGAGAGCCTCCAGGGTTGAGAAGCGAACCGCCTTGGCTTTACCATTTTTTAGGATCGACAGGTTTTGCTCGGTGATCCCTATCAGCTTGGCCAGCTCTTTGGAACGCATCTTTCGCTGGGCCATGACCACATCGAGGTTAATAATGATTGGCATCTGAACTCCCTTAAATGGTCAGGTTATTTTCATCATTGATGCGATGTGCCCGCTGCATCACATGAGCAATGATCAACACCAAAAAGCCATAGACAATATTGATGAGATCGGTGCCGGTTAGGCTGAGAGTGAGTAAGCGATGGCCCGGAGGGTTATTTAGTGAAACCACCAGGGTCAAGAGTGTGCTCGATACTATTCCTCCTATCACCCAAACGAACATGCTGTATCCGAGCTTTTGATAGCGGTTTGCATTGGTCAAAGAGAATACTTCACCCCGCTCATAGCTGCGAAACAGGCTGATGAGCTGGTGCAGGGCAAACATGATGATGGCAACCGGGATCAGGCATACCACGAATGCCAGAACTCTGATACCCAGTGTCAATGGAGCCAGCATCACATCGCTAAAATCGATGGGGATGAACTGAGAATAGTAATCCAGGGGAGTATGGTAGCTGCCCCAGAACAGCATCATCACCAGGGGGGTGACCCAGAACAGGATCTGGAACAGGATACGAAATTTTCGGGCACTCACTTCGAGCTTAGACATGGGTAGCACTCCAATCTTGAGGTGGGATCAAGATAGCATAGATTAAATGATGATCAATAATAAATTATCGAAAAACGATAAAAATGGATATTGTTAGCTTTAGGGCTGGTTAAACTCGGGAGTAGGGAGTCGCGGGTATAAAATGGCGGGCTTGGAAGAACACTACTTTTGCCAAAGAAAAAGCCGATGCGTTTGCATCGGCTTTGCTGTTGGATGGTCCATGGGGCATCAAACTGCCTCGGTCTCCTCGAGCTTCTGATGGCTAACCTTGATAGGGCTGGCCAGCTTGGCCAGCAGGTTACGACTCTGCTCATCGGCCTTGCTGATCTGGACCTGAAGTGGATCTCCTAAGCGCAGCAACTCTTTGTCATCATGCAGCAGGCGACCACTGTCCCGGCAGAACTTGAGCTCTTTATGAGACTTACTGACCTGAGCTGCGGGGATGAAGGCAAAGGCACCGATCTCTTTGAGGATGACCCGGATCCCTGCGCGATTGATATCAAAGATCTCCGCTTCAAATGTATTTCCCTGCTCTATGTGTGGCTGCAGATAGCGGCAGTAGAGGCGATCATTGACCTCCCGTTCGGCCTGGCGTTGCACTCTGCGACGATCACTGATGTGATCCGCCAGCTCAGCGGAGATCTTTGCGGGGGTCTGTTGATTGACGATCGCTTTGAGCTGACGCTGATTCACCAGATCGCTGTATTTACGAATCGGTGAGGTCCAGGTGGCGTAGCTCTCAATACCCATCGCCTGATGCGCTGTTGAGCTAAGAGAAACCAGACTTGGTGCCTGATGGCGGCGCAGCCGAAGATCCAGATACTGATCAGGGTGCTGGCTCAGGTGACGGCGGACCCTGGCAAAGCTCTCGGGCTCTTCAAGCTGTCCGGGCTCCAGTGGTAGATCGGATTGCTGAAGTAGCGTAGTTAGCTGCTCAAAGTGATCGGGATTAAATCCGGCGTGACCATTGTAGAAAGCCTGGCAGTCGTGATTTTTCAGGAGATGCCCGGCCATGCTGTTCGCTGCAATCATGGCTTCTTCAACGATACGCTGTGCCGTGCGTCGGTACTTTGCGTGGATCGCAATTACTTCTGCCTGATCATCAAGTTCGAAGCTGTAATCGGGTCGGTCCGGGAAGACCACCTGATTCTCATGGCGCCATGCCAGCCGCTGCAGGGTGCAGCTATCGAGCATCAATAGCTGTTGGCAGATTGCATCATCTCCGGGGGAGGCTGCTGACTCAGGGTTTTCCAGCCAGTCAGAGACCTCATCATAATTAAGGCGGGCCTTTGATTCGATCCACCCCTCAAAGAAGCTTGGTTCAGTGGTAATCGAGCCTGAGGCATCAATAGTCATTTTGCAGCAAAATACTGCCCGACGCTCTCCCTGGTGCAAGGAGCAGTGATCGTCGCTGAGCTCTCTTGGCAACATGGGAACATTTTGCCCCGGAAGATAGAGAGTAAAGGCACGCTTGGCTGCCTCAATATCCAGGGGAGTAGCCGGCGCAATAAAGCTGCCTGGATCGGCGATGGCAACCGTTAGCTCCCAGCCGGTATCGGTCTTTTCGATATACAGGGCATCATCCATGTCCCGGGTTGTGGCGCCATCAATGGTGATAAAAGACAGATCACAGAGATCGATGCGCTGCTGATTTTCTGGCTGTGTGACAGCTTCAGTCAACTCCGGCGCTTTTTCATCCACCTGGTGGCGAGCCAGGGTGGTCTTCCAGGGCGCGAATGGGTCGCTGGCATCAGCAATCTTATGAGTGATCTGGGCAAAGAATCCCTTGTCCCGAAGAGGGTGGCGGGTCAGCTCAGCAACAACCCAGTCACCCTTGTTCAATGTCTCCTGAGCCAAAGCCTTGGCAGGGCGCGATTTAAAGCTCTGCTTAATTTGTGGCTGATCAGGCTGCACGTACAGCTGATCCTTGTTGAGATCCAGCTGTCCGATGAAACGGGTTAATCCCTGTTCGAGCAGAGTGTCAGGCTCAGCCTGCTCACGATCTTTATCGCTGCGGATCAGTGCGGTGATTCGATCACCATGCACGACCTTGCGCATCATGGGTGGGGCAATGAAGTAGCTTTGCTGTGAGTCGGTCTCAAGAAAACCGAAACCACGGTCTGTTGCCCGAACTACACCTTCAACCTGGGGAATGCTTTCGCGCATCTGCTGTTTTAACTGCTGGAGCAGCGGATTATCGTTAAACATTGCTTTGCCTTATTACTGAGTCGAGCTGACTATAAAAGGAACGGTGTAAGAAACCAAGAGTGAATGGTTAATTTATGCAGATTAAAAAGAAAGCGGGCTCTTAATGAGCCCGCTTTTAGGTTAGCTGCTTGGTTTCAGCTCATCCCGAGCATCGGTCACCATCGGAGGTATGCTTTCATCAAACTCCTTCAATGGTTTATGAGACGATGCCAGGTAGGTGTAGATCACCGGCAGAACGAACAGGGTAAACAGGGTCCCGATTCCAAGACCGGCGATGATGGTCAGGCCGATATCGAAACGGCTGACGGCACCCGCGCCACTGGCAAATAGCAGAGGTAACAGGCCGGCGATCATCGCCGCTGTAGTCATTAGTACCGGGCGCAATCTCAGCTGAGCGGCATAGCTCACAGCCTCGATCTTGCTCATTCCATGTTTCATCTGCTCCTCTTTGGCCACCTCACAGATCAGAATACCGTGTTTGGTAATCAGACCCACCAGGGTGACCAAGCCTATCTGGGTATAGATATTCATGGTGGCAAGCCCCCAGGCCAGGGCGATCAAGGCACCACTGATGGCCAATGGTACCGACACCAGGATTACCAGAGGATCGCGCAGGCTCTCAAATTGCGCGGCCAGCACCAGGAAGATGATGATGATGGCGAACACAAAGGTGAAGTAGAGCTTGTTGCCCTCCTGCAGATACTGACGCGACTCACCCAGGTAGTTGGACTGGTAGCCTTTCGGCAGGGTCGGCACTATCTCGTTGTTGAAATAGCTGACCGCTTCACCGATCGAAGTGCCCGGAGCCGGAACCACGGAGATGGTTGCCGAGTTCATCTGGTTAAACTGAGTCAGAACCCGTGGCTTGGAAACCATCTTGATGGTGACCAGGCTGCTCAGGGGATCTGAGTCCCATCTGCGGCCTGCACATAGTAATTTCTCAGTGAACTTGGGTTGAGGCGATCCTTACGCATCACCTGAGGGATCACATCATAGCTGCGACCATCCAGGTTAACCCGGTTGACGTTACCATCACTCATCATGGCAGCCAGGGTGGTACCGATCTGCTGCATGGTCACCCCATAAGCACCGGCCTTGTCCCGGTTGATGTTGACCTCCATGGTTCCGGAATCGTACTTGAGATCCATATCGGCGAACACAAATTGATGGTTGTCGGAGACCTTGGCCAGGACGTTTGCAGCCACTTCAAACAGAGGCTTGTAGTCGTTTGGCGTTGAGATCACAAACTGAACCGGCATCCCGCTGGATGCACCGGGCAGAGTCGGGAACTGGAAGGCAGTAGCCGAGATGCCGGGTATATCCTTGAGCTGTCCATTGGTGATCTTGACCATCTCTTTTTCGCTCTCTTTACGCTGACTCCAGGTTTTAAGAGCGATGACCCCAAGACCCTGGTTGGAGCTAGGCACACCAGACAGGGCGATCACGCTGGCGACGGCATCATGCTTCTTGGCATCATCCGCCACTCTTTCCATGTTGCCCTGGATATAATCCAGATTCGCCGAGTTGGGAGCGTTAGCCATTACCATGTAGGCACCCATATCTTCCGCAGGTGCCAGCTCTGATGGGATAAACTTGAACAGCACCGGCAGCGAGCAGAACACCAGTATGGCGAACACCACGATCACCGGACGATGTTTCATCACCTTTGCCAGAAACGCCGAATACTTATCGGTCAGTTTTTCCTGCAGACCATGGGAGATCCGCTCCAGTCGTCCCGGCTTTTCATTTTGATGGAACAGTTTGGAGCACATCATGGGTGACAGGGTCAGGGCGATGACCCCGGAGATCACAACCGAACCCGCCAGAGTCAGGGCAAACTCTTTAAACAGCGAACCTGTCAGGCCTCCCATCAGGGCAACCGGAGCATAAACCGCAGCCAGGGTGATGGTCATCGAGATGACCGGAACCGCGATCTCCCGGGTACCTATGATGGCGGCCCTAAACGGTGATTCTCCCGCCTTTATATGTCGGTCGATATTTTCAACTACAACGATGGCATCATCCACCACCAGACCGATGGCGAGTACCATGGCCAACAGTGTCATCAGGTTTATCGAGAAGCCGAAGGCCTGCATCAGCAGCACCACCCCGATGAGTGACAGGGGGATGGTGACAACCGGAACTAAAGAGGCCCGAGGCGATCCCATAAACAGCATGATCACCACCAGAACCACCAGGGCTGCTTCGAAGATGGTTTTCTCTACCTCGAAGATCGATTCGCGGATCTGCTCGGTTGAGTCATACATCACCCGCATTTTGATCGCATTTGGCAGGTTGCGCTCAATGGTGGGCAGCAAATCTTTCACCTGAGCTGTGATGTCCAGCGGGTTGGCGGTTGGTGTTGGATCGATCGCCAGGATGACCGCAGACTTACCATCGGCCTGGGCCCGGTAATCATCGGTACTCTTACTCATGGTCACCTTGGCGATATCCCGCAGGTGAACCACAGTGCCATCATGGGTTGCTATGATCAGGTTCTTCAGCTGATCGGCATTGGTTACCTGGGTTTTGGCATCACCGTTATACACGGTGAAATAGCCTGTGATATTACCCGTTGAACTCTGATAGTTATTAGACTTCAGGACATTCAGAACGTCGGTTGCCGACAGGTTGTAAGCAGCCATCCGCTGTGGATCCAGCCAGACCCGCAGGGCAAACTGGGTACCACCGAACAGGTTTACATTGGCAATCCCGTCGATTGCATAGAACTGGGGCTGAACCACCCGCTCCAGGTAGTCGGTGATCTCCGGAGAGCTCAGGGTATCACTGCTAAAGGCGATATACTCCAGCGAGGTGGTATCACCGGTCGACATGCTGACCGTTGGATCTTCGGCATCCTCGGGAAGCTTGTAACGAACCGAGTTCACCTTGGCCAATACATCGGCCAGAGCTGCTTCCGGGTTGGTGTTGAGCTTCATCTGCGCCGTGATGGTGGATACACCGGGAGCACTGGTCGAGGTCATGAAGTCGATGCCATCGGCTTGGGCGACCGCCTGGCCCAGGGGCTGAGTGATCGCCCCTGGATGTTTTCAGAGCTGGCACCCGGATAGCTGGTGGTGACCGTCACCACTGTACTGGTGATTTTTGGGTACTGGCGCACCTGCATCTTGGTGATCGCCTGCACCCCCAGCAGTAGGATCAGCGCACTGATCGCAACCGCCAGTATTGGGCGCTTGATAAAAATATCGGTAAAACGCATTAGCCTCTCCCGCCTTAAAGCATCGGAATTGAGTCAGGTTTTGCCAAAGTGTCGTCTTTGACGATGCGCACATGGCTACCATTACTCAGGCGAACCTGGCCCGAGGTGACCACCATGTCTCCAGCCTTGACGCCTGAGGCAATACGCGCGTCATTGCCCTTACGCTCGGCAACCTTCACCAGTACCTGATGTGCTTGCAGATAATCTTTACCATCCTTACCCTTGGCCTCTTTGAGTACGAACAGGGTTTGTCCATAGAGGTTAAAGCTGATCGCATTTTGTGGAACCAGGATCTGATCTTTGAGAACCGGAAGCTTTACCGCAACCTGGGCAAACATGCCAGAGACCAGTTTGCCATCGGTATTGGGGATCCCGGCCTGAACTGAGACCACACCACTCTGCTTATTCACCGCAGGCTCGATAGCACTGATGGTGCCGTTAAACGGGTGGTTCGGATAGGAATCGACTGTCACCTGCAGTGGCTGGTCAAGATGAATTTTGGAGATATCGGTTTGTGGCACACTGAAGTTAATGCGCATGATCTTGTTATCTTCCAGGCGGACGATATTGGTACCGGCACTCAGGTACTCACCCAGGAAGACGTTACGGATCCCGACCACTCCATCAAAGGGAGCGCGAATATTACGCTGAGCAACTTCGGCCTTGTATGATTCGATGGTTCCCAGCAAAGACTCGTAATCGGACTTCGCCTGATCCAGATCGTTTTGAGAGACGGAGCCCTTACGGTACAGGCGCTGCATCCGCTGATAGTTAGCCTTGGTTGCAGGAAGCTTGCCCTGGGCACTCTGCAGGTTACCCTCCTGAATCGAAGAGTCCAGCTTGATCAGTAGTTGACCTTTTTGAACCAGCTGGCCCGACTTAAACAGGATATGGGTTACCTTGCCTGCAACCTCGTTGCTGACATCCACCCCTGATTCGGTTGGATAAAACCGATCGCATCAATGGTAGGTTTCCAGTCACTCTCTTTCAAAGTAATGGCTGTCACTGGATCGGTTTGGACCGGCATGTTGGCCAGGTACTTGGCAATTTCGTGCTGCTTAAACAGGTTAAACCCGATCACGCTGCCAAAAAAGACAACGATAATAAGCAGCATGATAGCCATCCACTTTTTCATAATCCTAACTCCTGAGTTGTATGGGGGTGGCGATTACAAATGGTTTCCCAGGTGATCTCGATCACCTGTTGTTTTAATTCTTCGGTCAGCTCAAGCTCGTGCTGATGATGAAGTTTTACTGTATTGGCGGCTGAGCCAAGACTAAGCTCAACCAATAGCCGAATCGGTAGCGGCTTGAACACCTTCGACTCCACGCCATGCTCGTATAGTGCGACAATGGGAGCGAAGATCTCCTCCTGTATCTGTTGCTCTCTGGCATCATTAAAGTAGGGAGAATTCTCAAACTGGGCCCGATAAGCAAAGTGATCCGGATCCTGGAGCAGATGTTCACAACAGTTGAGCCATAACAGCTTATACTGCTCAAACATAGAGGCTTTCGGATCGTGATTGTGCAGCAGGTTTTCTGCTGCGTTATGCATAAGCTGAATATGCAGGGAACGAAGCAGGTCATCTTTATTGTCGAAATAACGATAGATGGTGCCGGCAGCTACTCCGGCTGCATTGGCGACCATTTTCATCGATAGTCCGGCGATTCCATGCTGGGCGATCAGTTTTTTTGTTGCATCAAAGATGGCTTGTTTTTTATCGGACATCTCAATGGTTACGATCGTGAATGAATGTTCATTCACTAAATTTTAGGAGGTATGACCTCCAAGTCAAGATTAAAGTGGTTAAATTTTGACGACACTTGCTGGATAGAGGCTGAATAGCAGGAAAAGAGCGAGTTCGTGGGGCATTTTTGGCCAGTTGGCCGTAAAATTATATTTTTTGAAAAAAAGTTCTGGACAGCCTTTGGTGAACTCTATACTATTCGCCTCGTCCTTAAGGAGGCGCCCGTAGCTCAGCTGGATAGAGCGTTGGCCTCCGGAGCCAAAGGTCACAGGTTCGAATCCTGTCGGGCGCGCCAGTGATTTATCTTCCTTGGACAGTTTGTAGTAATGGTGGCTATAGCTCAGTTGGTAGAGCCCCGGATTGTGATTCCGGTTGTCGTGGGTTCAAATCCCATTAGCCACCCCACCCTGCGAAGGTGGCGGAATTGGTAGACGCGCTAGCTTCAGGTGCTAGTGTTCGAAAGGACGTGAGGGTTCAAGTCCCTCTCTTCGCACCAAAATCGGTGAATAGCGCAGTTTGGTAGCGCATCTGGTTTGGGACCAGAGGGTCGGGGGTTCGAATCCCTCTTCACCGACCACATTTCAAGAACCGGCCTCTGGCCGGTTTTTTTGTATCTACAGCCTCACTTTTCCTGATAGCTCCTGCAGTCCATGCTCGCAAGCCCCTTCCCGCCTACACTTAAAGGTGACGGAGTATTCCCTGTGTTGCGGGAGACTAAAGATGCTCAGCCCAACCCCTGAATTTGTTCACAACAACAGCAGTGCCCTGCGCTGGCTGCTTTTGATCTGCCTGCCTCTGCTGGTTTTGTTGCTCAGCTCCTGTGATCAGAAGCGTGACAAGCCCGATGAGATTCATCTCATTCTCTCCACTCTGGATAACCCTTTTTTCCTGAGCATGCGTGATGGTGCGATAGAGGAGGCCAGGCGTCAGGGGATCATCCTGAAAGTCTATGGTTCAGCTAACTCTCTGGAAAAAGAGCGTCATCTGGTTTACAGCAGTGTCGATAACCTGGCGAGCGTGATCTTACTTAATCCAACGGATTCTGAAGGGTCATCAAAGTCTCTTGATATCGCAAACCGTGCCGATATTCCGGTGATCACCCTGGATCGCAGCGTGGGCTCCGGGAGAGTTAAATCTCACGTATCCTCGGATAATCTGGCTGGTGGAAGAATGGTCGGGGAGTATCTGAATGCCAGGCTTAAGGGACTGAGTAACAAAGTGGGGATGCTGATTGGGATCCCCGAAAGCTCTGCGGCTCAGCAGCGTGGTAAGGGGTTTGAGCTATTTATTAAGGCCAGTCCCCTGCAGTTGGTTGGCACCGCTGTGGGTGATTTCGACCGTCATAAAGGAGAGGTGAGCTGGCTGCGACCGTGGCCCAGCAGCCCGAGAAAATGGGGGAGATCGGAGTACAGCTGGCCGTCGATCTGCTTAAAGGTAAGCGGGTTAAGTCTTATGTGGCTTCGCCGCTGAGGCTGATCACCCCTAACGACGAGTGATCAGCGCTTCCATTCGGGAAGTTCATCATCCATCTCGATATCATGAAACAGTGAGAGCACCATCCACTCCTCCAGAGGGAAGTGCAGTTCTCCGTAATCTTCACCGTACTTGGACTTAAGCTGCCTATCCAGTTTTTCATCCAGATCAAACACCCCGATGCCACGCATACCCCAGTGTTCAAACAGGCGGGCATCAATGGTGTGAAAGGCGATGAGATGGATCTCGTCATGACGTGGGTCTTTAACAATTCTCATAAATAATCGGTTCACACTCTCAAAGTTCCCTTCTATCACCTGTAAAAAATGCTTCTCGGTCGCCAGAAGTGCTCCGGTAATTCCCTCCTGTTTGTTGCGCTCTTTGCTGGCGCGCATGATCTCCCGAACCAGCTCCCAGGTGATGGGGGCTACACTGCTGCTTTTATAGATGAGTCGGTACATTTTGCTCTCAACCTGAGCGGGTTATTCCCTGAGTATAGATGAACGTTGGCGTCGAAAACTGATGGGAAGAAAGATGAAAATATAAGCATAACATTCTGAAACGTGATCTTTGTCACCCCCTGGTATTGAAACTCAGCCCCGGTTAAGGGGAGCTTTCATTTTCGATTGTCGCATGCTTGTTAGGTTCGGGAGTGCAGATCCCGGGCGAGCCTGGCCGATCGTCTACTGGTTAGTGATTTACGAAACCTTTCGTTTTATGGGCAAACGAAAGAAAAAATCGCTATTTTTAGCACTGATGACTGTGTGCGGTGGATCTCATTTTGGGTTCTTCTGCGATGTTTGAATGGGCACCGAAAGAAAGCGAAATGGTTTTATGCTTCTTTCGTAAGGAACTGAAAGGTAGCAAAGATGGCAAATACAGTTGAAAGACGAGAGCAGATCGTTGAGCAGATCTTAGAGCAGGGAGTGGTGCGGGTCGAAGATCTTTCCCGGCAGTTTTCAGTCTCCAGCGTGACGATTCGTAATGATCTTAGCTACTTGGAAAAGCGCGGTTGCCTGGTGCGTAGCTATGGTGGCGCCATGATCAATCATCACTTTGCTTTCGATCGTCCCCTGCGGGATAAGGGACGACTGAATCGGGATCAGAAGATGATGATTGCGGCTTGTGCTGCCAGTCTGATTGAGGATGGTGACTCTCTGATTATCGACTCAGGCACCACCACATCTCATATGACCCATTATCTGGCGGATAAACGGGAGCTGGTGGTGATGACCAACTCTCTGGGTGTGGCTTATGAGTTGGCTGGACTGGATAGTCTTGAGGTGATGGTCGCCGGAGGCTCCTTACGACATAACTCCTATTCGCTTTATGGCCCTGCGGCAGAGCAGAACCTTCGTAACTACCGATTTGATAAGCTTTTTTTAGGTGTTGACGGCTTTGATCTCAAGGCTGGGATCACCACGCCTCATCAGGGGGAGGCTGGCTTAAATCGGGTGATGTGTGAGGTCGCCAGCGAAGTGATCGCGGTGACCGACTCCAGCAAGTTTGGTCGCAAGAGTTTTTGCATGATTCGCGAAGCAGGGCAGATAGATAAGCTGATTACAGATAATCAGATCCCTCAATTATATCTGCAGGCGCTAACACAAATGGGAGTCGAGGTCCTGATCGCCGATCAGGACTAATCCGCACTCTCTTTCATGTGCCTGCATGGAGAGCAGGTATGCAGTCATTGTTGAAGATCCTCCGCCGTCACAAGGCGGGCGATCCCATAGGTATCTATTCTGTTTGCTCGGCCCATCCTCTGGTTCTGGAGGCTGCGATTCGTCTTGGAGCTAGGGAGAATACCCCGGTTCTTATTGAGGCAACCTCAAACCAGGTGAATCAAGAGGGGGGCTATACGGGGCTCACTCCGGATGATTTTTATCGGCAGGTCTCGGCTCTGGCCGAACGCTACCAGCTGCCTCGTCAACATTTACTGTTAGGTGGCGACCACCTGGGACCTAACTGCTGGACGCATCTTGATGCCAAAGAGGCGATGCAACGCTCTGAGCAGTTGATTGAAAGCTATATCGAGGCTGGTTTTCGTAAGATCCACCTGGATTGCTCATTTCGATGTGCCGATGACCCGGAGCGGTTGAGTGATCAGGTGATGGCACGGCGGGCAGCTCGTCTATGCCGGGTAGCTGAAGATACTTGGCAGCGCTGTGGCGGAGAGGCACCTGTGTATGTGATAGGTACCGAAGTACCTGTTCCGGGGGGAGCGGATGAAAGCCTGGATGGGACTTTGGAAGTGACCGGGGCACAGGCTGCTGCGGCGACCATAGATTTGCATCAAAGCGCCTTTGCTGCGGCGGGGTTGGATGTGACCTGGCCAAGAGTGATCGCTCTGGTGGTTCAGCCCGGGGTTGAATTTGATCACCACAAGGTCATTGCCTACCAGCCACAGGCCGCACAGCCATTGGCTCGGCAGATTGGACGTTATTCTCACCTGGTCTATGAGGCGCACTCCACCGACTATCAGTCACCCCGGGCCTATCGTCAGCTGGTTCGGGATCACTTCGCGATCCTCAAGGTTGGTCCGGCGCTGACCTTTGCACTCCGTGAGGCCCTGTTTGCTCTGGATTCGATTGAGCAGGAGCTCCTGGGGAATCAGGCATCGGGACTTAAGCAAACCCTGGAGCGGGTGATGTGTGAAGAGCCGGGTTATTGGCAGAGCTACTACAGGGGGGGAGCGGAGCAGGAGCAGCTGGATCGCCGATATAGCCTGAGTGATCGGATCCGCTACTACTGGGGGCATCCTGAGGTTCAAAGAGTCCAGCAGCGGCTGTTCGAAAATCTTACACAGCATCAGCCTCCTCTGACCCTGTTAAGCCAGTACTTGCCGCAGCAGCTCCAGGCAATTCAGAGGGGAGAGCTTACAGCCGAGCCCAGAGAGTTGGTGATTCATAAGGTGATGGAGGCGCTTATGCCCTATCAGCTGGCCTGTTTTCAAGGAGAGGTAGCATGAGTGAATTATTAGGATATAGCAGGCAGTGGCTGGAGAATCACGGGGCAATCCATACCGCCACAGAGATCTCCCAGCAACCCGAACTATGGCGTCAACTGGCCAGGGACTTAGCCGAAAACCGTGATATAGAGGCGTTTCTAAGGCCCGTTTTGCAGCACGATCAACTGAGGGTGATCCTGACCGGAGCCGGCACCTCCGCCTTTGCCGGCCGAGCCCTGGCTCCCTGGCTAAACCAAAACAGTAAGCTTCAGGTTGAGGCGATTGCGACCACAGATATTGTGGCAAATCCTTCTCAATACCTGAGCTGCGAGCGGCCAACACTGCTGGTCTCTTTTGCCCGCTCAGGGAATAGCCCCGAAAGCGTGGCGGCAGTCGCTCTGGCCGATCAGTTACTGGATGGCTGCCATCACCTGGTTCTGACCTGTAATCCGCAAGGTGAGCTGTCCAACTATGCTGAGCGAAGCGCTAATGCCTGCCGGGTGTTAATGCCCGATGGCTCAAACGATAAGAGCTTTGCCATGACCTCCAGCTTCAGCTGCATGCTGGTTGCTGCCCTGCTGTTACTTGATGGGGGAGATGTCAGCCAAAGCGCTTCTGAGCTGTCGGCTGTGGCTGAGATCTGTGAGCAAAAACTGCTGGAGTGGCAGCAAGCGGTCAGGGAACTGGCGAGCAAAGATTTCAAGCGCCTTATCTACCTTGGCTCAGGCCCCCTGCAGGGGCTTGCCGAGGAGGCTTCACTCAAGATGTTGGAGCTTAGTGCCGGTCAGGTGATGACCCGTCATGATTCGACGCTTGGCTTTCGCCACGGCCCTAAGTTTGCTTTGGGGTCCGATGGGGTGGCGATACTCTTTGCGTCTGCGGATCAGCAGACTCGCCGTTATGACAGGGATCTGTTTTCTGAGTTGCATGATGATGATCTGGCGATGCAGGTGATCGCCCTGTGTGGTGCCGATCCTCTGGGGAGTCACTGCCTGAGCCTGGAGTGTCCACAGCTCAGGGATGGCTGGCTGATATTCCCCTATATTCTGTTTGCACAGATGCTTGCCTTCGAAAAATCTTTAGCGCTGGGGTTAACCCCGGACAATCCCTGCCCGACCGGAGAGGTCAATCGCGTGGTGCAGGGCGTCACTATCTATCCATATATCGCGTAAAGGGAAACAAACTATGCCTAATATCTTACTGACTCGTATCGATAATCGTCTGGTTCATGGTCAGGTTGGGGTGACCTGGACCAATAGTCTGGGGGCTAACCTGGTGTTGGTCGCGAATGATGCGGTGGCCGGTGACACGGTTCGCCAGAACCTGATGGATATGGTGGTTTCAGAAGGGGTTCAGACCCGTTACTTTAGTTTGCAAAAAACCATAGATGTGATCCACAAGGCTGCCGACAGGCAGAAGATACTGATCGTCTGTGAGACGCCTCAGGATGTATTGACCCTGGTCAGGGGCGGGGTTCCGATCAGCAAGGTCAATGTCGGGAACATGCATTTTAGCGAGGGTAAGACCCAGGTTCATAAGACGGTTTCGGTGGATGGAGATGATGTCGATACCTTCCGCCAGTTGTGGGAGCAGGGGGTTTACTGTGAGCAAAGAGGTGTCCCGACAGAATCAGGAACGGATATGCAGAACCTGCTCAGCAGGGAGGCGATCCCATGCTAGTCGAAGCGATACTGATAGGGATCTTTGCCGGAATAGCCGGGATTGATCTCTTTGACGGGCTGACCCACATCCATCGTCCTGTGGTCGCCGGAGCTGTGGTGGGTTTGATTCTCGGGGACTTGAAGACCGGTCTGATTGTCGGTGGCTCCCTGGAGTTGGTGTGGATGGGGATGGTGCCCCTGGCGGGAGCTCAGCCACCTAACGTGGTGATTGGGGGAGTGATCGGGACGGCGTTTGCGATTTTAACCAAGTCGGATCCCAAGGTGGCGATCGGTGTTGCCATGCCTTTTGCCATAGCGGTGCAGGGCTGTATCACCCTGCTGTTTACCGCTTACTCGCCGGTGATGCACAAGTGCGACAAGATGGTGGCTCAGGGCAACTGGCGTGGAATTGAGTTGGTGAACTACTCGGGTCCGCTGATCTTATTCTGCTTTTATTTCATTATCTCGTTTTTGCCTATCTATTACGGGGCCTCGGCGGCAGGAGCCATTGTTCAGGAAGCACCTTCCTGGCTGCTTGGGGGCCTGAGTGTTGCGGGCGGCATGATGCCTGCCATCGGCTTTGCGCTACTGATGAAGATCATGCTTAAGAAGAACTATATCGCCTATTTTATCTTCGGTTTCATCGCAGTGACCTACCTCAAGCTGCCGATCATTGCGGTAGCCCTGGTTGCGCTTGGGATTGCGCTGGTGGACTACTTCAACACCAGTCGCAGCGGTGACAATAACAATAATCAGCAGCAGGAGGCTCAAGATGGCATCTGATGTGGACGTATTACTGGGGGAAGAGAAGGCGCTGCGCCGGATGGAGCAGGCACTCGAAACCTCTCAGGTCGAGGTAGATGAATATCAGGACCAGGAGCAGGCGGCAGACCTGACACGACGCGATATCAATATCATGGCGCTGCGCACCCTGCTGCTCCAGGCCTCCTTTAACTATGAGAGGATGCAGGCGGGGGCTGGCTGTATGGATTGATCCCGGGGCTTCGAAAGATCCATCGAAATAAGCAGGATCTGAGTAATTCGATGAAGATGCATATGGAGTTTATCAATGTGCATCCCTTTGATGTCAGCCTGCTTGCCGGATTAGTGTTGGCGATGGAGCAGGGCAAGGAGCGGATCTCGACGATTCGCTCGATCAAGGTTGCCCTGATGGGCCCCCTGGGGGGAATAGGTGATGCTTTGTTCTGGCTGACTCTGCTCCCCATCTGTGCCGGCATTGGTGCGGCGCTGGCGATGCAGGGCAGTATCTTTGGGCCGATCGTGTTCCTGCTGCTGTTCAATTCGGTGCATTTTGGTCTTCGCTTCGGGCTGGCTCACTATGGCTATAAAACTGGCCTTGGGGCGGTAGCCGCCCTTAAGGAGAATACCAAGAAGATCTCCCATGCAGCCTCCATTGTCGGCATGACAGTGATAGGGGCGCTTATCGCCTCCTATGTTCACCTATCGACGCCGCTGATCATTGAGGCGGGCAAGGCCAGGGTGCCACTACAGACCGGGGTACTGGACAAGCTGATGCCGAATCTGTTGCCACTGCTATTTACCTTTGGTGTCTACTGGTTGATGAAGCGGGGCTTTTCCCCGGTGAAGCTGATTGGGATCACTGTGGTGATCGGTATTGCGGGTCGCTTAAGCGGCGTGTTGTAACCCGATGAAGATGAGGTTTTAGGATGATTTCAGTTGTTTTAACCGGCCATGGCCATTTTGCCAGTGGCCTGACTCAGGCTCTGTTGCAGATCACCGGTGAGCACCCACAGTTTCGGGCTATCGACTTTCCCGAGAGTAAGAGTTCAGAGCAGTTGGAGCAGGAGATGCGGGAGGCGATCACTGAGCTCGATAGCGGCGAGGGTGTGGTATTTCTCACCGATATTCTTGGCGGGACACCCTTTCGCACCGCAAGTCTGCTGACCCTTGAGAGTCCCAATATTGAGGTAGTGACAGGAACTAACCTGCAACTTCTGACCGAGATGCTGCTGGAGCGTGATGAGTTGTCGCTCAATGAGTTTCGTGAGCAGGCGGTTGAGTCTGGTTTACGTGGTATCACCAGCTACTTCCATCAGCAGCAAACCATGTCACAGCCCGAGGATGTAACGGATGGGATCTGATTCTTTAATCTCGGCCAGCAGGTTGCTAACTCCGGATGGCTGGATTGAAAATGCCGGACTCAGGGTCGATGGGAAGGGCAAGATAACCGGCATTGCTCGTGATATCCGGCCGCCCCGGGAGGAGCTCTGGCTGCTGCCGGGACTGATCGATACTCATCTGCATGGTGCCATGGGCTGCGATGTGATGGACGCGGCCCCCGAGAGTTTGCAAACCATCTCGGACTATCTGGCATCCCAGGGCGTTACGGGATTTATCGGTGCCACGGTCACGGCGCCCCGGCCTAAGGTTGAGGCCGCTTTGACCGAGCTCAAGCATAGCTATCAGCGCGGACTTGGCGGCGCCGAGTTGCTGGGAGCTTATCTGGAGGGGCCGTTTCTCTCCTGTGCTCAGCGAGGTGCACACCCACCTGAATATCTCAAAGATCCGGATCCTGAGCTGCTGGCTCATTACCTGGAATTGGCGGGGGAGGCTCTCAAGCTGGTGGCCCTGGCTCCGGAGCGTCAGGGAGGATTGGCTGCCATCGAGCTCCTTAAATCCAGAGGTGTTCGGGTGATGCTGGGTCATTCGGATGCTGGCTTTGATCTGACCCATCAGGCTCTGGAGCTTGGGGCCGATGGTCTGGTGCACTGTTTTAACGGCATGCGAGGGATTCATCACAGAGATCCCGGAGTCGTGGGTGCCGGATTGCTGCACCCGAGCGCTTTTATTGAGGTGATTGCTGATGGGCATCATCTGCATCCTAAAGCGATCGAGCTGGCCTATCGCTGTTGTGGCAGTGAGCGATTGCTGCTCATCAGTGATTCGATGCAGGCCACCGGCCTTGAAGATGGTGATTATCAGCTGGGTGAATATCCGGTCGTTGTCAAACAGGGGGTGGTGCGCACTCATGATGGCGGGTTGGCCGGGAGTACCCTGCGCATTAAGCTGGGGGTTGAGAATATCCAAAACTGGCTGCAACTTTCCCTGGAAACCGCCTGGCGAAGTGCTTCCCTGACTCCGGCCCGGCTGTTGGGTATCGAGGATGAGCTGGGCTCCCTCGAGGTGGGTAAGTTTGCCTCCATGGTTGCCATGACTCCGCAAGGAGAGATTAGACAGACCTGGGTGAGAGGCATGAGTGTGTATAGCAAACAGCAGGAGGTTGAGCCATGTATCTGATCTCATCGCGAGAGATGCTTAAGCGGGCCCAGAGGGAAGGGTATGCGGTTCCCGCATTCAATATTCATAATCTGGAGACGGTGCAGGTGGTGGTTGAAACTGCCTCTGAGCTGGGGTCACCGGTGATCCTGGCCGGAACTCCGGGTACCTTTGATTATGCGGGTAGTGATTATTTGATCTCTATTTGCAGGGAGGCGGCACACAAGCACAGGATCCCGCTGGTGCTTCACCTGGATCATCATGAATATGAGCCGCTCATCTACTCTAGAGTTGAGGCCGGGATCCGCTCAGTGATGATCGATGGATCTCACCATCCGTTTGCCGAGAATATCGCCCTGGTCTCCCGGGTGGTTGATTTTTGCCAGCGTTATGATGCCAGTGTTGAGGCGGAGCTTGGGCGCCTCGGTGGGCAGGAGGATGATCTGATCGTTGATAGCAAAGACAGCCTGCTGACCGATCCCGATGCGGCCCTGGAATTTGTGAGTCGAACCGGGATCGACTCTCTGGCCGTGGCGATCGGCACGGCACATGGACTCTATCGTGAGGAGCCGGATCTGGATTTTGCGAGATTGGCCGAGATCCGTGAGCGTCTCGAATTGCCTTTGGTTCTGCATGGGGCCTCCGGGGTACCTGAGTCCATGGTGCATCGTGCGATCGAGCTTGGGATCTGCAAGGTGAATGTCGCCACCGAGCTGAAGATCGCCTTTGCTGATGCGGTGAAGCAGTATTTCACCGGTCACCCGGATGCCAATGATCCGCGTCGCTATATCGCTCCGGGAAAGGCGGCGATGAAGGAGGTTGTGGAGCAAAAGATCCGGATGTGTGGTAGTGAAGGAAAGATCTGATCCCTGCTACCTGCTGTGTGATTTCGATGGCACTCTGGTCGACTCAGAGTCCCTGCACCTGCAAGCATGGCAGCAGAGCCTGGCGCCTTTCACTGCATGGGGTGGCTCGGAGGCGTTACTCACCCTATGTCGTGGATTATCTTTTGAGGGGGCTTGCGAAAGGCTGGTGGCTGAGTATCGGCTGGCTATATCCCCTGGGGATCTTAACCAGCTGCGTGCCAACCACTACCAGGCTCTCACCTCCGGGCAGCCATTGCCGCTCAAACAGGGGGCAGAAAGATTTATCCGTAGTATGCAGCAGTACAGCTCTTTGTCTTTGTCTTTGGTGACAGGGTCAACGCGTGCCGAGATCAGCTCAACACTCAGTCATCTCAACTGGTGGTCTGTGTTCGATACTGTGGTGACCCGGGATGATGTGCAGGGGCCAAAGCCTTCCCCCGAGAGCTATCAACTCGCTTGTGCGAACCTTGGGGTCCACCCATCTCAATGCTTTGCCCTGGAGGATTCACTGACAGGGCTGTGGGCCGCCAGGGATGCCGGAGTGCCAGCGATCCTGGTGGCTTCACACCCCGACACATCTGCACCAAAGGGGCAGGCGAGGGTGATCTGTCACAATCTGGATGAGGCGCAGCGCTGGCTAATTGGGTTTATTGGTTCGGATCACCTGGGCCAGGGGCGAAGAGACTGATGGGGGGATCCTGTCCCCCTCCAGTAACTGTGCGGCCAGTTTGACCGCGGTTGATCCCATCTCATCGGGTTGCTGGGCTATGGTGGCAGTCAGAAGACCCCGCTCAATGGCACTGAGGGCTCGTTTGCTGCCATCAAATCCGATCACGATCGGCGGAGACGGATGATCCAGCAGGGCTTGCAGGGCTCCCAATGCCATCTCATCATTTTGTGCAAATACCGCCTTGATCTGAGGATGTTTTTTGATCAACCTCTGCATGGCGAGTTTCCCCTGGTGCCTGTCAAAGTTACCCACCTCGCTGCCGACCAAGGTTAGGGGGCCTTTTTTTATCTGCTCGATGAATCCCTTACCCCGCTGCTGTGCGGTATCCGTATCCGGGATCCCGACCAGCATGCCGATATCCCCCTCGCCTTTCAGGAAGCGCTCTAAGAGGTTCGCCGCCATCTGGCCACCGATAATATTGTCTGAGGAGACATGGGATACAGCCAGGTTCGATCGAATCGCCCGATCCAGGGTGATCACGGGTATTTTGGCTTCAGAGGCCAGCTTAACCGCGTTATCTGAGTGAAAAGAATCGGTCGGATTGAGCAAGATCACCCCGGCCTTGTTGCTGATGCACTGCTGGATCAGGGTATTTTCCTTCTGCAGTGAGTTTTCTGAGTCATAGGTATCTATGGGGTAGCCGTGACGAGCCGACTCCTTGCGGGCCGCATCGCGAATTGAGGCAAAAAATGGGTTGCTGACATTGGAGAGGATCAGGCATAACTGGGGCTTGTGTCTGCTCTGTTTTTCACAGGCGCTTAGCAGCAGCGCCAGCGAGCATATCAGCAGAGCTCGGATTGCTATTCCCAGTCTGGTCCTTTTGGGCTGATGATCGACTCTGACCATTGGCAGACTACCTTTCGCATATGGAACCTATTTTTTGAGTATAGATGGATGATCACCAGGAATGTAGTCATGAGGTGTTTTGGCTTATTTAAGTGGGATCATGGTATCAAACCGGTGCGATGACAGTTTCGCACCGGTTTGATGAGGGACTACTTCTGTGGTGATGGCTCCTGCTCCAGTCCTGCCGCCGGAGATTCATCCTGCTCTTCACTCTTGAGCGGGCGTTTGAAGCGCTGCACCATCAGGTAGACGCTGGGCACCACAAACAGGGGATCTATGATACCGATCAGCATCCCTGAGATGATGATAATTCCAAGAGAACCCATCGCCATTGCCCCCGGACCCGTCTCGATGATCAGTGGGACAGCCCCCAGCACCATGGTCAGTGATGTCATCAGAATGGGCCGTAACCGGGTCTTGGTTGCCTCCAGAATCGCCTCCCGGGGAGAGGCCCCTTCCCGGCGTAATTCATTGGCAAACTCGGTGATTAGGATCCCGTGTTTACATATGAGTCCAACCAGGGTCACCAGGCCTATCTCGGAGTAGACATTCAGGCTGTAGTCACTGAAATAGAGTACCCACAGGGCCGCTGACAGGGTCAGAGGCAGGGAGAGCATCACGATAAAGGCGTCCACCGGGCTTTCAAACTGGGCACTCAATACCAGATAGATGAAGATCAGGGCTGCCGCGAACACAAACCACATCTGAGAGCTGGTCTCCAGGTACTGCAGTGCATCATTGATGTAGTGATAGCTGGCCGAAGCCGGCATCAGGCTCGGTAGCATGCTGTCTACCGCCTTGATCCCTTCGCCCATACTGACACCATCGGCCAGGCGAATCGACAGAGAGGCCGAGGTTGCCCTGTCATACTGGGAGATCGATCTCGGTCCTACCTCTGTGGTGATGCTGATCAGCTGACTCAGGGGAACCAGTTGTCCCTCATCATTTTGGATCTTGAGCTGCTTGATCGAGCTTGGAGTGATGGTATAGCTCTTGTTCATCTGGATCTCCAGCGGGTAGTTAACCCCCTGGTAGCTCATGTCGTTATCCAGACTGGTGCCACTGAGGGCCACCTTGAGCACCTGCTGAAGATCGGTCAGGGAGACGCCGTACTGGGATGCTGCGACCCGGTTGATCTTGATCATGAACTGATTCTGATCGAACTTAAGATTACTCCGGACCTGCTTAAACAGAGGGGATTTCTCCAGCTGATTGGTGACTTCGGTCATCTGTTTAGAGAGCTGGCTATAGTCTGCGGAGCTGGAGACATTGATGTCTATTCCCCCGCTATTGCCCTTGCTGCCGCTGCCTGTATCGACCGGCGGAACCACCCCGGTAAACACCATGTTTCCTCCCTGGCGAAGGGAGCTGTCGATCATCCGGCTGATCTGTTCAGCACTCAGGGAGCGCTCATCCCAGGGCTTGAGACCGATAAAGCCGCGGATAAAGTCGGTGCTGGCCATGATGGCAACATGTTCGATTCCCGGGATCTTCTTGAGCTTCTGGCTCATGTTATCGATCATCTTTTGCTCGGTGGCATCATCACTACTGCCCACCAGTGGCTGGAATATGGTGATCTGCCCCGAGTCTTCCGATGGGATCATCTCTGAGGGACTGTGGGTCAGGGGCCAGTAGCTGGTGGCCAGCACCACTACCATCAGCAGTAGGATGGTCTTGCGGTAGTCAATGGTGTAACGCAGGGCTTTTTGGTAAAGCTCAGACAGCCGTGTGAGCTGATGGTTGATCCAGGCTTCAAAGCGACCGGCAGGCTTGTGGTCCATCATCCGGCTGCACATCATGGGGGAGAGGGTTAGTGCCACGATACCTGAGATGATCACAGTCCCGGCCAGGGTGAAGGCGAACTGTTTAAATAGCTGGCCGGTGATCCCGCTGGCAAGGCCCACCGGAATATAGACGGCAGCCAGGGTCAGGGTGGTGGCAATGATCGCAAAACCTATCTGGCGGCAGGCGATGACCGTTGCCTTGCGTACCGAGGAGTGGTGTTTGAGTTGACGATGCACATTCTCTGTCACCACGATCGCATCATCCACCACCAGGCCTACCGCCAATAGCATTGCTAGCAGGGTGAGTGAGTTGATGCTGAAATCGGCGGCCTTCATGATGATAAAGGAGCACAGCAGACACACAGGGATGGTGACGATAGGGATCAGCGCAATCCGAAGGCTCCCTAAAAATAGCCAGATCACTCCGGCAACCAGCAGGACTGCAAGACCGATCGCCAGATAAACATCGCTCAGGGCACTGTTGATAAAGGTCGACTTATCCAGCAGCACGGTTGCTTTCATGCCACTAGGCAGATTGAGTGTATCCAGCAGGCTATGTACCTGCTCCGATAGCACCAGGGTGTTGGCGGTGGCAGTATACTGGGGGGTCAAGACGAACAGCATCGAGTTCTTGCTGCCAAAATCGATTATGGGTTTTACCTCCATCTCGTTCCCCGGGGTTCCTATGGTCACGGTGGCGATTTCGGACAGACGGATCGGCTGCTGCTGATATTTGGCAACCACTGAGTCTTTAATGCTATTGAGGTTGTCGATGGCGCCATTGGAGATCAGCTGATACTGGCTGTTTTTACCCGAGGTTGAGCCACTGATGGCGGTGATTCCATCGAGATCACTGACCGTATTGATCACCGAGTTGAGATCCAGCCCGTACTGATGGATCTTATCCGGGTTGAGGGTGATCAGAACCGACTGGGTGGCATCGGGGGCGACACTGACACTCCCCGCCGATGGCAGCTGCTCCAGGCGAGGTAGCAGGGTGTTGTTACCATACTGACGAAACTCGTATTCGGGCTGGTTGGGGCCCGGAGTCAATCCGATCACCAGGGCTGGCAAGCCGTTATCATCGGACTTGCTTACGGTCGGTGAGATATCATCGGGCAGAGTGCTCTCAATATTGGATATGTCACTTTGCAGCTCGTTTACCAGGGTGTCGATACCCGCATCATCGACCCCGTCGGCCACATCTATGGTGATATCCCCCTTGCCCCGGCGTGCAGTTGCCGTGATATGCCCGATTCCCTCGGTGCCGGCAATGGCATCCTGAATCGGGATCAGCACCTCGGTCATCATGTTTTGCGCCGCGAGTCCATCATCCTTGGCCGAGATCTGGATCTTGGATTGAGCAATCTGTGGCGTATAGCGTAGCGAGAGTTTCTGGCTGAGGATGAGGCCGATCAGCACAGGAATCAGCCAGATGACGGTACAGAGTACCGGGCGACGCAGGCAGAGTTCGGTCAGTTTCATCCGTGATTCACTCCCTTGGCGCTGTTATTGGCCGCCAGCTGCTGGGCTGCATTGTTGACCGTAACCGTCTCATCGGAGTGCAGGAAGTTCTGACCGTTGGTGACCAGCTCCTCACCCGCCTTGAGGCCGCTTAAGATCTGCACATAGCCATCGTAATAATTGCCGACCTTGACCTCGCGCAGCACCGCCTTGCCGTTTTCTACCACATAGGCCTGCATCCCCTCCAGATTGGAGAGCAGGCTGCCGGTCGGAATGGTTACCTGATCTTTGAGTAGAGAGGTTTTCTGGACCACCTTGACGTTTTGCCCGGGCTTGAGGGTTGAGCCAGGAGTTACCTTTGCTTTGAGTGTCATCAGTCCGGTACTGATATTGGGAGAGATATAGATGACGGTGCCGCTGGCATGATTCTGTGCATCGGACTCAGATTGTATGCTGACCGTCTGTCCAAGCTTGAGGACAGAGCGCTCGGAGGCTGAAAGCTGATAGGTGACCGTGAGCTCGTCCGGATCGTAGAGAGTTGCAATGTCACTGCCCGAATCCAGCAGATCACCTACATGATAGTCGGTGATACTGATGATGCCGGCGAAGGGAGCCTTAATGGAGAGCTCTGACAGCAGGGCTGTATCCTGAGCCAATACGGCCCTGGCCTGCTGATAGCTGCTGTAGCTGTCATCATAGCTGCTCTGGGAGGTGAGCCCTTTTTTTAACATGGTCGACTGACGCTGCCAGTCCGCCTTGGCAAGGTTGAGTTTTGCCTGATCCTCTGCAACCTGCGCTGCTGCGGTTCGGGTATCCTGCTGTAGCAACAGCTCCCCTGCTTGACTCTCTCGCCCCCTGAAAAATTGATCTGGGTGATGGAGTTGGTCTGCAGGCTCTTGAGGGTCACATAGCGTAGAGACTTGACCGAGCCATAACCCGAGGTGCTATCGGTCAGGGTCCGGGTGGTGATCGCCTGAGTTTCGACTTGTGCGGCTGGCCGCCCTTTGGGTGCCGCAGGGCCTTTTTTAAAGAAAATAAGGCTGGCGGCTGTGATGACAACCACAGCACCCAACAGTGAACAGGTCAGTTTTTTATGTCGCATGGGGCAAATTATTCCGGCAATAACATTTTAGAGACGAGCAGGCTCTCATCCCGAGGCGCTGCACTATTTTGTGGGAGTCACTATCGCAGATAGACTGAAATATCTTTTGTCGCAGCGGTGTTTATTTGTGACAAAGTTTGTCAGCCGTCATCAAGGAAACAGCGGTTAACCTTTGATTGTTTTTTAAACGGCTAGCCAGGATGAAAGAAGAGGCCCCTGGAGGCCGAGTCGGTCAGCAATGGAGTTGTTATGGTGAACTTTCAAAATGGATCCGAGCATAGCTTCGGTACAATGGGTCAAAGTTCGGCAATTGATATCTCGCTGGGATCCGCCGAGCTTGAGCTGTTCATTCGCCTGTGTGGACATGGGCCTGATTTTGGCTATCTCCCGGCCCTGGTCAATGAGGTTTCTCAATCGATAGGGTTGGAGAACACTGAGTTGCTGCTGCAGCGAGTTGCGTTTATCAGTGCCTTTTATCGTCGCTGGCGACTGGCGGGAGAAACCCGGGTGCGGGCCAGTGAGCTCCAGCTGGCAGGCTATGAGCTGGAAGAGGATCCACGTTTTGTGCGCAGCTTTCGGCAGGCGTTAATGGCGGCTCAGGCGGAGCCAGCCTGAATATATAGTATCCTCCCTGAGGATGAAGGTCTCAGTAGCATTTATGATGTTATTCGGGCTGATTAATCTCTGAAAAATGGCTGGCTATTTTGGAGACTTGAGTCTGTGTCTAAATAGCTGACCCTATTACTGCTACATCTGTTGATGTGTGCTGGCAGACACGCTATGAATCCATCCATGGAATCTCCACCGCGTCATCCATGATGCCGAGGGGCTGCTCATTCACAATTCAACATCTGGTTCAAGTGATCTACTATTTGGAGCATTTATTTAGGCTGCTTGTAATGGACGGCGTTGTTTTCTAAATCCGAGTCTGATAATTGACTTGTACCCATTCAGGCAGCTTGCTGCCTGACAGGCATACCAAGCCCGATCACTTTGTTTAAAGCTTTAACTCCGGCCAAGGCTTCCCCAACCTGACCGTTATAACAACGTAAGCTCAGCTGTGGAGAATTGAGCTGTTTGTAGCGAGACATTGCTGTTTCTGCTAACGAGCGCTGATGGTAGTCGTTGTCATGCTTCCATTGTGAAAGCTGCCCATTTTTAAGCGCTTCGACAGCTTCATTTCTGGGATGATCTCCTTTCCAGTAAGCTGCATTACTGCGGGGAGGAATCGTTGGTTTACAACCCTTTCTCTGTAACAGTGCATAGCAAGCCTCTGTATCGTATGCACCATCTGCTGAGACTTGCTGTATCTTGCGTCGTAGTGGGTTTAATAAGGTCGGCAACACCTCGTTATCTCCAACACTATCAAGGCTGACCTCGGCTGCTATGATTTCATGAGTTTGAGCATCAACAGCCAGGTGGAGCTTGCGCCAAACTCGGCGCTTTTCTTTTCCGTGCTTGCGCATTTTCCACTCTCCCTCACCGTGGATTTTGAGCCCTGTCCCATCAACGACCACGTGAGCAACAGGGCCTCGGCTGGGGCGGCGATATTTTATCTCAACGGTCTTCGCTCGTTTGCTGATACAGCTATAAGTCGGTGACTTAAGAGGAACATTCATGAGCTGAAAGACCGAATCAAGGAATCCTTGCAACCCCCTCAGTGGAAGGCTGAATACTCCTTTGAGCATCAACGCGGTTTCGATAGCGGTATCACTGAACGTGAAGCCTCTTCCTCTGTCGCCATGGTGCTCCTGACAATGCCAGTTTTTGACTGCATTCTCATCCAACCAGAAGGTGATCGAGCCACGCTTTACCAATGCTTTATTGTATTGAGACCAGTTCTTGATTTTGCCGTTGGATTTACCCATTTGAAGCTTCCCATCATGACGATGGGAGATCAGATCTTGCTCAAACCAAAAGGTTCCATCGATTTAGGAAACAACGCCGTAATGGACTATAAATCACTCTTCTCTCCACAGAGTTGATTTACTTTAGATGACAGGAGAAGTAATTCTTTTCTTGAACTATATTTATAATGCAAGGAGGCGACATATACTAACTTAGGTAGATTATAAATATTTTTTGCCAATATTTACCCTTAAGTTAATGGTAAGTTTAGTTAAGCTCGGATCTAGTCCTTAATTGGAATGCAGATGTCGAATATCCAAAAGCGAGACTGACGATCTCTATCTGCATTTCCAATATAATCATAACGTATAAAACTAGGTTTATGCGCACATTCATAGCCGCGTTTAAATAACTCTATCCACGCATCATCTGTAGCTTTTACAAAATAATCAATGTTATTGAATTCGTAATGGCACACTAAATATTTCCCTCCTTTCAGAACTTGAACAGATAGAGGGCAATTCCTTGCTTCTTCATGTGTTAGTAATACCCCTGCATCCATACGACATTTGTTGCCCTCAGTTATATTGGATACATCCCAGTACACGCCAAAAGTATGTCGATCTCCTAAATATTCAAGCGGCCTTATTTTAGAGTATAGTTCTTCAAATGCTCCTATTGCATTCTCAATCCCATAAGATCCTCGTTTTCGTATGTAAGCTATAGAGTAATCAGGGAGGGTCGTTAGCTCACTATTGATAATTAATGATTTATATTCTTCTAATTTATTCACTTCCAGCTGTGAATTGAGAAGCCATTGATCCTGAACTTTTCCGGCATGGTGCTTTCTGAAATCGGAGGGAGAGAGGCTGAACTGTTTCTTAAATGATCTTGAAAAGTTTTGAGGATTGGAGAACCCGAATTCATAAGCTACTTCTGTGATTTCAAGCTGTGGATTTGTTAGTAGCTTAGATGCTGTCAAATTTAAGCGTGTACGCCGGGTGAACTCAGCTACAGTCTCACCCTCTATTGCCTTGAATATTCTATGGAAGTGATATTTAGAAATAGCGCATTTCTCAGAAATAACTTCAAGTGTTAGATCCTCATCCATAATATGATGACTGATAAAATTCATCGCAACTTGGATTCGACTATGATAATTGGTTGATGATGGATCCATAACTTTAAACTCAACACTTTATTGATGATTTATAAATATCAGTATAGAGCCTTTCTGGTTTTAGTGCGCTTTTTTGAGCATGTCTCAGCTCGGATCTCATATCATGATGTGAAAATTGTACCTTACTGAGACTCTGGCCTTAGTCACAGGGAGGACCTACAGCATGCCGGTTATGATTAAGTTATTGACATACACCTCTTTCACTGCTGAGTCTTAGCTATCTTTTCCGACTGGATCAACATGAAGGGTTGTGTAGATCAAAACCTGTGGCAATACTATATGTTTGGTATCAGATATTTCACCATCAGTCTACTCTGGAGTAAAGACTCCCTAATTTCCAGTCCGCCATGTTCCCGATCGAGCCCGCGCCATGGTGGAACGTGTTGACTCTGGTTGCCCGAAGCTCTCCTATTAAAATCTCATAGGGAAAGTTAGCCTAAGTAATCATATTTTTTCAGGTTAGCAAGATTTGATAAGTGCCAAGGGTTAAAATGCTTTAGACTGCAAAACAGTGGTATTAATCTTATGATATGGATACTTATGGCGCAAGATATGATAAGGCTCTACTGCAAGATTAAACCACTTTAAATAAAGCTCTCACTGAAATTGGAGTATATTTAAACGTTCTACTGTACACTCCAAAGAGAATTTTAAATATGTCTCAATGTATCTGCTTTTGTTATTCATGTATGTCTCTGGAAATACGATCAGGTATTTAGTTTTTATTTTAAGGTTGATTTTTATGGGTAAAATAATCAGGTTGCCAATCATTTTTTTTATCGCATTTGCTGCTGTTGGATGTTCCGCTATTGGAACAGCTGTTAGTCATCATAGGTTAGAGACAGAGACGTTAATGAGTAACAGTATGTTTTTATCTCCGGATGCTAATCAGGTCCCTCCAACTATATTTGTAATGATAACTAATACCAGCGCCTATCCTAAATTCAAAATAGATAGTTCACTTATTAATAAATTGAAGGAAAAAGGATATCAAATAACATCTAATAGCCGACGAGCAAGCTATGTTTTACAAGTTAACATCTTACAAGTTGGTCGAAACAGTGAAACAGCAGCTAAGGAAATGATGAGCTCTGGATATGGAGGATCTCTTCAGGGGATTGCATCAGGAGTAGCTATTGCTGCAGAAGGAGGAGGAGATATTGTTATTGGTGGACTAGCAGGTGGTGTTTCTACAACTGTGGCAGATAATTTTATTAAGAATGTTACATATAGTGTGATCAGTGATGTTAAGTTAGTTCAAAATTTTAATAATGAACCATCAATAACAAATAAGACTCGAGTTCTAAGTACTGCCAATAAGGTAAACCTTGACTTTTATTCCTCTCAAGAAAGTCTTGAAACTGGCTTGGTTAACTCATTGTCTGGAATATTTATTAATAGAAATTCATGTAAAGAGTAATATAATGAAAAATCTAGTCGCGCTATTAATTAATAGTGTTTTATCAATTTTTTTAGTTGTTTCTCTTTGCTCCTGTGCCAACCAATATCATTCACAGAATATTGGAGAAGGAGTTGTAGAGAAAAGCATTAAGATAAAAAAAGAAGATATTGCTGAGGCAATTGGAAGAGATTCAACTAAGCAAGGTTGGTCTGGAGCAAAAACAGGAGCTATTACTGGAGCTGGTTTAGGATTACTCACAGGGCCTTTTGCAATCATTGTTTCACCCATTTTAGCAACTGCCGGTGGAATTACAGGTTCGCTAGTTGGTAGTGTTAAAGGATCAATTCATGGCTATACAGAGAGTAAGGACAAGTATCTATATAGCTATGCTGTAAAAAACAAAAAATACAACAAGATATATATAGTGCATCAATACGATAAATATAGAATCCCTGATGGTTCTTTGGTTGATATTTTTATTGATGTCAGTAATATATATTTTATAAGAAAGGTAAGTGATAAATAAATAGCTTCTCCATCCTCTGATGATGGCATGCTTAATATCCATATTAGTAAAATTAAGGATGCCATAATCTTGAGGGTTTCTGGGGTTTCTGGGGTTTCTGGGGTTTCTGGGGTTTCTGGGGTTTCTGGGGTTTCTGGGGTTTCTGGGGTTTCTGGGGTTTCTGGGGTTTCTGGGGTTTCTGGGGTTTCTGGGGTTTCTGGGGTTTCTGGGGTTTCTGGGGTTTCTGGGGTTTCTGGGGTTTCTGGGGTTTCTGGGGTTTCTGGGGTTTCTGGGGTTACAGGTATTTTTATATATACTGTTAAATGTTCTGGAAAACGGTGATTAAAATTTTTATATAATTAATCATTATTCTCATAATGGTAATACTATAGTGGTTAATTAATTTTAAAATCTATAGTTAGCCTGAGATAAAGATAGTCCTGATGTTGATTGGAGTGTGGCAGATTTTCTTGTTGAGAGGCATGGTGGTTGATTTATTCAATCAGCCACCATGCGAACGTTGGTCAGGATTCGCTCACAATTTTATTTGCCGAATCAATGGCCCGGTCGAGCTCATCAAGGTTATAGACATCGGTATTTAAAGCACTACAGCGGATCCTTAATCCCCTGGAACCGAGAGAGACATGCATGAACTTCTTAATGATCGCTATGATTGCCGGGTTGAGAAAATCGTTTAAGGACTCGACCTCAAACATGATGAGGAGCTTGCAGTGATAACCGACCTCAAAGTCTAATAGTTTTACTCCGCTATCTTGAAGTTCCTTATAGACCTCATCTGACATCTGATACTTTTCATGCTCGGCGATGGCCAGATCATCTCGATCAAAGAGTTCAAGCTCAACAACATCCGTGTTATCGTTCATCTGTTTCTCCTTAGACGGATGGGTATCCACATTAAAAGTATAGGCCAACATCATTTACCGATGAAAGGGCCACAGACTCGAAAAGAGCCTTCTTCCTGATGGCAAAGTTGTTGTGCAAACAGCGCGTCAAGGGACTCGCTCAGGGCACAAAACCCGTGCTGAATCCTGTGTGCGAATATTGAGTTGATTTTATTATTCTCGCGTGGAGTCTCAGCCAAGCTTTGATCCCTTATTCAGCCTGATCGGCCAGAACCATCATGATCCCTTGCAAGGTGGCGATGACTCTGTCAATGGTGCCCGTATCCAGATCCCATTTACGGGCATCGAAGTAAAACAGCACTGTCTTATCCAGACCTAAACGCGAGGATTCGAGTTGTTCTACTGTCATCTCAAAATGATCTTCAGTGTCGTCTGCTATGCTGGCGTTGAAGCAGATGACCCCCTCCCTATATTCAATCTCCACATGGGTTACATCAAGCATGATCCATCACCGGTTATTATCTGAAAAAAGCTCACTGAGCCGAACAGCTCTATTTTTCCGTAGATTGGATTCAGTTTCAATCGGCAGAGAGTATCAGGGAGGGATAGGGGTTAAGTGATGAATCAAACGTGCCCCATCCTGAGATGGGGCACCGGAAGTGATGGGGCTGTGTGAGCGGGATTATCCGCCGACACTGATCTGCTTCATGTCTTTCATATAGCAGCGCAGGGTACGGCCGATGGCTTCGATCGGGTGAGCGCGAACTGCTTCATTCACCTCGATGAGGCGCAGGGTATCGACACCGTTATCGGTAGCATCCAGGCCTTTGCCGATCACCTGAGTATCCAGCTCTGGCATCAGGTGATCGCGCAGTGCCGGGGTTGCGGCATGGGCAAACAGGTAGCAACCATACTCGGCGGTATCTGAGATAATGACATTCATCTCATAGAGGCGCTTGCGCGCTATGGTATTTGCGATCAGTGGCAGTTCATGGAGTGACTCATAATAGGCAGACTCATCAATGATCCCCGAAGAGCACATCACCTCAAATGCCAGCTCCACGCCTGCCTTGACGAAGGCAACCAGCAAGATGCCCTTGTCAAAATACTCCTGCTCGCGGATCTCATCTTTATACTCAGGAGCGGTTTCAAAACCGCTGCTACGTGTCTGCTCGCGCCAGCTTAGCAGGTTGCGATCATCATCGGCCCAGTCTTCCATCATCACCCGTGAAAACTCGCCGCTGATGATGTCATCCATGTGCTTTTGGAACAGTGGCTTGAGCTGTTGTTTGAGGGTCTGTGCCAGATCAAAAGCACGGATCTTAGCCGGGTTACTCAGGCGGTCCATCATGGCGGTGATCCCGCCCTGTTTGAGTGCTTCGGTGATGGTTTCCCAGCCATACTGGATAAGCTTGGCCGCATAGGCTGCATCAATGCCTTCGCTCACCATCTTGTCATAACTGAGCAGAGAGCCCGCCTGTAATACACCACAGAGTATGGTCTGCTCACCCATCAGGTCCGATTTAACTTCGGCGACAAAAGAGGATTCGAGCACTCCGGCGCGATCGCCACCGGTTGCGCTGGCCCAGGCCTTAGCGATGGCTAACCCTTCACCTCTGGGATCGTTTTGCGGGTGAACAGCAATCAGGGTCGGTACCCCAAAGCCTCGTTTATACTCCTCGCGAACCTCACTACCCGGACACTTGGGAGCAACCATCACTACAGTGATGTCTTCGCGGATCTGCTGACCAACCTCGACGATATTAAAGCCGTGGGAGTATCCCAGAGTGGCGCCCTGTTTCATCAGGGGCATCACGGCTTCAACCACAGGAGAGTGCTGCTTGTCCGGAGTCAGATTGATCACCAGGTCGGCGGTTGGGATCAGCTGCTGATAGCTGCCAACGGTAAAGCCATTATTGGTCGCATTCTGATAGGATGTGCGCTGTTCGGCGATTGCCTGATCGCGTAGGGTATAGCTGACATCCAGGCCGCTATCACGCATATTAAGGCCCTGGTTTAGTCCCTGGGCTCCACACCCGACAATGACAATCTTCTTACCGTGCAAGGCATTGGCGCCATCGTTGAATTCATCGCGGGACATAAAACGGCAGCGGCCCAGCTGGTCCAGCTGCTGGCGCAGGTTCAGGCTATTGAAGTAGTTTGCCATCGGTTTCTCCAAAACAAATGGGTGGGTGTTTCTTGATACTAACCCAAGCCTTTTGTTGTCTAAAATGCTATATTCGGCATGTGTAATTGTGTTTTTTGCAATAAGGTGGGATGTGAATTTAAAGCTGCTCCATCAATTTATTCATCTGTGTGACTCGCGCCACTTTGGCAAGACGGCCCGGGCGATGCATATCAGTCCTTCGGCCCTGAGTCGCAGCATCGCCAGGCTTGAGGAGTCACTGGGTCACCCGCTATTTGTGCGGGATAATCGCCAGGTGACTCTCACCCTGGCTGGTAAGCAGCTGTTACCGGTTGCCCAGTCGATGTTGGAGCAGTGGCAGCAGCTCAGGGGGGAGTTGGCTGCTCATTCGCAGCAGCTCAGTGGTGAGCTGCGTTTTTACTGCTCGGTGACCGCCAGTCATAGCTATCTTCCTCCTCTGCTCGGTGAGTTTCGCCTCAACTGTCCCGGGGTTTCCATTAAGCTGATGACGGGGGATCCGGCACTGGCGATCCGTCAGGTGATTGAAGATCGCTGTGATATGGCTATCACCGCCCGCCCACGCCAGCTCCCGGATAAGCTGGCCTTTAACAAGATTGGTGATATCCCCCTGATGATGCTTGCTCCTCTTCAGCCTGCCGGGTGGGCTGAGTTACTGCAGCAGCAGCCGACTCCCTGGGATCATCTACCTATGATTCTGCCCGAGTCAGGGGCGGCCCGTGAGCATATCGATGAGTGGTTGAGTCGCCAGGAGGTAGAGCCCAGGATCTATGCTGAGGTTGCTGGTCATGAGGCGATTATCAGCATGGTTGCATTGGGGACCGGAGTCGGCATTGCACCCGAGGTGGTGCTTAATGCCAGCCCTGTTCGTGATCGGGTGGTGCGCCTCGATGCCGGGTTTATTGAGCCTTTTGAGCTCGGGATCTGCTGTCTTAAATCCCGGCTCAATGAGCCGTTGATCCAGGCGATGTGGCAGTTGGCTTAGTGCTGAGGAATCAGGCGATGCCGTTTCGTCCCGAGCGCTTGACCTTGAAAAGTGCCTTATCAGCGCGCCTTAGAGTATCGGAGAAATTGATATCCTTTTCCTCGGCTTGGGCTATTCCTATGCTGATACCGAGTTGGGTGCGATCAGTACTATTTTGGACATGCAGTTGATTCACTGCGGATTTAAGCTTTTCGGCTACTTTTCTGGCATCCTGATACCGGCTAAAAGGCAGTAGAATGCAAAACTCGTCGCCACCGATTCGGGCTGCACTGTCATGCAACCTCAGTTCTCCCTGAAAAGTCTGAGCTATCTCCCTGAGAGCCTGATCTCCGGCAGCATGGCCATAGATATCATTAATAGGCTTAAACTTGTCGACATCTATCATTAAAACAGAGTAATACTCACGTTTTCTGGTGAACCTGGAGTGTTCATCATTGAGTCGTTCTTCAAAGGCCCGGCGATTCAAGAGGCCGGTCAGAGGATCGGTGGTCGCTAAAAATTGCAGCTGTTCCTCTATTAACTTTTGCTCTGTGACATCTCTTTCGATGGCGGCGAAGTGGGTCACTTGCCCTGACTCATCACGAAGCGGGATGATGTTCATATCCAGCCAGTAGGCACGCCCCGATTTCGAATAGTTTTTCAGAGTTGCCTGAATGGCAACCTGTTGCTTAAGGGCCTGGCGGATTTTATCCCGGGTTTCTTGACAGATATCGTCATCGCGCTGCAGAAATCTTGGATTTTGTCCGACAGACTCCTGGAAGCTATAGCCGGTGAGCTGAGTGAAGGCATGATTGACGTAAACAATTTCAGGGCCGGGATCATCCAGGGGAGCCGCCTTGGTGACGACGATAACATCTCTTGCGTTGTGGACGATCGCTTCAAAATTGAAATTAAATCTTTGCATGTTGGCTTGCTTCCCTTGAGCCTGAGTTCTCAATCCTGATAGATGGTTCCATCCAGGTACTTCCATGCCCCCTGGTAGCGACGGAACCTGGAAAGCTCATGGATCTTTCCGGGCTCCCCATCATGTTGGTAGTGAGCGATAAACTCGACCTTTCCCTGCTTATCTTTGGCGCTGCCCTGAGAGGCCTTGAGGAGCTCCAGTGCTGTAAAATCGGCGGCTGCGGCCCATTCGGCGATCTCGGCGGCCAGATTCCTGGTGCGCTTGTCCGGGTGGGTGGTTGTGACCAGATAATCGATCAGCTCCAGAGCGTAAGCGCTGTAGCGCGATCGCATCAACTGCTCTGCGGTTGTGACTGGCTCCCCGGAGTGAAACGGTTGGCAACATTGCTGGTAGGAGAGGGTTGAGCCGCAGGGGCAGAGTTCATCGGGGGCGAGATTGTCAGTCATAAATTTTACTAGTCGGCAGAAAAAGGTGCAGGCTAGCGCAACTCAGGGCGGAGCGCCAGCCCAATGGGGCGATCACTCTTCGAGCAGAGGGTGGTCCTCCGGTAGCTTGTTGGCGATCCAGATCGCCAGGCGGTGACGCATATTCACCCCATTCTCTTTATCTTCCGCCAGTGGTACCAGCAATTTGTCCTGGACCAGCAGCCGGTAGATACACTCAACCTTGTCTTTATCTGAGGTCCCGACACCAAAGGTGGTGAATCCCCGGGATTTGGCATACATTTCACCAATTTTCAGCGCTTCTTTCAGTAACTTGGCTTCATTCTTGTATTTTTTCATGCCGCACTCCTCTGGCTATGATGACCGGCGTTGTAGCGCGCCCATGACTTCACCATACCGATAATTTTCCAGGATGCCAAAGCCTTCGAGTTTTCGAGCCTTGATTTGAGTCAGCCAGGGAGTTGTCAGGCCGCATAAAAATCGGGTTTTCAGCACCATTGAGGGAGGCTCTGCAAAGTGTTTCTGGCATGCCTGAGCCAGGGGCTCCAGCCACTGTTTTAGCTGCTCCATATCCGGTGCAGGCCGGGATGTGACATTGGGCCAGGGCTGATATTCACCCTGGCAAACGCTGCAGTGACCGCAGGGGCCGGTGAGCTGCTTGTCTCCGAAATAGTGACTGAGCTGCTGACTCAAACAGTGAGGAGACTGGAACAGGGTTAACATCGCTTCAATGCGTTGGATCTCACTGTGCTGTTTATCGTGAAAGTGTTGTTCCAGCTCCTTGGTCAGATTGTTAAGATCAAAATCCGGGTACCGGACCCGGTACACCTCGGTCATCTGCTTGCTTTGAAGCTCAATCCATCCTTTTTGAGCAAAATAATCCAGGGCGCGGATCCCCCGGGCGCGAGCCTTAGGATCTCCCTGTTGCAGCTTTGAAAAATCAACGCTGTACCAGGTTCTGGCTTTCTGGCAACAGGCCAGCAGCTCACGGATAAATTGCTGGCGTTCGGGATCAAAACCACTGATGAGCTCTGCGTCTTCTACATTTAACTTGAAGCGATATTCGGCAAAATAGCTGTATCTTGGCTCTATGATGCCGCGAAGCTCAAGCTGAACCAAAAGGGTTTTGAGGGGAAGCTGGCGGACGTTGCTCAACATGGAGAGGGGGTTGAGCATTAGCTCCCATTCGCTACCGGATGACTTGATCTGCTCAAGGATCCTGGCGATTCCTGATGGTTCTGGGGTATCTCCATAGATGAAATTCTCAAGCACGGCGACTCCATCCCGGTTGGCCAGAACCAGGCAGTTGGAGGGCAGGCCATCGCGTCCGGCACGACCTATCTCCTGGCTGTAGTTCTCCTGGGACTTGGGGAGATCATAGTGGATGACGTTGCGAATATTACTCTTATCAATCCCCATTCCAAAGGCGATGGTAGCGACTATGCAGTCGATCTCTCCGTGCATAAATCGATGCTGGGTTTGCTGGCGCAGAACACTATCCATTCCCGCATGATAGGCAAGGGCGGCGATCCCTTGTGATCTCAATATACCCGCAACCTGCTCGGCGGTGTGCTGCAGAGTGACATACACTATGGTTGGCTGATTTTGCCGCTGTTGGAGGTAGCTTGCCAGGCGTTGATTTTTCTCCTGATCCGGGCAGGGATAGACCTGAAGGTTAAGGTTGGAACGATAAAACCCCGTGATGGTGACATTATCACCAGGGATCTTAAAGCGCTCGCACATATCTTCAATGACCCTGGGAGTCGCGGTGGCCGTCAGGAGAAGGACCTGTGGGATCTTAAGCCACTGCCGATAGTGTGGGAGCTTGAGATAGTCGGGTCTGAAGTTATGGCCCCACTCTGAGATACAGTGCGCCTCATCGACGACCAGCAGTGAGATAGGAATAGTCTGAATAAAATGACGGAAACGCTCATTTTTGAGGCGCTCTACGGAGATCATCAGGATCCTGAGCTCTCCTGTTCGCGCCTGCTGCATCACATCCTGGACCTGGTCGTAACTCTGAGTCGAATCTATGCTGGCGGCAGCGATCCCTTTTTCTTTGAGAAATTTAAGCTGATCCTGCATCAGTGCGAGTAGCGGTGAGATCACCAGAGTAAGTCCAGGGAGCAGCAGAGCGGGTAGCTGGTAGCACAGAGATTTACCCGAGCCGGTGGGAAAGATGGCCGCCGCACTCTCTTCCCTGAGCAGGCTCTGGATAACTTCACCCTGGCCCGGGCGTAGTGAGGAGTAGCCAAAATATTGCTTCAGGGTTTGCTCGATAGACATGAATTACTCTTAAGAGGGATCTGATGTGGAGCAGGATACCGAATCCGGGTTGATGATGGCAAAGCCCTGAAGACAGAGCTGGCTTTTTATCAACTAAACTCAAAACAAAATCTATGATTAGCCGGAGGCATTATGGGTTGTGTTGTGAGCTGGGTTGGCCGGTTGTTATTTGGGACGTTACTGGGTTCCAGCTTCCTGGCATTGTCTCAGGCGCCACAATCGGTGAGGATCTCTGCCGGAGAGTTTCCTCCTTACCTGACCGCAAAGCAGCATAATAACGGGATCGCCGGGCAGATCATCCGTGAAGCATTTGAATCTCAGGGGGTGAAGGTTACTTTCTATTTTATGTTGTGGCAGCGCGCCTTTTTACAGGCGCAACATGGTCAGGCCGATGCCAGTGCCATATGGCTAAAGAAGCCGGAGCGGGAAAAGCTTTTTTACTATTCTCAGCCGATCGTAGAAGAGCAACATGTTTTCTTCTATCGCAAAGATCGCCCCTTTGATTGGCAAAGTATCGAGGATCTTGAGGATTATCACATGGGGGGGCTGTTTGGTTTTAGCTATGGCCCGGATATGGACAAGGCCCTGGCGGATGGAAAGCTTAAGATGGAGCGGGTGGTTCGCGACAAGATGAATTTTAAAAAGCTCCTTCGCAAAAAGATCGATCTCTATCCTCAGGAGCGCCTGGTAGGTTATCAGGTTGTAAGGCGCAGCTTCAAACAGCAGGATACTGAACAGATCACCCATCACCCCAAGCCTTTTTTAACAAAGCCCAGCTATCTGATCTTTCCAAAAAGTAGCGCTGAGAGTCAGAAACTTCTCAGCATTTTTAATCAGGGGATGAAGGAGCTTCACCAGAGTGGACGTATCAAGCAGATTAGCGAAGGCCTGAATAGTTCAGTGACTCCCTGACTCGAGTCGAGAGTGATGCTTTGAGTTCATCGAGCCACAGGTAGCGGCGTCGATACATGGCGCGTTTTTTTGATTTTATCTCATCAAGCTCTTTTCGCTCGCTCTCTTGAAGTCTTAGCAGGTGTTTACAATAGGGGGCCCCTCTAAACTCTACCCACAGTTCGTCATAGTTGGAGTGGATCGCCTTTCCCTGTTTATTTTTATATCGTCGTGCCATATAAACATGACTGCTTTTCCTTACCGCCAGCACCTCATCAATTTCTAGCTGTTTTGCCAGATAAAGAGCCGTCTCGACGACCAGGGATTTTGGGCGAACTCCGAAGCATTGCTTGGTTAAATCTTTAAGCTTCTGCATCGGATGTTCAACGCGTGGCTCTGGGCCCTGGAGTGAGGTCAGGACCATCTGTTTGTTTTCACCCGGGCCGATGAGCGAGAAAGCACAGGAGTAGAGTCTTTGATCCTGCTGATTAAGCAAGGAGATCACCATCTCCCCCTCTTTGCGAAAGGTATGGTGCTGGTGCAAAACCAACCGAGCCTGTTGCTCCCCTTCGGGGAGTTTGCCCAGCTCAATCCCATCTTCGTGATAGATCTTATGAAACAGCCCGGGCTTTACATCACTGAGCCATCGATAATGCTCCATGATATGCTCAACTCGCCGGCTGACACCTGTCCCTGCAAATAGGTAGGGACGAAGGGGTTTATCCAGTAGTTCCAGATTGTTGCGTGTGATCTCCTGCATCACCGGCGTGGAAAGAAATGCCCAGAGTTTTTTTAGGGGGCGTCTGTGAATCCAGGAGCGCAGGATAAATTTAATGCGATGACGGCTGAAGCGGCTTTTGGAATTTGGGTGTAAATAGGCTGCACAGGCCTTTATGTTCAGAGTTTGTTTGCTGCCGAGTTGCTGCCAATTGGTGAAATGCTCACACATGGGATCTCTCCACAAAATAACCATAGTGTTTCGATAAATATTTGGCTTTCCTGGCTGTTAAATTGCTAGGTTCTGTTGATGTTTCCGGTTTTGAAACGCCAACAGAGCCTAAATCCCTGCAGGTTTCTGTATATCTATTTACAGAAGATGCGGGACTATATCGCAGGTGGTTTTGCGATGCGTTTCATTTTTTGCGATTTACTTTCAATAAAAAACAATGAGTGATTTAGCTGGGATAAAACCCAACTTTTTCGAGAGGGACATTTGTTCTAAATTTCATATCTTAATAATGTTGCGTCTATTGAGGTGTGCCAACAGGTTTACTAATTCTGGCGTTATTTTTAGAGTGATTGGGCTGCCAGTTTTTGCAGCTGGGGAAGTGTGACTTTTAGGCCTGCAGTTTCCGGCCAAGGCAGAAACCTCTCCGGTATCAGAAAGCTTGCGAGGCGCTCCCTGAGCCACTGCCTGAGAGTTGCCTCATCGAGCTGTACCTGATGCAGCTGCACAAAACAGATCGGGCGCTGTCCCCACTCGGGGTGTTCGACCGGGATCACCCTGGCATTGATGATCTGCGGGTGTTGTAGCAGCTCGCATTCAATCGCTTCGGGCTGAATATTTTCTCCCCCGGAGATAAATTGGCGATCCATCCGCCCCAGGACCTGCAGCTTACCATCGGTTGTTAGCTCGCCCCTGTCTTTGGTGTGGAACCAGCCGTCCTTATCAACTGAGGGCTTTAGTTGTCCATCCTGGTAGTAGCCAGCAAACAGTGTTTGTCCACGAACCAGGATCTCCTGATTTTCTATCCGGATCTCACGTCCGGGCAGAGGACTGCCTACATCTGCGGTTATCCGGGCGATCTGCCTGGTACAGACCTGCGAGCTCATCTCAGATAACCCATAGCTGACGAAGGGCTGTATGCCTCGTTTGAGGGTCGCCTCCAGGAGTGCCCTGGAGAATGCACCTCCACCCAAAAGCATGCAGCGCAGGGCACTTTGCGCAGGATTAAAATCGCTATCCTGTAATAGTCTGTAGAGCTGAGTCGATACCAGAGACAGGTGGCTAATGGGTTGGCGATACAGCTGCTCAGTCAGAGATAGCCCTTTATCCTCAAGGCAGATTGACGCGCCAGCCAGCAGGCAGCGGATCACTATGGCAAGGCCTCCCACATGAAATAACGGCAGGCTCAGCAGCCAGCGATCGCCGGATCTCAGGGGGATAAGCTTCGCCGAGCCCTGAGCGCTACTCAGGTGGTTACTCAGGCGGTGAACTACGGCCTTCGGCTCTCCCGAGCTTCCCGAAGTGAGGACCATGTTGCTCAGGCTCTCGGGGGCTAGCATGGGTTGTGTCCCTCTATGGGAGGCGGGCGCCTGGAATTCCAGCTTTAGCCTGGGAGTCTCCCGAGAGATCTTGTCCCGAGCCCACAACTTGTGCGGATCAATCTTTCTCAGCAGGCAGCAATGCTGAGAGTCGGTTAGTTTTGGATTTAACGGGCAAAAGATAATTTGCTGGCGCAGGCAAGCCCACAGCAGGGCTATCAGCTCAATACTGTTGGGGGCTATGGTCGCCAGGTGCTGGCCGGCCCTTAGCCCACTTTTGATAAGCTGCTGCTCTATGGATGAAACCAGCTTATCCAGCGCTGCAAAGCTGAGCTCTGTTTGTCCCTCAACCAGAGCTATATCCTCGGGAGTGCTCCTGGCCCACTGCGCAAGTGGGCAGGGGATCAGCTGTTCTGCCATACCAGGTTCAGTTCGCTCTCCTGGAGCAACGGGCGCTTCTCGGTGGAGACAAAGGGAGGGTTGACCAGATCATGAGAAAAGAACTTAAGGGTATCAATGCCATGAACTTCGCCGGGAGCCCATTCGGCGGCCAGGCGACTCAGGCAATTGATGCCGATCGTCGACTCGAAGGATGAGGAGATGATGGTTCGGGCTCCCCGCTCCCTGGCACTCTTGATCAGTTGCTTACACTTGTCGATCGAGCCGATCAGGGTCGGTTTGAGGATCACCGCCTTGAGGTTGTCAAACTCAGGGATCTTCTTATGCTCCGAGAGGTACTCATCCAGTGCCACCGGCAGGGAGGTGTGAGTTGCGATGAAGCGATTTTCCTCCAGGGTGGCGCAGGGTTCCTCAACATAATCGATCCGCTTGTTATCGAGAAGGTTGCAGATACTCCAGGCCTCCTCCTTGGTCCAGCTGCGGTTGGCATCCAGGATCAACTTGGAGTCGGGAGCTAATCGGCAAAGCTCATTGATCAGTGCCACCTCGTGGGCGATGGGGTAACGCCCCACCTTAACCTTGATCTGTTTGGGGTAGGGGCCAAACCATTGACGCCAATGCTTGGCGACCCTGTCAGGGCGCCCCTGAAGCAGATGGCGCGGCGCAAGGAGCTTGGGTGGGGCACTCGGCCAGCTGTATTGAGCACAATCCAGGCCAAACTGGACCGAGGGCTGGGTCGCCTTTGCCTTTAGCCCATCCTGCAGTCTGGAGACAACTTCGATCAGCTCATCCTGTGCATCTTGCAGGGATTCTCGTGAGAAGCCAGGCAGTGGGGCTATCTCTCCCCATTGATTACCCAGCTTGAGTAGCAACCCTTCACGGGTATTGAGTTCGTGCCCCGGCAGTAGCAGGGGCTCGCGAAGGGGAAGCGAATAGTGATAGATTTTCGCGTGTCTGTTCATGGGTTCCGTTTGAACTTGCTGAAATCTGGACTGCGTTTTTCGTTAAACGCGTTACGGCCTTCCTGACCCTCTTCAGTCATATAGAACAGCATGGTGGCATTTCCGGCCAGCTCCTGCAGGCCTGCCTGTCCATCACAGTCTGCATTGAGGGCAGCCTTGAGACACCTTATCGCCATTGGCGACTGTTGTAAAATTTCGCGACACCAGCGGACCGTTTCGCGCTCCAGCTCCTCGTAAGGAACCACGGTATTAACCAGTCCCATCTCCAGGGCCTGGTGGGCATCATATTGACGGCACAGGAACCAGATTTCGCGGGCTTTTTTCTGTCCCACGATGCGTGCCATGTAGGAGGCACCCCAGCCACCATCGAAGGAGCCCACTTTAGGGCCGGTCTGACCGAAGCGCGCGTTACTGGCGGCAATCGTCAGATCGCACATCATGTGCAGCACATGGCCCCCGCCGATCGCAAACCCGGCAACCATGGCAACAACGGGCTTGGGGCAGGTGCGGATCTGGCGCTGAAAATCCAGGACGTTGAGGTGGTGCACTCCTGAGTCGTCCTGGTATCCGCCATAATCTCCGCGGATTTTCTGATCGCCACCGGCACAGAAGGCTTTTTCGCCTTCGCCGCATAGAATAATGCTGCCGATCGACTCATCGTAGCGGGCATCATGCAGAGCATCGATCATCTCTTTGACCGTCTGAGGACGAAAAGCGTTACGCACCTCGGGACGGTTGATGGTGATCTTGGCGATCCCGTCTTCAGATTTTTGATAGCGAATATCTTCAAACTCGCCAGAATGATCCTGCCAGGTGACAGGGGCATAGAGTTGCTCTTCGGTTAGTTGCTCAATCATGATCGTCTCTTGTCATAGTTGCAGCCAGTCACAGAGCACCCGGGAAAAGGTGCGCAGGTGCTGGGAGTGAATATTGTGGCCAGCGTTTTCGATGCTGATATGCTTCAGGTTCTGGCATTGCTGTTTCAGCTCACGGGCGATGGTTTCGAATTTTACATCGAGTTGTCCCGAAATATAACAGCAGGCAAAAGATTGCTGGCTAAGGGCTGCCCCGAGGTCATCCTGTTGGCCTAGTGAGGTGGATTTTAGCATGGCTGCCAGCTGTCTCGGTGAATTAGCAAGGCGGCTTTCAATCATTCTCTGGCGTGCGCTTTGGGTCAGGGAGCCAAACACGGGCTGCTGATACCAGGATTCGAGCACCTCAGACAGAGGTTCATCGGCAAAGCGTGTGGCCCAGTGGCGATCATGCTCGCGTCTTTGTTGTTTTTGTTGGTCGCAGCCAAGGCCCGGGTGGGCATTTTCCAGAATCAGGCTGTGGACCGCCTGCGGGTAGTGACAGGCAAAGCTCAGAGCAATCCGTCCGCCCAATGAGTAGCCGAGCAGATGACAGCGCTCGATTTGATGCCGTCTCAGGGTCTCCAGGATCGCCTGGTTGCACTGCTCGAAGCCATTGGCTTTGAGTGTATCTGCGCCCAGACTCAAGCCATGCCCCGGCAGGTCGATGGCAAGGCAGTGCTGCCCGGTTAACCGGTGACACAGAGGAAGCCAGTCTTGAGCTGAGCCCAAAAAGCCATGCAGCAGTACCAGCGGGGTTCCGTTACCCGGAAACTCTCTAGCGTGAAGCTGCATCATTAATCCATTGTCTGAGAGCTTTTAGCTCATCACATCCGGCGGTTTCAATCTGAAGCTCAATCAGGCTTGCTCCCCTGGTTTTGAGGGCTTGCTGGTAGGTTTGGCTAAAATCATCAAGATTGTCCGGCTGATGATAATCAAGACCGAACATCTGTGCCGCCCCTCTGGCATTAAGCTGGTGTTTTAATTCGAAAAAGCGCTCACGCATCCTGTTTTCATTGGGTACGGGGAGCATCCTGAAGATGCTGCCGCCCCCGTTGTTGATGAGGATGATCACCAGCGGCGCCTGGCTTTCGGCGGTCAGGGCCAGGCTGTTGAGATCATGCAGTAGCGACAGATCGCCTATCAGCACAGTGGTTGGTTGACTCGAGGTCCTGGCAAAGCCACTGGCGGTTGCGATCAGCCCATCAATTCCGGATGCTCCGCGATTGGTCATTAGCCGTGCAGGTCCATCTCCCCCGAGCGGCAGGTTATCCAGCAGGCGGACCGGCATGCTGTTACCGATAAAAAGCTGTCCCTGCAGCAGTGCCGAGAGCTCCCAGACTGCACTGAGCTCACCAAATTCCCGGCGTGAAAAATACTCCCGACACAGCCGGGCGAGCCCAAGCTCGACGCTGGAGAGGTCTGAGGGGGCCCGATTGCCGGATTCGGTTGGATGAGCTTCCAACCACTGAGCGACGGGAGAGCAGAATCGCTCACTAAGCAGGTGATCCGGGTCGAGTCTTTGCTGTTGTGGGTCGATGAGCCAGTAGTGTTGCCAGCTTCTTTGGGTTAGCCAGCGGGCCAGGTTTTTCGACAGTAGCCGGGCGCCAAATTGAATCACAACCTGGGCCCTGCTGAGCTGCTCCTGCAACTCGGGGGACTGCCAATTGAGATCAAAGCTATTGAGTGTGCCTTCCTCCCAGGCCAGCTGGGACTGGAGATCGCATAATAGAGGCCAGCCGAGCTCCCGGGCCCACTCTTGGAGTTGTTTTGCCTGCCGGGGAGAGTCGATCTGACCGGCGATCAGCAGTCCCGGGTCGCTTCGAAGCTGTGACCACTGCTGGTGAGTCTGCACCTGTATTTCAGCCTGGTGATAGCGGGTGTAAGGCGTCTCACTTTCAAGCCAGCGGCTCAAAGGCTCAAGCAGGGGGTTTGCGTTGAGAGGTTGCTCTGCTGGATAGAGGGGCTCAGGATACATGCAGTTGATATGGACTGGCCCGGCAGGGCCTGATATGAGAGAGCTCAGAGCATCATCTATGCTGGTGAGCAGGAAACTCAGTGGGATCCGGGAGCTTGGTGCCGGGAGATTGATGCTGGTTACCGGGTAGTTGGCGAAGATCCCGGGTTGGGGGATCGCCTGGTTGGCACCGCAATCAATAAGCTCGGGTGGCCGGTCGGCACTGAGGATGATCAGAGGTATCGCACACTGGCGAGCCTCGACGACCGCCGGGTAGAGATTAGCAACGGCGCTTCCCGATGTGGTGATGATAACCACGGGGCGCTCAGTCCCCTTGGCAATCCCCAACCCAAGAAATCCGAGACCGCGCTCATCAAAGTGAGTATGGGTGATAAAGCCCTGGTGAGCCGCGGCGGCCATCACCAGGGGGGCGCTGCGTGAGCCGGGTGCGATACAGAGATCACGGACTCCCCAGCGATATAACTCTTCAAGTAGCGCACTGGCCCACAGGTGATTGAGATTGGCGAAGGTCTTATGAATCATGTTCCGGCTCCAGCATCAGCAAAAGGTTAGCAATCTTGTGGTTTAACTCCTGCCACTCCTGATCCGGGTCCGAGCCTTCAACGATTCCGGCTCCGGCGTAGAGATTTAACTCTGAACCGCTCAGGGTGGCACAGCGGATGTTGACCGCAAACTCGGCGACTTCACCATCACTGAAGCCGCAAACGCCCGCATACCAGCCGCGCCGGTATGGCTCATGCCTTCGGATAAACTCCCGGGCCTGCCTGCGGGGTGTGCCACTCACCGCGGGAGTAGGATGAAGTTTGGCGAGTAGCTTTGCATCATCGGCCTCGGGTTTGAGGCTGGCCTGAATCGGTCGGCGCAGATGTTGAATAAGGCGAAGGGGTAGGATCTCTACCGGTGCTATCTTGATCGAATCGGCAATAGCGGCGAGCTGCTGCTCTATGTCATCGGCGACATATTGGTTTTCCCGAATGTTTTTAGGATCATCGAGCAATTGCTGGGCGAGCATTTGATCTTTTTGTGGGGAGCCGCTTCGCCCGATGGAGCCCGCCAGCGCCTCGGTCTTGAGTTTGTCTCCGTGACGCAGATAAAGGCGTTCGGGCGAGCAGCTGAGCAACATCTTGTCCGGGGTAAACTCAAAGGCGTAGTGGAAACTGTGCTCACTGTGGCGGCACAACTTATCAAACAGATCCCAGCCATTAATGGGCTGCTCAAGTTTTAATTGGCTCTTTCTGGAGAGGACGACCTTATTCAGATCTGATTTCAGAAATGTTTGGATCTGATGGCGCCACTGTTGTTGGTCGGGGGTATCCAGGCGGGTATAGCGGCTGGATACCGGTGCCAGGGGAAGCTCCTTGACCAGGGATTGCAGAATGCTCTCAATTATCTGTAGCTGAGATTTTCGATTGTCCCCGGTCAGCAGGCAGTTCACCGACAGCCGGTAATGGTTTCCCTGACGGCAGATCTCAAGGGCTGGCAGGATAAAGCGGCAGCTGCCAGCCTCTTGCCAGCTATCATCATCGGGATCAAAGGCATGACCACCTATGTAGCGGGGTCTGATGTTCTGATCCCTGAAGGCTCTGAGTCGGGAAATCAGCTGCTGTGGGCTGTTAAGCTCATCGATGGCACCCAAGGTTGCATATTCAGCCTGCTGGATACTTTCGCGGCTCTGCCAGTAGGTTTTTGGGTAAACGGATTGTGCCTTGAGCCAGCCAGGCAGGTTGAGCCCCTCTATTTCACTATCAAGCCGGAAATAACCGGTTTCGTTGCTTTGAAGCAGTGCATCCAGGCGCAGCTTGAGTTGTGTTATTGGCAGCATGCGGGGTGAAATTCCATATTGATGAGATCGTCTGTGCCTCCAGCTGACTCCGGAAGACAAATAGCCTATAAAAAATAGGCTTATATAGTATCTTGCTTATCGGCCAAGTAAACCATTGCTGGGCAAAGGTTGATTTTTTAAACTAGTCAAAACTCAAGTCATAGTGAAAATATCGAATAATGGACTCAAAAATATCTGTTTGGCTGTTGGCCCTGCGGCCTCAGACCCTGCTGGTATCCCTCTCCTCGATCTTGGTGGGAGGTTCGCTGGCGGTCATTAGCCAGCAGTTTGAATGGGCTGTTTTTGTACTTGCCATGGTGACGGCCATGCTTTTGCAGATCCTATCTAATTTTGCCAATGATTACGGGGACGCGGTCTCAGGTGCAGACAATGAGAAGCGCCAGGGACCCACCCGGGTTGTTTCCTCTGGTTTGCTGAATAACCGGCAGATGCTAAGAGGTATTGTGCTGACCATCATACTGGTGATTGCCAGTGGGCTGTGGCTGCTATATACCGCGTTTGCCGGGCATCTTCAGGACTTCCTGTGGTTTATGCTGTTTGGTGGATTGGCGGTGATCGCCTCGATTACCTATACCATGGGCAAATCTCCCTACGGCTATCTTGGGTTGGGGGATCTGTCGGTCTTTATCTTTTTTGGGCTGCTGGGGGTGCTGGGTTCTCAGTATCTCTTTACCTATGCCCTTCCCGCAGATTTCTGGCTGCCGGCGATTAGTTGTGGCTGTCTGGCGACCGCAGTGCTCAACATCAACAATATCCGGGATATCCGAACCGACGCAGAGAGCGGAAAGGTGACTCTGGCGGTGCGCCTCGGACGAGAAAATGCCTGCAGGTATCACTATGGCCTGATCGTGCTGGCTGCAGTTTGCTCAGGTTTTTTCCTGTTCAAACACCAGCCCAGTCTGTCCGCCCTGCTGCTGCTGATCCCTGTGATCATGCTGCTGCGGGCGGCGCGGGTGGTTCAGTACTGCCATGATGGGATGAGCTTAAACCGGCAACTCAAACGGACCGCGCAGGCGGGTTTTCTGTTTAATCTGCTGTTTGTGATCGCCCTGCTGGTGGGCTAGCTCTCTTTTGGGGGTGGTTGCCTGTGGTAGCTTCTGCCCCCAGGGCGATCATTCTCAGTTGCAGTATCGTGTGTCCCTGAAGCTCGTGACATTGATCTTTGGTCAAATCCAGAGCTTCTCCTCCGGCATTGAAGACTATGGTGGCCATCGCATCGGCCTGGGCTTCGGCATACTGGCGGCGTAGTCCCTGGTTGGTTTGGATAAAATCGGCCAGCTCAGTGGTGAAGTGGCGGATCTCCCGGGAGACCGCCTGGCGAAATGCCTGAGAGGTGCCAGAGCGCTCCCGCAGTAGCAGGCGAAAGATGTTGGGGTTAGTGTCGACGAACTCCATGAAGGTCTGTACCGAGGTGTTGATCACACTACCGCCATTCTCGATACGTTGGCGGGCCTGGCGCATTAGCTGGCGCAGGGTTAATCCCGCCTCATCAACCATGGTCAGCCCCAGCTCCTCCATGTCCTGGAAGTGGCGATAAAATGAGGAGGGAGTGATCCCTGCTTCTCTGGCGACTTCACGCAGACTAAGGCTGGAAAATGAACGTTCAGCGCTGAGTTGGCCAAATGCGGCATCGATAAGGGCTCGCCTTGTTTTCAGCTTTTGCTGGGCTCGGATCCCCACTGTAGTGCTCCTGATATCCCTGATGTTCGCATCATACCTAGATTTTATCGCAAATACTCCCTGTCACTTGATAGAGATCCCAGTACCGGCTATCCCGGATGCTCCCGGATTGAGCTCGTTGTTTAAAAAGGAGATGATGATTACTCATAAGCCTGAGGGAGAGGGGCAATGCTGATCCAAAATGTACGACTGGCCGACAGAGAGGGATTATGGGCCGTCAGAATCGAGCAGGGAGTGTTTACTGAGATCCTAGAGGATCAAAAGGTTAGCCCCAAAGGTGGGTCCGGGGATCTGGATGGTGAAGGGGGCTTCTGATCCCGCCGTTTGTAGAACCTCACATTCATTTAGATACGGTTCTGACCGCAGGGGAGCCTCGCTGGAATCTCTCCGGAACCCTGTTTGAAGGGATAGAGTGCTGGGCAGAACGCAAACAGGCCCTGACTCATCAGGATGTCATCGAGCGGGCAACCCGGGTGTTGCAGTGGCAGATTGCCAATGGCATCCAGTTTGTGCGGACCCATGTGGATGTCTCCGATCCAAAGCTGACCGCTTTGCGAGCCATGCTGGAGGTGAGAGAGCAGCTCGCTCCCTGGGTTGAGCTACAGATCGTGGCTTTTCCTCAGGAGGGGATCTTCTCCTATCCCGATGGCGAGCGTCTGCTGGAGCAGGCTCTTCAATTGGGGGCTGATGTGGTTGGCGCGATTCCACATTTCGAGTTTACCCGGGAGTATGGGGTTCGCTCGCTGCATAGTATGTTTGCGCTGGCTCAGAAATATGATCGACTGGTGGATGTTCATTGCGACGAGATTGATGATGAGCAGTCTCGGTTTTTGGAGACTCTGGCGACGCTTGCCTATGAGCTTGGGTGGGGAGAGCGAACCACCGCCAGTCATACAACGGCGATGCACTCCTATAATGGCGCTTACACCTCCAAGTTATTCAGGCTTCTAAAGCTCTCCGGGGTAAGTTTTGTCGCCAATCCATTGGTGAATACCCATCTGCAGGGACGGTTTGATGATTACCCCAAACGGCGGGGGTAACCCGGGTCAAGGAGATGCTGGACGCGGGGATCAATGTCTGCTTTGGCCATGATGATGTGCTTGACCCCTGGTACCCCCTGGGAAGTGGCAATATGCTCCAGGTGTTACAGATGGGGGTTCATGTCTGCCAGTTGATGGGACATCAACAGCTTAAAAATGGCTGGAAGCTTATCAGTGAAAACAGTGCCAGGGCTCTTTGCATCGGGGAGCGCCACGGGATTGATGTGGGCAAACCGGCGCACTGCCTGATCCTGGATGCGAGCGATGGCTTCGATGCGTTGCGCCGTCAGGCCGTGGTGCGCTACTCCATTCGAAATGGTGAAATTATTGCCAGGACCGAGCCGAGTCGCTCTGAGATCATCTGGAATGGGCAGCCTAAAACAGTCTCTTTTCACCATTCTCGGGGCTAATTCAAGCCTTAACCTGAGCAGTTCCAATATCTTACCCCCCAAACTCAGGGTGCAGTTTTACTGCATCTTCTGAGCTTTGTTCTAGACTTCACAGTAAGGAGATGGGCCAGTCCTATCAGTGCCCTTCGGTGTTCACTTAGCAGGGAAGACTAGCCGTGTTTATGAAAAGCATCCGAGTTCGCATGATGATACAGGTTGTCGTGGCGATGACCGTGCTCCTGATAGCCTTTGGCTATTATGACTACACCTCAACTAAGGATCAGCTGGTCAAGGATCTGAACCAGCAGATTGCCGCTGTGGAGGAGCGACTGAAAATCAGCCTGCCTGGTCCAATCTGGGACTATGCTCCCGAATTTATCATAAAAAATATTCAATCCGAGATGAGTACCCCTGCCGTGGCAGGTATCAAGGTCGTGAGTAACGATAAAGAGATCCTTGGGTTGGTGGCTCGTCGGGGAAATGAGCTGATCCTCAATAAGGATGAGCCCTCCAGCTCCTCATTTACCAAACAGGTGGATGTGAAGCTTTTCTACGATGATGACGGTGAGCAGCAGCAGGTGGGGCAGGTCTTTATCTTTGAGAATGAAAATGTGATTAAGCCCGCCCTGCAACGGACTATGGCACAGGCGATTATCCAGGGGATTGTCATGGATATCATAGTGGCTCTGGCTATTTTCTTTATTCTCTCGGGTAATGTGATGAGGCCCCTCAGTCAGGTCACGGCTGCAATCAATGATATTGCCCAGGGTGAAGGGGATCTGACCAAACGCTTAGATGATAGCAAGGGCGATGAGATCAGCCAGCTTGCTGCCGGGTTCAACCAGTTTGTGGAGCAGCTGCAGGATATGGTGCGCAATATTTCAGAACGCTCCAACCTGCTCCAGGAGAGCTCTCAGCAGACCAGCCAGATTGTTGATAACACCAACCAGGGGTGGCCGAGCAACAGGTTAAGATCGATATGGTGGCGACAGCGACCTCTGAGATGTCTCAATCGATAGCCAGTGTGGCTGACAATGCAGGCCTTGCGTCTCAGGCAGCCCAGGATGCCACAGATAAAGCGACCAATGGTGGTGAGTTGGTTAATCACAGTATCGCAGCGATTGAATCTCTGGCGAATGAGATTGGGCTGGTGACTCAGGCCACCGAGCAGCTCAATGTTGAGAGTAACAATATCGGCACCGTGCTGGATGTGATCAAGAATATTTCGGATCAGACTAACTTGCTGGCACTCAATGCGGCGATCGAGGCGGCTCGTGCCGGCGAGGCAGGGCGCGGATTTGCGGTGGTTGCAGAAGAGGTGCGGAATCTTGCTCTGAAAACAACCCAGTCGACCGAAGAGATTAATAACAGTATCAGTACCCTGCGTTCAGCCACCGATCTGGTGCGCAGCGGGATCCAGAAGCTTGAGGATCACGCGAGTCAGGGTTCCCAGAAGGTTGGATTGGCTGGTGGGGCTCTGGAAGAGATCCTCGCAGGAATCGATCAGATCAACCAGATGAATGCGCATATTGCTGAAGCTTCCGGTGAGCAAAGCCAGGTGATCGGCGAGATTAATGAAAATATTGTGAATATCTCGACAGTGGCTGAGCAGACGGTAAGGAATGCTGAAGAGACATTGCAGAAGAGCTCTGGGGTTGAGGAGCTTTCTGTTGAGCTGCAGCAGATGATGTCGAAATTCCGTTATTAGGAGGCTGGTCATGAAGTATTTAACTCTGCTGTGCTGCTTTTTGATGATGGTATCAGCTCAGCTATCGGCCAAGGCTGTGACCCTGACCGCTGATGAGTGGCCCCCATTTTCAGGCAAAAAGTTGCAGAATATGGGGTTGGCTAATGAGATCGTGGTAACGGCTCTGAAGAAGGGGGGCATGGAGAGCAAGGTAAAAATTCTACCTTGGACCCGGGCGATGGAGAGTGTCAAACAGGGCAAGATGGATGCGATCTCAACCGTGTGGTACACAGATGAGCGCGCTAAGACCTTCATCTACAGTGACCCTTATCTCTCTAACCGGGTTGTGTTTGTCAAAAAGGCCGGAAATCCATTTGAGTATGATGGTGTGGATAGTCTGAGCGGTAAGAACGTTGGAATCATCCGGGACTATGGCTATGGGGATGCTTTCTATGCCGCGTCAAACTTTAAGCGTACACCATCCAATAGCCTTGAGAGTAACCTGAAGAAGGTTGCGGCTGGCCGGGTGGATCTGACCCTGGATGATGAGATAGTGGTGAAATATACCATCAGCACCGAGCTTCCGGATCTCAAGTCAAAGCTGGGATTTACCAAAAATAGTTATAGTGAGCAGCCACTCCATATCGTAGTGACTAAGTCGAATCCCAATGGACAAGCGATCATTGATGCCTTCAATAAGGGGCTGAAAATGATGAAAGAGGATGGCAGCTTTGATGCGATCATGAAGACTCACGGTCAGTAATAGAGTCTTAAGCGAACCGATGCGATTTGCCGTACCCCTGGATGGGGTGCGGCTTTTTTATGAAAGGAGGTTGCATCGATAGCAAAAGATTGGTAGAAATTTAGACTGTTGTTAGCAAACCTTCCTGGCTTTACTGCCAATTCGAGCTTTATCTCGACATTTCAGTCACAACTCCCTGATCTGGTTTCGCGTTTGTATGCCCGGTTGTCTTTGCTGCAAAAAAACAGGACAAGTTATTTACAAGGAGAATCAGATGTTACACGTGAAAGAGAAGATGCTTTTTGAGCAGTTACGCCAACTGGTGATGCAGGGTGAGGTGATCAAGGCTTATGAGCTGGCGCAGCGTAAAGGCCTGAATATCGATCTCGACGAACTGGTGGTGATGCCGCACCTCAATCGGTAAGTTAACAATTCGGATATTTACCTGGCAGACAGATTAATAGGAGTACAGATGCAGCAGGCGCAGCTGAAGTCGTCGCTTATCTTGTTATTGGCAGCTCTGATCTGGGGACTTGCTTACGTAGCCCAGCGAGCAGGGATGGACTATATCGGTCCCTATACATTCAATGCATTGCGATTTTTATTGGGGACCCTTTCACTGCTTCCTGTCCTGTGGCTGAGCCGAAACTGGCGCTCAGAGCAGATCCGGGGCAATGGTATGCTGCTCTTGAGTGGTGGTCTTCTGATGGGCTTTTTGATGTTTCTGGCCTGCTCACTGCAGCAGGTCGGCCTGGTCACCACCAGTGCCGGAAAAACCGGCTTTATCACCGGGATCTATATCGTGATGGTGCCTTTGTTTGGTTTGCTACTGCGGCATAAGACCGGCTGGAATACCTGGCTGGGGATCCTGCTGGCCGTTGTTGGTCTCTACCTGCTATCTGTGACTGAGAGTTTTACCATTCATACCGGCGACCTGCTGATCCTGGGTTGCGCGGTGATCTGGGCGATTCACCTGCTGACGATCGATCATTTTTCAACAAAGGTGCCAGTGATTAAATTGGCGTTTTTACAATTTGCCTTCTGCACCCTGCTGAGTTCAGTTGTGGCGCTATTCGCCGAGCCCTGGCAACCCCATGCGGTCGCTGCTGCCTGGATACCGCTGCTCTATGCCGGAGTGATGTCGGTTGGGGTGGGCTTTACCCTACAGATCTTCGGTCAGCAAGGGGCTCACCCGGCTCATGCGGCGATCATCCTGAGCCTGGAGGCGTTGTTTGCTGCCATCGGTGGCTGGGTGCTGCTGAGTGAAACCATGAGCACGCGTAGCATGCTAGGGTGTGGCCTGATGTTGCTTGGGATGCTGGCCTCTCAGTTGCCACTGGCTGGCAAAAAGGAGCGGGCGCAACAGGCAGTGCAAGCGACATAGTGACCCTTAGGGGAAAGTTAAGAGTGCTGGTCATCATGGGGAACGGTGGTGTTCTGTGGCATGGATTAGAGGGAGATAACTTATGTGTATCGAGATTAAAACTGCCAGGCTGAGTTTAAGATTGCTGAGTGAGCAGGATCTTGATGACATAGCATCCCTCGGGGCAGATCCCGAGGTCCGGGCATTTTTCCCTGCTGGCACTGTGACCCGTGAACAAACCAGCGTCCGGCTCACTGAGCTGATGGATATCTATGCGAGATATAAGATTCCGGGCTTTGTGATGCATTGTCGCCATAGCGGTGATTTGATCGGGCGTTGTGGATTTGGTTTGACCGAGAAGCAAGAGGTCGAGGTCGGTTATCTTCTACACAAGTCCTACTGGGGGCAGGGATATGCGAGTGAGGCAACAAGCGCGTTGCTTCAATGGGCGAAACAGCACCTGGATACGCCCGAGATTATAGGGTTTGCTCCGGTCGACCACCTTGCTTCACAACGGGTACTGCAAAAATGCGGCATGAGCTACTACAAAAATGACATTGCCCATGGAGTTGAGTGCCGATTCTTTCGAATCAGCAATGCCTGCAGCTAATTTGAGTCTTTAACCTGTTGTCAGCGGCTTTGTGGCTGTGGCACAGATGTCCGGCCGCGGACTTCGGGTCAGGGGGACTGCTCACCCAGTACCCCTAACAACCCCGAGGGTGCCCCTCGATTCTCTAAAGTCTCAAAATCATGGTGAGATTGAAGTTCTGCACAGACATGCCATCCCTGGCATGGCTGTGCACTCGCAGCATCCATGCTGCTCAACTTCAAATCACCTTATGATTTTTTGGTGCGAATCAAAGGGGATGTTGTCCCCGTGAGTGAGTGCAGAGGCGAGTCGTAGCAAACTCCTGTTTTTTCGAGGCAGGGTGTAATTGTTCTCGGAGCAATGAAACGCGAGGTATGGATACCGAGCTGGGAGGATTATCAGGGATGGTAATCGCCGAGCCACGCAGGTCGATGGAGGACCTATCGTGCGGAGCGAGCTTTTGATTACTTTTGGCGATACAAAAGTAATGTACTGCCGGCACCCCGGCAATCATGCAGCGAAGCTGCAAATTAGCTGTGCGCAGCATAACAAATTCCAGACCTGAGGCATGACTTAGCAATTGCAGAGAATATTCTCGATAGCGCTACAATTGTCGTGCAATGCTCTGTAGGTATTTAAAGCCTACTGTCTAGTCAAAATAACTCAGAGCCTCTGCTGAGGTTTTTGCTGCAACCCGAACCTTAAACTGGTCATAGCCAGGGATTCTTTCTCGTGGGGAAAGCAGGCCGCCTTTTACAAACACAGCTTGCAACTCACCCTGCTTAGACTCCCAAACATCGAAGAATGATCTGTCTGACTCTTTCGCTGTCATGCTACCTCCTGCATTATTTTTTATTTTATCGCGCAGTACCTGACTGAGACCTTTCTGATCTTCCTGTATTTTATAGTAGCAGGCAAAGGCGCGGTTTTTGTTGAGGGAGGTATCGGTAAGGCGTCCATGTATAGGCATCTCAAAGCCATCGGAGAGGGCTTTGCCAGGGATAAGTAAGGGGAGGGCGTGGTAAGAATTTAGCTGCAAGTTGATGTGGCTGCTTATAAAACTAACGAAGCGTATAAGATTCTCTCAGAAACTCCTGTTGCAGGCGGATTTTTCCTGCGATTAGGCAACAACCTGTCGCTCCAGAGCAAAGGCCTCCCAGTTATCCATCAGTTTCTTCACCGTAAACCCGGGATAGAGCGCCTTAAAGCGGAGCCGGGTCCCACAGCAACTGCAATGGTAGGGCTCAGATCCGAGGTAGGCTTTGGCCAGGGAGGCATGGGTAACATGGAAGGGGATCTGAGGATGGTCATCTAGAGTGCTGTAGACTAGGGGGTGCTTCTGGCCTCTGATACGGTTACTCAAAAACCCATAGTACCTGATGGTGCGGAAGTGGCGCTCATAGATATGGCGTAGCATCTGACACACCATCTCATAGGGTGTGACTACCTCCCGGACCCGCTGACCACTTCGATGATCCAGGTAGTTGAAGATGTGATTGCCATCACCGTTGTAGTGACGCAGTCGAGAAGCAGCGACGGGCGGCCGCCGCACATAACGGCCCAGGTAACCCGCCGTACGGCGGCTGCCTTTAGTTTTATGGGCGATATAGGTATGCCAGTAGGTGGATGGAGGAAGTTGCCGATTCAGATAACGCTCCAGTTGCTCATCACTGCCAAACAGCCCTTTCAGAGAGTCTGGGATGATTAACTTCTGACGATATTTGAGCAGCAGCTTTGCGATCGCCTTTTTCCAGGGCTCATTAGCTCAGACGTCTTAAAGGTCACTTTGACCCATTTGCCGTGGGCATTGAGCCTACCTGCGGTGACCGAGGCATGAATATGAGCATGTCAGTTGAGGCTGCGGTCGAAGGTGTGGATGGCGGTGAAGATCCCAACCGTCAGGCCTCTTTTCTTCGCCAGACTCAGTAACACCTCCGCGGCGCAGCGACTGAGGCAGTTGAGCAGCCAGCGATTCTCATTGGGGAGGAACAGCTGACAGATCTCAGCTGGGAGGGTAAACATCGCATGTTGATAATCACAGTCGGGGAGGATCGCATACTGGGTTTCCATCCACTGATTGGTGCGTTTGACGCCGCAGCGCGGGCAGAACTTCCCATTGCAGGAGAAGCCGATAATTCGGTCATTGACCGCACAACCGTTAGGATAGGCCATCGCCTTACTGCCCAGTACGCAGGTGCCACAGACCAGAGTTTAGTGACGTTTTCGACTTCGGTGACACGCAAGTTATCGCCCTGAGCCTCACAGTAGCGGGCAAAGGCGCGGTCTTTTTTGAGGAGTCGGTTGAGTGGTCGGTGGTTGTCGGATTCGAAGGTGGAGCGTCGGGTCATCCGGGGATTATAGACAGAAAGGGTGCCTTCCGGCACCCATGCGGTCTCTAAAACCTATGTGGGGTGGTTACCTGGCGAGCGCTTGTTATAGATGGATTCCAGCTACCTTTCAAAAAAGTAAAACAACTTATCAACCTCTCTACAGTCTAATTATAGAGAGGTTGATTTTTACTCAGGGACAATTGTTATACAGTTTTTGTCTGTTAATTTTATACCCAGTACACTTGATGCAGCCTGGTTTTCCTGATGACAGCCAGCCAAGCGAAAACCCTGCTTTATCAAGTTGACTGTATAGTATTTGTTATATAGAAATGCCCAAACGATCATTAAGATAAATGATAAAACACCAGCAGTAAAAATGGCTGTTATTACCAGTATGGCGAATACACCAATGAATGTTTTAAAGTCACTTCGAAACAAGCTAGGAAATGCTCCAAAAAAAAGCGTAGTCCAAGAAAAACCATAAAAACCGTTTAGGACTTGACCTGTGCTATCATTTTCCATTCGAATAATTTTTGCCATCAGATACCTCACATAAAAATCACAAACTCTCGCTCCCCATGCGGAAAAGAACACTTCCAGCGCAAGACGAATATCTTTTAACTGGCTTCGCAGCAGAGGAACTAGATGTTAATGTTAAGCTCGTTGAGTGTTTAGCACAGTAAAATTCATGCGCTCAAAAAAGTTCAGGGCTTCACTTTTGGTCATAAATAGATGAGAAACAGTGAAATCATCGCTCAAATAAAGCCTATTCATATCCTGGCTCATCGTTTTCTGCGTCCCCCGGTCAAGACATTTAATCCCGTGTGCCCTAGCGGAATCTACAGTCAAACCATTATCCAGGTAGTCTTTTGCTGAAGACCCGAAGCAAAGTTTTTCTTTTTCACTAAACATTACAGCAGTTTTAATCGTGTTGCTCATTTTATATCCATGTCATATTCAGGGATATTTATACCTTATTTTACCACTTGGAACTTTTGAAAAACGCAGAGTCTTTAACATCTGGTAAATAGACTTAACTCATCAAGTCAGCTATATCCACGAGTCACCTATTTTCTAGACATTTTCCTGGACTTCCAACACCAACTCTGGTTCCGGATCTCATCCCGATCTTTCATCAATCTGGAGCCAAATAACTCTTCTAACTCATCAGGAGTATGGGCAGTCAGTCCACAGTGAGAGCAGGTGTGAGGAACTTCGATATTTTTAAGCATACGAGTCTCTTTTTAGCTGTATAAAATGGGATTGGTGTGACACTAAAACTGCCACCATCGTTTCTGCATCTTTGGCTCAGGTTGTTCAAAGAAAGGTTCGTTGATCTCACGGATCACTTCCGTGCTCGTTCCGCTTCAAAAGATTGAAGCTTCACCCATACTGCTCGGTCTTTTTCACTACGAGTCGTCTCGGGGTAAACTAACAGGGGATAAAAAAACCTCTCGATTGAGCTTTAGGCGTCGTTGCCATCTCTGATAACTATTCAGAAATCGAAGAGAGGAGTTTTAACCCCCCGTGAGCGAGCGCCGAGGGAACCGTTAAGGGTTAAGGTTGAGCGATAGGGATATCGCGAGAGCTTAGTCATCAAATGGACGTGATGTCTAAGTGGTGCCTTAATCCTTAGGTGAGTCGAGGGTTCAGCGAGATCCGGGGCGCGAGGGGATTGCAAAGGGGAAAGGCGTTTGCCCCTTTGCTCGCTGCAGGGCGATCCCGATAATCCCTTATCCCGAATAACTCCGCTCCCAATCTTTCCACACCACCTCGAATCCCTGAGCCTGGATCATCGCCTGTACCTCGGACGGGCTTCGGTTGTCATCGATGCTGAACTGCTCCAGAGCTTCGGTTGCTGTGGCATAGCCTCCGGGGCTGGTGCTGGAGCCTGCGCTCATGCTGGTGATCCCTAAGGGGATCAACTTGTCTCGCAACCAGGCGGGCTCCCGGGTAGACAGTGAGAGCTCGACCTGGGGAGACAGCAGTCGGTAGGCAGAGATCAACTGCACCAGTTCCCGATCCCGCATCAAACCCTGTTGCCGGGTATTACCGGCGCAGGGGCGCAACCGAGGGAAAGAGATGGAGTAACGGCTCTGCCAGTAATTCTGCTCCAGATAACGCAGGTGATGGGCGACAAACAGGCTATCGGTGCGCCAGTCATCAAGACCGATCAGCGCCCCTAAGCCTATCTTATCGACCCCGGCCCGGGCCAGGCGATCCGGGGTTTGCAGGCGCCAGTGAAAATCCTGCTTCTTGCCGCGCAGGTGGTGACTGGCGTAGGTGGGTTGATGGTAGGTTTCCTGGTAGACCATTACTGCATCCAGCCCCAGCGATACCAGCTCCCGGTACTCCTCCTGTGCCAGGGGTTGTACCTCCATCATCAGGTAGTTGAAATGGCGTTTGATGATGGGGAGCACCGAGTGAAAATAGTTCATCCCCACCTTAGCCTCATGTTCGCCGGTGACCAGCAGCACGGAATCGAACCCCATCTGTTTGATCGCCAGGCACTCACGCTCGATCTCCTCTGGCGTCAGGGTTCGCCGTTTCAGCCGATTGCTCATCGAGAAGCCACAATAACTGCAGTCATTGGCACACAGGTTCGATAGATAGAGAGGCAGATAAAACTGAATCGTTTTGCCAAAGCGCTGACGAGTCAGGCTTGCCGCCCGCTCAGCCATCTGGGGAAGGTAGGAGTCAGCCGCAGGTGAAAGCAGGGCTGCGAAGTTTTCCAGGGTCAGTTTGTTGCTGCCAAGGGCTCGCTCGACATCCCGGGAGCTTGCCTCATAGATCCCCTGTTGCAGCTGCTGCCACTCAAGTTGCTGCCAGTAGTCACTAAAACTCATTGCAGGCTCTCCAGAAACTCGGTCAGAGGGCTGGAAGCGCTTGCCTGAGTGATGGGAGTGGCCAGTCCGGAGCGATAGGCGATCCGTCCGGCTTCGACGGCCAGTTTAAAGGCTCTTCCCATGGCGATGGGATCCCGGGCGCTGGCGATGGCGGTGTTGACCAGTACCGCATCGGCGCCAAGCTCCATCGCTTCTGCGGCGTGACTGGGGGAGCCAATTCCCGCATCGACCACCACGGGGACCCGGGACTGCTCTATGATAATCTCCAGCAGGGCCCGGGTCTGAAGTCCCTGGTTGGAGCCTATGGGGGCGCCCAGGGGCATGACGGCGGCGCAGCCGATCTCCTCAAGGTGCTTACATAACACGGGATCGGCGCCGCAATAGGGGAGAACCACAAACCCTTTATTGCACAGGATCTCCGCGGCCTTGAGAGTTTCTATCGGATCGGGAAGCAGATAGCGGGGATCGGGATGGATCTCAAGCTTGATCCAATGGGTGCTCAGGGCTTCCCGGGCAAGCTCGGCAGCAAATATGGCTTCCTTGCTGCTTTTGGCCCCTGAGGTATTGGGCAGCAGGTTGACCTCAAGTTTTTGCAATGGCTCGATGATCCCATCATCCCCATGGGCCAGATCCACTCGCTTAAGGGCCATGGTGGTGAGCTCACTGCCGCTGGCGGCAATGGCCTCGCACATCTGCTGCGAGGATCCAAACTTACCGGTTCCGGTGAAAAGGCGGGACTTAAAGCTTTTATCGGCGATCTGTAGTGGCATGTTAACCTCCGGCGATGGCTTGGAATAACAGGATCTCATCACCCTCGCTGAGCGGGTGTGTCTCCCAACTTGCCTGAGCGATGATCTGCTGATTAATGGCGATGGCGATCCCGGGTTTTTGCCATTTGAGCTTTGTGAGGAGCTCATTGAGTGTGACGCCCGGCTCAAAGGTCATGGGGGTATCATTGATGATTAATTGCATGCTTGTGCTCTCCACAGACAGGGCAGTGAGGCGTATCAGGCAGGGTGAGGCGTTGCCATTGGCCTGCCATCGCATCGAATAGCTGAGTCGTACCAAAGGGGACGGGAAGGTCACAGATCCATTTGATCGCCTGTAGCGCCTGCAGGCTGCCGATAACACCGACCACCGGCCCGGCAACGCCCGCCTCTTTGCAGCTAAGGAGTGGCTCCTGCTGATCCGGATGCAGGCAGTGGTAGCATCCATGATGCGAGATTGGATCGATGCAGGTCAGCTGGCCACGCCAACCGATGGCGGCACCACTGATCAGCGGACGTCTGTGGTGAACCGAGGCCCGGTTTACCTGGTGACGGGTGGCAAAATTATCACTGCAATCAAGGATAAGCTGGTGGCTTTCTACCTGCTGCCACAGCTTCTCACCCTGAAGGTGGGGGAGAGTGTTCACCCGGATCCCGGGATTGAGCGCCTCCAGCCGACTTCGGGCCGCTTCAGACTTCTGCTCTTTGAGCTGGCTTGTCTCATAGAGGATCTGCCGTTGTAGGTTGGAGATCTCAAGGCTATCCCCGTCAGCCAGGGTGAGCCCGCCGACCCCGGCCGCGGCCAGGTAGAGGGCGGCGATCGATCCAAGTCCACCACAGCCGATGATGAGAACCGAGGCTTTGGCCAGCTTTTGCTGGCCATCCAGTCCTATCTCTTTGAGCAGCAGTTGGCGGCTATAGCGTAAAAACTCCTGATCTGAGAGCTCAGCCATCACACACCTCATTGAATGCGTTCAGGGTTTGCCTGAGATCGTGCGCCTGGGTGACGGCCCTGACCACAGCGATGCTACCGACCCCTGAATCAGCCACCGCCCGGGCCCGCTCAAGATCGATCCCGCCGATGGCGACTGTGGGGATACCCTGCAGCAGACCCTGGTAGCGAGCCAGTCGCTCCAGCCCCTGGGGCTTGGAGGGCATCTCCTTGGTGGTGGTTGGAAAGATATGTCCCAGAGCGATATAGGAGGGGCGAAGGGCCCTGGCTCTTAGCAACTCAAAATAACCATGGGTTGATAGCCCAAGGCGCAGCCCGCCTTGCCGGATGGCATTGAGATCGGCGGTTTGCAGATCCTCCTGGCCCAGGTGTATCCCATAGGCCTGATGCTTGAGTGCCAGCTGCCAGTAGTCGTTGATAAAAACCCGGGCCCGGTGATCGCGGCCCAGCATTATGGCCCGGGTTACTTCGGACTCTATATGCTCCGGGGAACCCTCCTTGATTCGAAGCTGCACAGTCTTGACTCCAAGTTGCAGCAGCTTTTCAATCCATGCGCTGGAATCGACCACCGGGTAGAGGCCGAGCCGCTCGGTATCGCAGCTGGCAAAGCTGTGCATCCCTGTATCAATGACTAGGGGAGCCCTTTCATCTGTAACTTGGGGAAAGTCCTGCAGTTCCGTGGGCCAGCCAAGATGAGCGATGGGGCCCGGTCCGCTGCCTACAGCTTTGGCGGATCTCAGGCCCTGGTTGAGATAGGCCTTGGCGATTACCAGGGCATCCTCCAGGGGATAATCCAAAGCGATCGCCGTGGCGATGGCGCTGGAGAGGGTGCAGCCGGTACCGTGACCATGGCGAGTATTAATTCGTGGAGAGCTCAGGGTCAGCTGGCGCTGTTGGCTGTAGTAGCGGTCTACACATTGCTCACCCTCCAGGTGCCCACCCTTGAGAAGAACGCCCTGGCAGCCGAGCTGTAATAGCTTATCAATACCCTGTTGAATGAGGTCCTTGCTATCAGGGCCGAGACCGGTCAGCTTCCCGAACTCATCGGCATTGGGAGTAATGAGATCCAGCTGGGGAAGCAGGTATTGCCTGATCGCTTGGAGCATCCCATCATCGGCCATGCTGTTGCCTGAGCTTGCCCGAAACACAGGGTCATAGACCACAAACAATGGAGCCTTGCTTTGACGCCTGAGTTCGGCGATTCGGCTCCCCAGTAGCTCCACATGCAGCGGAGTGGGTAGCAGGCCAATCTTGATCGCTGCCGGAGGTATGTCCTGGGCCAGCGCTTCCAGCTGGCAGCTGAAGGTCTGCATCAGCACCGGATCGCTCATCTTTACCGTGACCGAGTTTTGGGCGGTGATCGCACTGATGATGGTGGCTCCATGGCCACCTAAGGCGTGAATAGTTAGGAGATCGGCCTGGATCCCCGCGCCACCGCCGCTGTCGGATCCGGCGATGCTCCAGATGACGGGTTTACTGCTCATGCTTGCGGCTCCAGCTGGGTTTCAAGGTAGATCTCACCGCCCCTGGCTTTGAACTCTTCGGCCTTGCGCTGCATCTTTTCCTGAACTTTGAATGCCTCGGGGGTATTTGCCAGCTGGCGTACCTCCTGAGAGATCTTCATCGAACAGAATTTGGGGCCACACATGGAGCAGAAGTGGGCTATCTTTCCCGACTCCTGAGGAAGGGTTGCATCGTGGTAGCTACGAGCCGTCCAGGGATCCAGGGCCAGGTTGAATTGATCTTCCCAGCGAAACTCAAAGCGAGCCTTGGACATGGCATTATCACGGATCTGCGCTCCCGGGTGGCCCTTGGCCAGATCGGCGGCATGGGCGGCGATCTTATAGGTGATGAGCCCCTCCTTGACGTCGTCGCGATCCGGCAATCCAAGGTGCTCTTTGGGAGTGACGTAGCAGAGCATGGCACAGCCATACCAGCCGATCTGGGCCGCTCCGATCCCCGAAGTGAAGTGATCATAGCCGGGGCTATGTCCGTGGTCAGGGGGCCCAGGGTATAGAAGGGGCTTCATGGCAGTGCTCGAGCTGCTCTGTCATATTGGTCTCTATCATCTGCATCGGCACATGACCCGGCCCCTCGATCATCACCTGTACATCGTACTCCCAGGCAATCTTGGTCAGCTCACCCAGGGTGTGCAGCTCGGCAAATTGCGCCTCATCGTTGGCATCGGCGAGGGATCCCGGACGCATCCCATCTCCCAGGCTCAAAGAGATATCGTACTGGGCGCAGAGTTCACAGATCTCCCGGAAATGGGTATAGGCAAAGTTTTCCTGGTGGTGAGACAGGCACCATTTAGCCATGATGGAGCCACCACGGGAGACGATTCCGGTGAGGCGCTTGGCCGTCATAGGTACATAGCGCAGCAGCACTCCTGCATGGATGGTGAAGTAGTCGACCCCCTGCTCCGCCTGCTCTAAGAGCGTTTCTTTGAACACCTCCCAGCTGAGATTTTCTGCAATGCCATTGACCTTCTCCAGGGCCTGATAGACAGGGACGGTGCCAATGGGCACCGGACTATTGCGCAGAATCGATTCGCGAGTCTGATGGATGTTGCGACCCGTGGAGAGATCCATGATGGTATCGGCGCCCCAGCGGGTGGACCACACCATCTTTTCCACCTCCTCTTCGATGGAGGAGCTGACCGAAGAGTTGCCGATATTGGCATTGATCTTCACCAGGAAGTTACGCCCGATGATCATCGGCTCGGCTTCGGGGTGGTTGATGTTGGCCGGGATAATTGCGCGGCCGGCGGCGATCTCATCGCGGACAAACTCGGGGGTGATTCGCTCCGGGATGTTGGCTCCAAAATTCTGCCCCGGGTGCTGACGTTTGAGGGCCTCGTTTTGAATCGAATCGCGATTCATGTTTTCACGAATCGCTACAAACTCCATCTCGGGGGTTACCAAACCCTTTCGGGCGTAGTGCAGCTGGGTGACAGATTGGCCCTCCAGGGCTCTGCGTGGTGTCGGGCGGCTGTGCAGCAGGGTCTTGAGCTTGGCCGTGACCGGCTGGGACAACTCCTGGATATCCTGACGTTCATCGATCCAGGATTGCCTGAGGGCAGGCGCGCCTTGCTCCAGGCGGATCTCGGCGCTCGGATCCCCATAGGGACCTGAGGTGTCGTAGACACAGATCGGTTCGTTAGGCTCGAGGTGTGGCTCCTCGGGAGTTCCCCCCACCAGGGTATCACTGAGGTTAATCTGGCGCATCGGGACCCGGATATCCGGGCGCGATCCCTGAATATAGACTCGTTCTGAGTTCGGATAGGCTTCACCCGAGAGTTGATTGAGAAAAGACTCAGCCTGCTGGCGAGATTGACGTTTACTGGACATTGCACACTCCATTACAGATAAAACGGAAGAATGCTTGCCTGAAGTTACGTTGAGGGAAGTGACTGCAATGAAATGCAGTTAGACAGAGCCCTTGGCTCTTTGATTGTTACCCTTGTTTCCTTCGCAGGTATAACCCTGATCAGGTTCAACGGATCCCGAATGAACGGTCTCAGCCCCAAAAGGCACTCCGACAAGACAGGGGCCAGTATAACTTGTTACACAATGATCACAAGAGGCGGCGGGTGGAAGTTATTCATCCTGGATATGGTGGATCCCAAAACGGATGGTTTCTCCCTGATTTTCCAGCTTCTCACTGAGGGTTGCGCTATCGCCATGGCCGCGCTCAAAAAGCACCCCTGGGATCACCGTGATGATTTTACCCACAAAGTCCTCTTGAGTGCGCTCGGTGATATCAACCAGATAACAGTAGGATTCATTTTGCTCACTGAGCCACACCGAATCTCCAATATCTGGACCTTCGCTGCTGGTTTTGAGCTGGGTAGGATAACTCCTGTAGTGAATATCCCAAGTGATCTTGCTCATCTGGCTACTCCATAGATCAGCTGACGATATTTTGTCTTATTGATAATTTTGCAAAGCCCATGCCAAAAGCAGGGTTAACCATTAGCTACACTTGAGCGGTTCAGATAACTTAAGGCTCGCCTGGCGCTCAGAAGTGGCGGCGATATAGGTGATGGTGCAACTGTTCCCAAGATTCTTGCTGAGTTTTCTTGGGGTCAGGGTCAGGCTTCCCTGGTAACTGACGAACCGCCAGTCGGGAGCCGCTGCGCCGAGAAGGTAATCAACCCCGCGTTGGGTGATGAGGCCGGTTGCCGAGTCCCGCTTACTGAGGGTTGCCGATGGGTATCCGTAATTTAACGCAAGGGGTTCGCCATTGAGGATAAGCTTGCTCTCATGGCGCTGGCTGATCCCCTGTGACATCGCCAGCGAGTAGATCATCTCGGTGTTCTTTAAAAGCTGTTGATAGGTCTCTTTGACGACTGCCTCCCGGGCACCATCGACCGAGTGGCTGACATAAAAAGAGGCACTGACCGAGAGGATCCCCAAAATGACGATCACCATGATAAGCTCAATCAGAGTAAAACCCGGAACCTGTCTCACTCCTGCCTCCATCAAACTGTTACAAAGCCGCCGCATTGCGGGTACTGTGAACGGCTGTGTGAAATTTTTGTCACTGGCTTTGGTAAGGCAAGAGTGGTGCCAGTACCACGAAAAAAGGAGCCCTGAGGCTCCTTTTCGGAAGGTATAGAGTGGTTAGCTGCAGACCAATGGGTTTGGAATACTTACGCTCGCCTTAGCTTTAGCCGTTGCTGCATTATAAGTGATGGTACAGGTCTTGGCGGTTGTGGCTGAGATCCCCTTCGGCGTCAGGGTGACTTTGTTGCCTGCGGCCGTCGCGGTCCAGTCTTCTAAGTTGATGCCAACCAGATAATCAACGCCCTTGGTGTTTCCTTTGGATACGGTTGCCGAAGGATAACCATAGACGAGACCCAGGGTATCGCCATCCATATCAATAGTGCCCTTAGCGGCAGTCTGTCCCTCAGAGACCGCAAGCACATGAACCAGTGCGGTGCTGCGCTGTAGCTGGTTATAGGTCTCTTTAACCACAGCGTTACGGGCGTTGTCGACCGAGCGGGTGGTGTAGTAGGTTCCGGCGGTCGCCAGGATCCCCAGGACCACCACGACGATTACCAGCTCAACAATGGTAAAACCCTTATTTTTTCCCATCAACATTCCTCCGTGAATATGAAGTAAATTATTCCCACACGAGAACGATTTATTCCCATGCTACCAGTAAAAAACCGCACTCATCAACAAGCTATTTACATATTTGCTATAATTAGAAGTTTGTCACATTGACTATTTTTATGTGTCTATTGTTGTCGCGATATCTTTAGCTACGCCCTGATTTTTTTGCTTAGTAGCTCAGGGGGAGGTGACCTGAGCTGTTTCTCTGGCAACCTCTGCCAACTCGGGTGCAAGCTCCTGCATGTAGCTACTGAGCAGATCGAGTACCAGCATCTGTGGAGCCTTCGATTGAAACTCCCCTGCGGTGAGTGGAGATTCAGGCGACGCCGTGAGTAGCTGTAAAGAGACGAGTTTTCCTAACGGGGTGCGATCCCGGTTGGAGATGGATAACAGATAAGCATCTTTTTTCCTGGCGATCTTGGCTGCCTGAATGACATCTAAGGTTGAGCCACTACTGGATATACACACAAGCAGATCGTTTTTTCCCATAGTTGCACATCCCATGGCGGCACTATGGCCATCAGAAAAGACCCGTGCTTTTTTTCCAAGGCGTGTCATCCGATAAGCCGCGTAATGAGCAATGGCCGCAGAGGCACCAACCCCCATAACACTAATGAAGTCGGCCTTGAGAAGGGCCTGGGCTGCTGTTTTGAGTATTTCCTCCTGTAGGAGTTGCTCTGTTTCTTTTAGGGACGAAATTGCCTGCCCGGTGATTTGGCCAATCCGTCCATTGTGGGGCGCTTCAGCCTCCTGTTTTTGGCGCTGGCCAAGGGCCAACGCCATTTTGAAGTCGGCAAAACTATTGTAACCAAGATCTCGTGAGAAGCGGATGACACTGGCTTCACTGGACTTGGAAACCTCAGCGAGTTCGGTCACTGTTTGAAAAATAGTTTCATCGGGATGCGCGATCACCGATCTGGCGATGCGTGCGAGAGCCGGGCTCATGCTGTCCTGCAGGCTACGGATCTTAGAAAGCATGTTCATTGAAAGTATCGCGATTAGGGGGCTAGGTAAGGGGCATTTTACTGCAGTAGATCACAAAAAAAAACTTCAAATAACTTATCTATTGTGAAAAATATTTTTACGAAATACCCTTGATGAAAATTTCAGTTTTGTGATTTTTTATGAAGGAAAATTTCATGAGTCTTTCGAGTCCTTTATTAGAAACCTTGAAGCATGGATTAATCACTTCCTGTCAGCCTATTGAACAGGGACCAATGGATGATCCAGAGATTATCGGCGCTATGGCTCAGGCTGCAGTTGCTGGAGGATCGAGAGCGCTGCGTATTGAAGGTGTTAATAATGTTAGATTAGTCAAAGAGTTAGTCAGTGTTCCTATCATTGGAATCGTGAAGCGAGACCTGCCACAGAGTCCGGTTCGTATCACACCACTCCTTGAGGATGTTGCAGCTTTGGCTGGGGCCGGGGCCGATATCATTGCCTATGACGCGACGCTGCGCTCTCGTCCTGTTTCTCCCCAAGCTCTGCTTGCTGAAATTCACCGACAGGGAAAGCCTGCCATGGCGGACTGCTCGGATCTGAGTGACGGTATGTCAGCCTGGCAATCCGGTGCCGATCTCATCGGGACAACCCTGTCGGGTTACACACAGGGGCATCCCCCGGTAGCTCCTGATCTTGAACTGGTGAGAAAGTTAGCCCTGGCGGGTTGCAAAGTGGTAGCTGAGGGGCGCTATAACACACCTGAGCTTGCTTCAGAGGCATTAATGCATGGAGCCTTTTGTGTGACTGTAGGATCAGCCATTACCCGGATAGAGCATATATGCCAATGGTTTTGCCTGCAGATGAGTGAGTCTCCCCAGGAGTGTTATCTATGATTCTGGCAATTGATTTAGGGGGAACCAAGCTGGCGGCGGCTTTGTTTGATGGGGAGCAGCTGTGTGATCGTATTCAGTTCAAAACCCACTCTTCTGGCGATCCCGGCACTCTTAAAGATCAGCTTCAATCTTTACTACACCACTACCAGGGGCGCTTCGATTGTATTGGTGTGGCAAGTACCGGGATTATTCAGCAAGGCCGATTAACGGCTCTTAATCCGGATAACCTGGGAGGGCTTAAAGGCTTTGATCTTGAGGTTTTTTTTCAGCAGATTTTTCCCGGTCCAATTGCTCTTCTTAATGATGCTCAGGCTGCGACTTTTGGTGAGTCGGTGGCTCGTGATAACGCAGCAAATCTGGCATTTATAACCGTTTCTACCGGTATTGGCGGGGGGCTAATGATTAATGGGGAGCTGCTCCGGGGAGGAAGTGGTCACCTGGGCCATACCCTTGCCGATCCTGATGGCCCTGTGTGTGGCTGTGGCCGCAGAGGTTGTATTGAGGCGGTTGCTTCTGGCTCGGCCCTATCACGACTGGGATCTGAGGCCCTGAGAAGAGAAGTCTGTGCCCGGGAACTGTTAGAGCTCGCCCAAAGTGATACCAGAGCAGAACAGATTGTCGATAGAGCCTGTCTGTCCGTCGCAGGGTTAATTGCAGATCTACAGGCTTCATTAGCGGTAGGCCGAGTGGTTGTGGGTGGCAGTGTCGGATTGAATCCACTTTTTTTCGATAGGGTCACATTGGCACTTGCCTCCAATCCCGCCTTTTATCGTCCGGTCGTTGAATCTGCTGTGCTGGGGGCTGATGCAGGGTTATACGGTATCAGCCATTGGGTGAAGCAGTTTCATCGGTAACCAAAACAATAATAACCCGACTCTACAGGATATTGATTATGGAACACCATGATTTTGGCGCGATCAACTATATGATTCTCCTTGCTTATCTGCTGGGTATTTTGGCGATTGGCATCTATTTTTCTAAACGGCAGAAGAAAACGGACGATTACTTCAAGGCGGGTGGGCGGATCCCTGGCTGGGCGGCTGGGATCAGTATTTTTGCAACAACCCTAAGCTCTATTACCTTCATGTCGATCCCGGCTAAATCCTATAGTTCAAACTGGGCATTTTTAGTGGGGCAATATGTCACTATCTTAATGTTCCCTCTGATTTTTATCTATTTTATTCCCTTCTTTCGTCGCCTGAATATCACCTCAGCCTATGAGTATCTGGAGGCTCGTTTCGATGTGAAAATGCGAGTCTTTGGCAGCCTCTCATTCATGCTATTTCATGTGGGAAGGATCGCGATTATCAGTTATTTGACCGTGCTTTCTTTGCAGCCTTTTGTACAGATTAACCCCTACCTGTTGCTGGGAATGGTCGGGGTGCTCTGTATCATCTATACCTTCCTTGGTGGAATTGAGGGGGTAATCTGGACCGATGTGATTCAGGGGATCATGTTATCCGCAGGTGCAGTTCTGATCTTTATCATTGCCTGTTTCAAGGTCGATGGTGGTGTTGTCGAGATCTTTACTCAGGTTGCTTCACACCATAAATTTTTCCCTGCGAGTGAGTGGCACTTCAGTTGGAGTCAGGCCACGATCCCTGTGTTAGTCATGGGGGTCTTTTTCAGTAATTTACAGCAATATACGGCAAGCCAGGATGTGGTTCAGCGCTATGTCACAACGGACTCGATGGAGGCTAATAAGCGTTCATTGATCACCAATGCGAAATTCACTGCCATCATTCCAATGTTGTTTTTTGCAATTGGTTCGGCCTTTTATGTCTTTTATCTGCAAAACCCGGGGCTGTTGCCAGAGCATTTTAACAGCGCGCAGATTTTACCCTACTTTGTGGTCACTCAAATGCCTGTTGGGCTATCCGGCCTTATCATAGCTGCCATTTTTGCTGCATCTCAGTCCAGTATCTCCAGTAGTCTGAACAGTATTTCTGCCTGCTTTACGACAGATATTAAGCAACGCTTATTAACACCTGAGCGTAAGGCTGATGATCTTGCTACAGCACGCCTGGTGATTGTTATATCAGGTCTACTGGGTGTTGCGGCAGCGACTTATATGATTGCGACTAATGAGAGCCAGGTTTGGGATGCTTTTTATAGTTTACTTGGCCTGGTTGGGGGACCTGTGACCGGGCTCTTCTCATTGGGTATTTTCAGTCGCAAGGCCAATGCCCGCAGTGCTCTGCTCGGCGTTATATTCGCTATCTTTGCCTTACTCTGGGCGCGCTACGTTACTGATTTGAATTTCTTTTACTATTCGGCGATCGGCACACTGACCGTGATGTTTGTCGGTCATTTTTCAAGCTACTTCATACCTGAGGATGATCAGCAGAGTAAAACTTCAGGTAATACTATTTACACTCAGCACCCGGTGCAGAGCAAATAATCCAGTTTCTTAACCGCTATCACCCATGACCTCTTTGGAGAGACACGAGATGCAAAAATTTAAAGGTATCTATCTTCCCCTGATGACCCCCTTTCATGAGAATGGAAAGCTTGCGTTGGAGCTTATACCACAGATCATTGATTATCAGATTGAGCAGGGGGTGGATGGATTTTATGTCGGAGGAAGCTCAGGAGAAGGATTTCTGCTCAGTGAAACTGAGCGAGCTCAGGTGTTGCAAGCTGCGGCAACAGCAAATCGAAACAGGGTAGGGATGATTGCTCATGTTGGAGCTATTAGTACGGATTTGACTATTCAGCTGGCTCACCAGGCCGAAGAGTGTGGCTATGATGCAATTTCAGCGACACCACCTTTTTATTATGGCTTCAGCCGTGATGAGATCCATAGTCATTATCTGAATCTTGCTGATGAGAGTGTTTTACCTCTATTGCTCTATAACATTCCAGCTACGACGGGGACCAGCTTTAGTGTTGATGAGCTGCTTCAGTTGATGGAGCACCCTCGTATTATAGGGCTAAAGCATACGACTCCCGACATGTTTTTGGTAGAGCAGTTAAGGCAGCGCTGTAAGGATGCGGTAATTTTCCATGGGGAAGATACCATGTTGAGTGCCGGGTTTCTTTATGGAGCTGATGGAGGTATTGGTTCGACCTATAACCTGATGGCTGCAACTTATGTCAAGATTTATCAGCTGGCACAGCAGCGAGAATTTAGTGCTGCCCTTGAGCTGCAGCATCAGACCAACCTTGTTATCGATAAAATCCTCAAACTTGGTTTGTATCAGTCGATTAAGTACCTGATGGGGTTGCGGGGTGTTGATTACGGATGCTGTCGTAAGCCATTCCTGCCGCTGTCTTGTGAGTCAAAGAAAGCTCTCGATGAGCTGAATTCACTGATGAACTAGGTTTCGAAGGCTTTAGTGGTTAGCCAACGAATAGAGCAGAATCTCTCCCTGCTTTGTTCGTTGGGGCTCAAATTGCTCGCATTTCTTTTGCAGTTAGCGTCAGGTGGCGCATAATCAAAATAACCAGCTTGAATGAATGTTGCCCACCAATGAGTTTATAACGAATAAGGGATGGCGATGAAAAAGACTAAAGTAGTAACCACGGACGATATACTGCTGACCTTGTGCAAGTCGGTGACCAAGGTATTGGCCACGGCAACCGGGAGTGAGATCAACTACTCCGCCATGGTGCAAAAAATCAACAAAACCTGCCTCAAGCCCGATATTGGCTGCTTTGTACTGTTTGATGGGGGGTTTTCCGGATTGGTGATTATCAATTTCGAAGCCGCTTCGGCGATGGAGATCTATCGCAACTATATGTTGCAGATGGGGATGTCTGAAGCAGAACTGGCGAGCCAGCATACCTCAGATGAGGTGGGAAACATGATGGGCGAGCTGATGAATCAGATCGTCGGTGACTTTACCGGGACCATCAGCAAGGAGCTGCAAACCAACATTACCCAAAACCAGCCCCGGATGCTGGCGATCAATAAGCAGGTGATGATGTCGGTTGATACTAACCTGGATCGACCCCAGGCAAGGCGGGTGACCTTCTCTACTGAAAAAAATAACATCTTCTATCTTGAGCTGGCGATCGATAAGACTGAGTTTATTCAGTTGCATGAGTTTGAGACTGAGGAGGACTTTGATCCCGACTCATTGATTGAAGCGGAAGCAAACAAGGCGAAAAATGGCTCAACTAAGGCTAAAGAGCCGCCTGCCGATGCCGGGATGGATCAGGATCTGTTGGATGAGCTTGGGATCTAGAGTGTTTTCCGGATATACCGGTTCATCTCATGCAAGCAGCTTTGACTTTGATCGCTGACTCGCAAGTCGCATCCATGTTGCTCTGCTGCAGCATCCTTGCTGCAGAAGGTCAGCTTAACAAAGCTCAAAGCAGCACTTGAACTTGAGGGGCGTGAATAACTACCCGGATTAAACTAAAAGTGCTCTAGAGCATTTTCTCCATGAATGGAGCAGGTCCTGATTAATTCGACAGTGAGCTAGTTTGACCCATTAAAAAAGGAGCCACCGGCTCCTTTTTTAATGGCTGAACTCAAGGGATCCGTACTGATCCGTATCGGTAAGGGTCTGGTTCAAGGCCTGCAGGATTCGATCTGGTACTCCCATACCGCAGATGAGGTAGCGCTTTTCGCCGTGGGGAATATCGCTGAAGCTGATACTTTTGAAGTCCTGATACTGAAAGGCAGAGGCCTGGATCAGCTTTTTGATCTCCTCTGGGGCGATAAAAAAGTAGTCGTAACGCCGGTAGTAGATGAGCTCCAGCATCTTGAAGTTGTCATAGGCAACCTTTTTGGTGCTGGGGTGATACTGCCTTAGCTTCTCATCGATAAATTGCCCGTAGGAGTAGCCATCCCGGACCAGCAGTTTCAGGTTGGGATTACTCAGTACCTCAGGAAGGGTCTGACCATCGGTGAACTGGTAGTTACTGGATTTAACCAGGGCGACCTGGGGTTTGTCCTGGTAGATGGGAAGGCTGTATTTGGCATAGCGCTCGCGCTCAGGCGTCTTGAACCAGCCAAGGGCGCATTCACAAGGGCGATCGCTCTTGATCCTCTGGAGTTGGCGCTTGGGGGGGATCTCTTTCCAGACGGTATTAACCCCGGCTAACTGAAACGCATCCGAGACCACGGAGGCGGTTAAACCTGTGATTCCCCGGGGAGTGAGCTGCATATAGGGGATGCGCTCATGGTAGAGAATATGGATGCCTTGCTGGCAGGCGGGAGTGGCTGGTTCAGCCAGGAGGTTAAAGCTACCCACCCAAAGTAGTGAAAAAAAACAGCCTTTCCACGGCGTGCTCATCATTCCTTACCCGTTGGCTATCTTGCTAATAGTTTAGCTTTGATTTGCGATGGACCGGGTGAAAGCTTAATGAGGGGAGGATAAGGGAGCGCCTGGCGCTCCCTTTAGGGTGATTAACCGGTGTTACGCATGCCTGCGGCGATACCGGCGATGGTGACCATTAGCGCCTGATCCAGCTCGGGATGGAGCTCCTCTTGCTGCTGGCGGGCTCGCTTTAACAACTCGGCCTGTAGCAGGTTCAGTGGATCTGTGTAGGGGTTGCGCAAGTTGATCGACTCCCTGACCCAGGGCTGATCATCAAGCAGGGCGGCATCGGGTCTGAGTTTAAGCACCAACTCGACACAGGAGGCAAGCTGTTGTCTTAGCTCCCTGCCAAGGACTTGCAGCTCTTGTGGTACCAGGGTGCGGTCATAATACTCAGCCAGCCAGTGATCGGTCTTGAGAAATACCATCTCCAGCATCTCCAGTCGCGCGTGGAAAAATGGCCAATCCCGGTTCATCTGGGCCAGGATCGCCTGCTTTCCATCCTGCAATACCGCCTGTAATCCCTGGTAAGCACCCAGCCAGACCGGAAGCATCAGGCGATTCTGAGTCCAGGCAAAGATCCAGGGGATTGCTCTGAGGCTCTCAACCCCGCCATCGACCTTACGCTTGGCCGGGCGTGATCCCAGGGGTAGTTTGCCCAGCTCCAGCTCGGGGGTTGCGGCCCGGAAGTAGGGGACAAACTCAGGGGTTCCCTGAATTACCTCTCGGTAAGCTTCGCAGGAGCTCACCGCGATCTGCTGCATGGTTTCGCGCCACTCGGGCTTAGGGTGAGGGGGAGGCAGCAAGTTTGCCTCCAGCATGGCGCTGGCGTAAAGGTTGAGGCTCTGAGTTGCCACCTCCGGCAAGCCAAACTTGAAGCGGATCATCTCGCCCTGCTCTGTGACTCGCAGGCCCCCCTTGAGCGATCCTGGGGGCTGAGAGAGAATTGCCTGATGTGCCGGGCCGCCGCCCCGCCCTATGGTGCCGCCCCGGCCATGGAATAGGGTCAGCCTTAGTTTCTCTCGCTCAGCAATCTCAACCAGCTTCTCCATCGCATCATATTGCGCCCAGGCCGAGGCCAGCATGCCGGCATCCTTGGCTGAGTCGGAGTAGCCGATCATCACATACTGCTGCCCCTGGATATAACCGCGATACCAGTCAACGGCCAGCAGACGCTCCATTACTTCGGCTGCATTATTCAGGTCATCGAGAGTTTCAAATAGTGGTGCGACCGGCAGATGGAATGGGCAACCGGCTTCCTTCAGCAGGAGTTGCACCGCCAGCACGTCAGAGGCGTAGCTGGCCATCGAGATGATGTAGATGCCAAAGGCATCCCGATCATGCTCTGCGATAACCGCCATGGTATCCAGCACCTCCCGGGTTGCTGCACTGGGTTCCCAGTTCAGTGGGGTGAGTGGACGCTGGGAGTTTAGCTCGGTCAGGAGGAAGGTTTGCTTATCGGACTCCGACCACTGGGCGTAGTCTCCCACGCCAAGCGCTCGGGTGATCTCTGACAGAGCATCTGCGTGGGACTCGCTGTCCTGGCGGATATCCAGTTTAATCAGCTGTAGGCCGAAACACGCCAACTTACGCAGCACATCCAGCAGCATGTCATCAGCGATGATCCCCATGTTGCACTGGTGTAGCGAGCGATAGCAAAGCTCAAGAGGTTCTCTGAGCTGTTCTGTTCGGGTGATCAGATTGCGAGCGTCGCTAACGGTGCCCTGAAGCTGGGCTGTCAGGTAATCCTGAGTCTCCCTGAGTTCATCACGTAGCTTTCGCAACACAAAGCGGTAGGGCTCACGGCTGTCTCCGGCGACCGCACGTAGCTCATCGGAGCAGTCGGTCATAGAGAGCTCTGAGGCCAGGGCCTTGAAGTCCTTATACAGCAGATGAGCCGCCATCCAGCGTCCCTGAAGAAGAACCTGGCGGGTAATGTCGGCGGTGACGAAGGGGTTACCGTCGCGATCGCCCCCCATCCAGGAGCCGAGGCGTACCGGAGCCGCATCCAGCGGGAGTCGATAGTTAAGTTCTTTATGCAGGCGCTGATCCAGCTGACGGAGAAAATCCGGGATCGCGCTCCACAAGCTATTTTCAATCACAGCCAGCCCCCAGCGGGCCTCATCCAGGGGGGTGGGACGCTTGGCGCGGATCTCATTGGTATGCCAGGCCTGACTGATCAGTTGTTCGATGCGACCTGTTAGTAATGCTTGCTGACGACTGTCGAGCTCGGTGAGCTCCAAGGCCTTGAGGCAATCGCTCAGTTGAACATGTTTGTGGATCAGAGTACGCCGGGTCACCTCAGTGGGATGAGCGGTCAGGATCAGCTCAATATCCAGCTGCTGGACTGCATCATGGATCGCCTGCTCATCCAGTTTTGCGGCTTTAAGGCGAGCGAACAGTTGATCCAGAGGGTTTGGGGAGCAGACATTGGCTTCACAATGGCGGGAGATGGTGTGAAATTGCTCTGCAACATTTGCCAGATTGAGAAACTGACTGAAGGCCCGGGCTACCGGGAGTAGCTCACTATCGCTTAGTTTTTGCAGCAGGGCCAGCAGTTCGTCTCTGGCATTTTCATCTCCCTGGCGGGAGGATTTAGCAAGTTGGCGGATGATCTCTATCTTGTCGAGAAACGCTTCACCCTTATGCTCTTTGATTGTTTTGCCCAGTAGCTGTCCTAACAGTCCAACATTTGACCTTAGACTGGCGTACTTATCTGTCATTTACGTCTCCTTATATGTTGTTGAAAGACAACAACCTGACGGTGGCGTTGGAGTTTCAATCTAGCCTCTACCTCCTCGGCAAGTCAAATAATGTTCAGTTAGCTTTCGTAAGTTGTTGAAACTTTCTTTCATCGTTTGCTGGCTAAAGTGGCTGTAAAAGCAGAGCTGCGGTTCATCGTATATCTCTCGGCGAAGGAGGAGATCTGGCCTCTATACCTCCCCGGACGACCTTGCAGCAAAGCTTGCTATATCGATACAGTGGGTGGTCGTGTTTCACATCTGTTGTTGATGTCTGATTTCACGTCTCAACAACACTGTGTGTATCCGTCCATGGAACCTCTGCTGCCGCATCCCTGCGACAGAAGGTTGTTGACCTTGAAATCAGTACACCTTTGTATGAGCAATGGATCTGAGACATAACCCAGTGGGTATCTGGAATCACCTAAATAAACTATTAAGGAGCAGGTGATTAATATATGAATATATCGATACCTATATATCCTCATGTCACTGTTTGTCAGTGACACAAATATCCACGAATAGTTTCGATAAAAATAAAAAATATTTTTCTGAACTAATATAAAAACCGACCCTCAAATAGGTTGTGCATGCAGATTAGGAGTAGGATTCGGGCGGTCATCAGACACAGCCTGTGGGGCTTCATGTGCGCGTTTTTACTGGATTTGAACCTTCCTCTTTCATGAATTATCGGTGCATTGATAAAAACTTTGTGCTTTCAATGGAGTAGCTATGTGGGATAAGTTAAATATCACTGTTTTTCATATTATTAATGGCTATGCGACAAAAAGCCGCGTCCTGGATAACCTGGCTGTAGAAATTGCGAATCATGCTCAGCTAATTCCTATTATTCTTGTTGTGTCACTATTTTTTTTAAAAAATCCCAGGTGTAATCGGTTGGCTAGTCTATCTATCTACAGTGCTCTGTTTGCGATGACTCTAACTTCTATTATTCGTCATCTGTTTTTTCATCCCCGCCCTTTTATGCTGAAACTTGGAACTCAATTGATTCAGCATGCACCTACCAGCTCCTTTCCTTCGGCACACACCACATTTATGTTATCAATCGCACTGATCTGGCTCTACTTCAGAGACTCCCGCAAGATAGGTATCTTGCTCTGCCTGGTCGGTCTGATGGGGGGATTGGCCCGGGTGTTTTGCGGCATCCATTTCCCACTGGATATTGTTGGCTCATTTTTGGTTGCATTGAGCACTTCATCCCTGGTGTTTATCTGCCGAGGCTGGCTGGAACGGCTCAATGGATGGATCGCTGCTAAGTCTAGAAGTCTCCGGGGTTGCCTGGGATTTAAGGTTATCGAAAAGTGATTGTCTGTTTCTGATAGTCCCTGAGCCCATAGCGCCACGCGGCAAGTTCGAACCTCTTCCATGAGTTTCTTTCCCGCTCAGCTCCGGCTTCGCGTGCGTTGCTATGGGAGAAACTTATCCTTGTTTGCTCGATGTCAGCGGCTACCATTCTGGTAGCCCTTCCCAGTTCGCGCTCCATCGAGCTCACTAGGTTGCTACGCAACTTCGCCCATGTTGGCAAGGGGCGAGGTGACTCACAAATCATCGAAATTGGAATGAACAATACCCTGATCAATGAATCATCTGGATCGCAGGCGACTGTGGCCTGAGTTTGACTCGTCCCAATATGCATCACCAGCCGGACCTTATCCTCCGGCTTTTTTCGCGGGCTTGTAGGTGATGAGGGTGACTCCCAATAGAATTAAGCAGCTGCCGAACACGGCCGCAATAGAGAAGGGTTCATCAAACAATAGTGAAGCAAAGAGGGTCACCAGGATATAGCTGATGCTCAGGCAGGGATAAGCCAGGGAAAGAGGCAGGCGGACCAGGGCCAGCATCCAGCAACCAAGGGAGAGGGCATAGCAGCCCAGCCCGATACACACCAGCAAAATAGCCTGCCAGTGAGCCTTAAGCTCAGAGATGGCGAGTAGCTGTGATGACAGGGGCGGGAGCTCAGTCATTCCCTGTTTCATGATGAGCTGAGCTATGGTGACCAGAATCACGCTAGCCGCAATGGCCAACCAGGATCTCATAGATGTCCTCCAAGAATGACGACGCCTGCCACCACCAAAATGACCCCCAGCCACTGACGAAAGCTGACCGTTTCTTTAAAGATCCAGTGCGAGGCCAGCATCACCAGCACATAGTTAAGGCTGAGCATGGGATAAGCGATGCCAACGGGTAACTTTTGCAGGACTGCGAGCCAACACAGAGCCCCCAACCCCAGGCAGCCAATGGCACCGATGAGCGAGAGCCAGCGGTTCTGTCCGCTGGCTGCCATTTTTTGCAGCAGCTGACCCGAGCAGGTCAGCAGCAGAGTCAGGCCCAGGAGCAGTGGGATCATGGCATCTTCTGATACAGGTAGAGGTAGAAATTCCCCTCATGAAACTTCAGAGTCGGAGTGGGTAGCTCTTTGAACATCCCATCGTCCGGCTTGGCGTTCAGAGCCAGCACTACTTGCTGTGTCTGGCGCTTTTCAGCCAGCTGCTCGCGGAACTGGGCGTAGGTAAAATAGCGTTGCTGCTTGCTGCGCTTTATACCGTACTGAAGCTCACCATAGCTGTTGAGAAGATCGATATCACTGCGGTGGAGCTGCCATCCTATATCGCCAACCAGGGCTACTGAGTTGGTGAGCACCCAGGCATTGGGCTGGATCTCATCCAGGTGCTTGGTATAGAACACTTGCGGTAGTTTGTTGTTGACCACCTTCATCGGGATCGCCGATGGGATCAGCAAAAATAGGCCGATCGGTGCAGCCGCCAGGTACAGGGGCAGACGCTTGGCGTGCCTGAGTCCCAGTAATGGCAACACGCCCCACCAGCCAAACAGGACCAGGCCAAACCAGAAGCGCTCCATCTCACCGCTTTGGTAGAGAGGCTTACCCACCAGTCCGAGCTGCATCAGGGTCAACACCAGGGCCAAAATCAGGCCCAGAGCGCCATTGACCCAGGCGGAGGTCTTGAGGATCCGGGCATGCTCCCTGGCTAGCTCACTCAGGCCGCAACCCACCAGGATCGCCAGTGGCATAAATAGTGGCAGTATGTAGGTCAGCAGCTTTCCCTTAGCAATCGATAACAGGATAAAGGGCAGCAGGAAACAGCAGACCTGATAGAGAAAGAAGTGACGCTGACTCTGATCTTTGAGGCTATGGACAATAGCCCTTGGAGCCAGAAACAGCCAGGGGAGCAGGGCAGGCAGTAGCAGGGGGATATAGTACCACCAGGGGCTCATGTGCTGGGCATCCTCAGCGGCAAAGCGGCGGATATTCTCGTTCCAGAAAAAGAAGTTCCAGTAGTCGGGAGCCTTGAGTGCCACGGCTATTGCCCAGGGCAGCGAGATGATGATGGCTGCGATCAGGGCGACCCAGCCATAGGTCAGCACCTGGGGAAGCTTTCGGATCAGCAGCATGAAGGGGATGATGGCGATTACCAGCATTGCCAGGGCCACGAATCCCTTGGTGAGAAATGCCCCTCCGGCCAGTACCCCAAACAAGAGGTATCTCAGCAATAACTGACGACGGGTTTCGGCCTGCATCGCGTAGTAGAAGCTGGCGAAGGAGGCGCCCATCCACAGGGTGAGCATGCTATCCAGGGTATTGTAGGTACCTATCCCAAACACCAGCGGGCTGGTCAGGTAGACTAACGCCGAATAAAACGCTTTGCGCTCATCTTTGAGGATCTTGAGCACCAGGTAGTAAAGGATCAGTGCGGTCAGACCGATGCTAAGTACAGGCGCCAGACGGGCGGCAAAATTGTTATAGCCAAACAGCATCTGGCAGATGTTATTCATCCAGTAGCCGAGGATCGGCTTTTCAAAATAGTGCATCCCCATAAAGTGCGGTACGATCCAGCTACCACCGGCAACCATCTCCCGGCTGATCTCGGCGTAACGGGTTTCATCCGGCATCCATAAAGGGTGCATCCCCAGAGGTATCAGGTACAGCAGGATAAAACCCAGGGGAAGAATCCACTTAATCTGACGCATACAAACTCTCTTTTGCTAAATTCTGACTGCCAACCCAGCCCTCCCTGCCCTCTAACGGAGCACGGATCACATCGGTTGTGATCTGAGGTGGTACCTCATTGAGAAGCTCTCCCAGAGAGACGGGCTGCAGCTCAAGCTCTTTGAAACGTATCAAGAGCTGCTCAAACTGCTCCGCCATCACCATGCCTTCAACTTCGGCATGGATGGTATAGATGGAGTAACTCTCCCGGCAGATGGCATTGCAGATAAAATCATTGAAGCTCTCGACAGTGCAGTGGGTGCCGACCACCTCATCAAAGGTCGGAGCGGTTACCGGAAGCTGCGGGATCCCCGCTTGCCCATCTCTCAGACGGGGAAAGAAGGGAGCGTAGCCCCGGCAATCACTGTTGTATTCGAATCCCAGGCTCTGCTTGAGCTCAATGACCCGCTGATCGGCGCGCCAGCCGGGGGCCGCACTACAGCGAATCGCTTCACCCAGGATGTCACTCAGGCAGTCGTAACCAAGCCGCAGCTGTTTGAGCATGGTCGCATCGCTCCAGCGCTCGGTATTGGCCTGCCAGCCATGATGATCCCAGGCATGCAGGCCGATCTCGTGCCCCTGTTGCCCAGTCGCCCGGATCTCTTCACGACAGCGCTTACCAATCTCCCTGCCGGGCCAGGCGGTCCCGGCCAGCAGTATATCCAGCCCGTACAGGCTGGCGGCGTTGGAGCGCAGCATCTTCATCAGGAATCTGGGCTTGATGAGGCGCCACAGGTGGCGCCCCATGTTGTCCGGTCCTACCGAAAAGAAAAAGCTGGCGGTGACACCATGCTTATCCAGGGTCTCAAGCAATCGGGGCACCCCGACCTGGGTGCCCTTAAGGGTATCTACATCAATGCGTAGCCCGATTTTTCTCATTAAGACTCATCCTGCACAGTGCTCTGCAGGAAGAAGTCGAGAGTTTTCTCTATGGTCTCATTCATATGGATGCCGGGCTGCCAGTCGAGCAGTTTACGGGCATTGTCGATGCTGGGACGACGGTGTGAGACATCCTGATAGCCATCGCCGTAGTAACTACGACTCTCAACTCCCTTGAAGCCGGCAAATGGAGGGAAGCGATCCCGCAACGGGTGAGCCTCGAACTTCTCCAGCAGGGTCTCGGCCAGTTCACGAATACTGGCTTCGTTATCCGGGTTGCCGATGTTGATGATTTGGCCATCACAGTTGTTGGCTGGGTTTTCGATGATCCGGAACAGGGCTTCAATACCATCGTCGATATCGGTAAAGCAACGCTTCTGGGCTCCGCCATCGATCAGCTGGATCGGCGTCCCCTCAACTAGGTTGAGGATCAGCTGAGTGATCGCCCGGGAGCTACCTATCCGTGCTGAGTCCAGGCTATCCAGACGTGGCCCCATCCAGTTAAAGGGACGGAACAGGGTGAAGCGCAGCCCATCCTGCTTGCCATGGGCCCAGATCACCCGATCCAGCAGCTGCTTGGAGACAGAGTAGATCCAGCGTTGCTTGTTGATTGGACCGACGATAAGACGGGAGCTGTCTTCATCGAACTCGTGGTCATCACACATCCCATAGACCTCAGAGGTAGATGGGAAGATGATCCGCTTGTCGTATTTCACGCAGTAGCGAACAATTTTGAGGTTCTCCTCAAAGTCCAGCTCAAAGACCCGCAGTGGATTGCGGGTATATTCAATCGGAGTGGCGATGGCAACCAGCGGCAGGATCACATCACACTTCTTGATGTGATACTCCAGCCACTCGCTGTGGATGCTGATATCCCCCTCCACGAAGTGGAACCTGGGGTGCTTGAGCAGGCGACTAATGGCGCTGGCACTGATATCCATCCCGTAAACTTCGTAGTGATCCTCTTCAAGCAGGCGTTCGGTCAGGTGGTTGCCGATAAAGCCATTGACCCCGAGGATCAGTACCTTGGTGCGTTTTTTGGCGGCCAGCAGTGAGCTTGCCTTTGGCCCGAGACGCATCCCCTCGGCGAGGCTCATCTCACGAGCCAGCTGGGCGCCGCGCACATACAGGCCCTGCTCTGCCTGCCCTGCCTCAACCTGCAGCACCCCTTCACCACAGGCGATCTGTAGTGGCTCTGTACTGATGATAGTTCCCGGGGCTTCACTGCTTTTCTGGTCAATGATGCTGGCATCCCAGATGGTCAGTTTGCGATCGCCGACAAAACTAAAGGCCCCGGGATAGGGTTGGGTCACGGCGCGGGTCAGGTTGTAGAGCTCGCGGGCACTTTTTTGCCAGTGGAGTTCGCCATCGGCGGCGGTGCGGCGCCCAAAGTAGCTGGCCTGACTATCATCCTGAGGGGTATGAGTCGCACTGCCATCGCGGAGCCTTGGCAATACGGTCTCCAGCAGCATATTCGCCGCCTGATTAATCTTGCCATGCAGGGTCAGGGCGGTATCCCGCTCTGCTATGGTGACACTCTGCTGAGCAACTATATCTCCCTGATCCGGGCGGGTGGTCATCTGGTGCAAAGTCACACCGGTTTCCTGCTCACCATGAACCAGTGCCCAGTTGACAGGAGCGCGTCCCCGATATTTAGGGAGCAGAGAACCATGTAGGTTATAGGCGCCCTGTTTGGCACAATCGAGCAGCGCCTGGCTCAGCATATCCCGGTAGTAGAAGGAGAAGATAAAGTCCGGCTCCATCGCCCGAATTCGCTCGATCCACAATGGGTGGTTGATCTCATGGGGAGCAAACACCGGCAGATCGTGTTCGGCGCAGACTTCGGCGACCGAAGCAAAAAAACGCTGTTCATTAGGCGAATCGGTGTGGGTAAAGACGGCTTCGATTTCGAATCCTGCGTTAAGTAACTGGCGGATGCCACTGCACCCTATATCGTGATAGGCAAAAACAACTGCTTTCATGATGATTTCTCGTCTTCTGAGGTGGGGCTGAACGTCTGGCCTTTACGAATGATCTGTTGCACAAAATAGCGGGGGCGGGCCCGGACATCGTTATACATACGACCTATGTATTCGCCGAGGAGTCCCATGCCGATAAATTGCGCACCAACAAAGATAAAAAGAACCGCGAACAGAGTAAAAACACCATCGCCTGCCCACTGCGGGCCATGTAACAGGCGCAGCAGCAGCAATATGATGGCAAACAGGAAACCTAGCCCGGCGATCGCGCTGCCGACTATGCTCAGCAAACGCAGCGGGGTGGTGGTCATGCAGGTCACCAGATCAAACATCAGATTGATGAGGCGCATGAAGTTGTATTTAGACTCGCCATGCTCTCGCTCTGCATGATCCACATCGATTTCTGTGGTGTTGCGGGCAAAGCTGTTGGCGAGGATCGGGATGAAGGTGCTGCGCTCATGGCACTGTAGCATGGCATCTATGATATGCCTGCGATATGCCCTTAACATGCAGCCGTAGTCGCTCATCTGCACCCCGGTGGCACGACGCACCCCACCATTGATGATGGCTGAGGGGAGTCTTCGGAACATTGAGTCCTTACGACGACGGCGCACTGTACCTATGACGTCATAGCCTTCATCGGCTTTGGCGACCAGGCGGGGGATCTCCTCTGGTGGATTTTGTAGGTCTGCATCCAGGGTGATCACCAGATCGCCTTTGGCCTCTTCAAATCCAGCCATGATCGCTGCATGTTGGCCATAGTTACGGTTGAGCAGCAGAGCCACAAAATGGCTCTGTTTGTCATTGGCGACCTGCTGAATCAGCTCAGGTGAGCTGTCCCGGCTGCCATCATCGATGAGGATGATCTCATAATCCCGCTCAAGCTCATCACAGGCGGCTTGAGTGCGGCGCATCAGCTCGGGGAGGCTCTCCTCTTCATTAAATATCGGGATGACCACAGAAACAGAAGCGATAGGTTTTTGGGTGAACACAGTGATCAGTTCTCCATGATTTCGTTAAGAGCGGTGATGACGCGCAGTTGATCTTGCGACGTCATATCCGGGAACAGAGGCAGTGAGCAGATCCGACTCGAGTTCCATTCCGTGTTGGGAAGAGACAGCTCTGGAAAACGCTGTCGATAATAGTGTTGAAGATGCACGGCTCTAAAATGAATGCCTGAGCCGATATTGCGCGCCTTAAGTTCCTCCATCAGCTGATCCCGGGTTAAGCCGCAGGTATCAGAATCGACCCGAACTATCATCAGGTGCCAGGCATGGAGGTGGGGATAATCGGGGAGTTTCAGGGGTTGCAAAGGGGTGTGCCGGAGTGCCTCAAGATAGTGTTCGGCAAGCTGGGTGCGTTTGGCATTGAGCTCTTTGATTCGCTCAAATTGCCCTAAGGCCAGCACGGCATTGAGATCCGGCAGGTTGTATTTAAACCCGGGCATGATCACCTCGGCCTGGGGTTTTCGCCCCTGGGTCTGGCGGTCGAAGGCATCAACCCCCAGCCCATGAAAGCGCAGCATCCTGAGCTTTTCTGCCAGTTCATCATTGTTGGTGACTATGATTCCACCCTCGGCACTGGTCACATTTTTGATCGCATGCAAAGAGAATATTGCGGTGCCGCAGTGGCCGACAGGGGTCCCCATGTATTGGGTGCCGATGGCGTGTGCGGCATCCTCGATGAGTGGCAGCTGATGCTTATGGGCAAGGGCCCTGAGAGGCTCAAGATCGACCGGGGCTCCTGCGTAGTGCACCGGAATGATGGCCCGGGTTTTGGGGGTGATCGCCTGTTCAATCGCCTGAGGTGTGACCATCAGAGTATCTTTGTCGACATCGACAAACACAGGGGTCGCCCCCAGCAGGCAGATAATATTAGCCGTCGAAACCCAGGTTTGCGAGGGGGTGATCACCTCATCTCCGGGGCCTATCCCCAGTGCCAGCAGAGTCAGGTGCATGCCAGCCGTTGCCGATGTGATGGCGATGGCGTGTCGGCACCCCAGATAGTCACAATAGCTCTGTTCAAGAGCGTTAGTTTTTGGACCCGTGGTAATCCAGCCGGACGTCAGGACCTGCTGCACCGCCTCGAGATCGGATTCATTAATCGCCGGACGAGAAAAAGGAAGAAATTCTGAATGCATAGCGTTTACAGCTCCGTTGCTAGCTTGATCAGTAAAAAACAATCGTTCATAGCGTATCCATACGACATGAGGTTTGTTAAATGGTTTCACTATGGATGAAAAAAAAGCAAACGGGAACTTTCTTACCGTAATGCTTTCCAACGGAAAACTTAACACAGATGTTAAGGGCTGCGCTATGATGGCGTTTTGTACAACTTCCTCATCTTATTGTTTGTAGGGATTTCTTTATGAAGTTGACAGTATTTGGAATTGGATATGTTGGCCTGGTCCAGGCCGCGATCCTGGCTCAGGTTGGCCATGAGGTGATCTGTGTCGATGTGGATCAGAGCAAGATCGATAATCTGAAACAGGCACAGATCCCAATCTATGAGCCTGGGCTGGATGAGCTTATCGCCGAGGGGGTTCGTGCCGGGCGTTTACATTTCACCACAGATGCAGAGGAAGGCGTCAGGCATGGTCTGGTGCAATTCATCGCGGTCGGTACCCCTCCGGATGAGGATGGTTCGGCCGATCTTCAATATGTGTTGCAGGTGGCTGAAACCATTGCTCGCTCCAGAACCGAGCCGGTGATCCTGGTGAATAAATCTACGGTTCCTGTGGGTACGGCGCAGAAGGTGAAAGATCTTTGTAGTCAGATCCTGACTGAGCGGGGGGAGAGCTTTAAGCTTGAGGTGGTCTCTAATCCTGAGTTTCTCAAAGAGGGCTCAGCGGTGGAGGATTGCCGTCGTCCGGATCGGATCGTCATAGGTACCGATAGCGATTGGGCCCTGGAGCTGATGCAGGATCTCTATGCGCCCTTTAACCGCAATCATCAACGGATCCTCAGTATGGACTTGCGCAGTGCCGAGCTTACCAAGTATGCGGCCAACAGCATGCTGGCGACCAAGATAAGTTTCATGAATGAGATCGCGAATCTCGCCGAGTGCCTCGGGGCGGATGTAGAGATGGTTCGCCAGGGGATCGGCTCCGATCCCAGGATTGGCTACCACTTCATCTATCCCGGATGCGGCTATGGTGGCTCCTGTTTCCCTAAGGATGTGAAGGCGCTGATCCGCACAGCCCAGGAAGCGGATTATCACAGCGAGCTGCTGCATGCGGTGGAGAAGGTCAATGGGCGGCAGAAACAGAAACTGTTTGGGCAGATTAATGATCACTTCTGTGGCGATCTACAAGGGAAAACCATCGCCCTATGGGGGCTCTCCTTTAAGCCCAATACCGATGATATGCGTGAGGCTCCTTCCCGGGAGTTGATGGAGTCGCTGTGGAAGGCGGGAGCCAGGGTTCAGGCCTTTGATCCCCAGGCGATGAAAGAGGCTCAGCGCCTCTATGGCCATGATGAGCGGCTGATGTTGATGGGAACCCAGGAGGCAGCCCTGCGAGGCGCTGATGCCCTGGTGATCTGTACCGACTGGCAGAGCTTCAAGGTGCCTGATTTTGAGTTGATCCTCAGGCAGCTCAATCATCCGGTGATCTTTGATGGGCGCAATCTCTATGAGCCCTCCCGGATGCAGCAACTTGGTTTTGAGTATTACGGAGTTGGGCGTGGTATTCGGACCCGGAGAGGGAACTAAGCAGGCCTGCTGCTTAGTTCACGTTTGGCTAAGTCAGGCGTCTGACTTGGCTAATCGACGATCGGTACCACCAGCATGTCACAAGGGGCATGCTGCATCAGTTTGCGAGCCGAAGAGGCGATGGCACTGTACAGAGTATGGTGATGGCCACACACCAACAGATCAATTTCGTAATCCCCTATAGCCTGGCAGATCTCGTCGGTCAGGTTGCCGGAGACCACCAGCTGCTGATCACAGGGATAATTGATTTCGGCGAGTAGCTGATGCATCTGGGTGGCCCTTTCGTCCAGCAGGCGATGTTCGAAGTTATCGACATTCAGATTCACCACCCCGGGAAATCCGGCATACATATTTTCGGGGATCCGGGTCACATGGACCACCGAGAGTTTGGCGCTATTGCTCCTGGCAATAGTGGCCGCCTTTTCAATGAGAGACTTGCTCTCTTTAGAGAGGTCGGCTGCTACTAAAACATGCTTATACATAAATTCCTCCTTGTCATTATGCTAGCCATGGTGCCTGTTAACGCAGTGTAACATGCCATGACAAGGTCGCTCGAGTCACCCTTTTGCTCAATTCTTGAGCCGGTTTTTTGAGATGGATCGTTATTTTGGGGTCCGCAGGGATCCCTGCGGACAAAGGTTTAATTTTCATCCAAGTTGGGCATGGATAAGCCGTCCTTCGGACGGATATTTATGGCTTTGCCATAAGGCCGGTTTCGCCCGGCAGTCGAGGTACTTTGATATCGCCCAAAGTACCCAAATGCTCGCTACGCGCTGCGAGTCCCTCCGCAGAGCTTCGCGGCTTGGCGATTACCATCCCTGATAAGCCTCCCAGCTCGGTATCCATACCTCGCGTTTCATTGCTTCGGGAGCAATTACACCCTGCCTCGAAAGGTGATAGCCAGTTCCCTGTTGCTTGCAATTAACACTTATATTGACGGGGCGCCAGGGGATTGCAAAGGGGAAAAGCGTATCCCTGCTATACAGGGAGGTATTAATGCTGTGAAGGGTTGGATGCCCGAGTGCTGCCTTTGCCTGCCGCCGGTCAGGACCGGCATGTGCAGCGGAGCTGAAATCAGTTACTTAGGGGAATATAAAGGGGAGAGGCTCTCCCCTTCTAGCTGTACGCAGTACAGTTAGACACTCGCCTTACGCAGTGCATGCCACCAGGCTTCATCGGCGATCACCTGTCCTTCGTCATCCAGCTTGGGATAGGGCAGCCCCTTCTTGCGACACTGCTTGGCAAGGATAGGGTGGCCGCCTTCAAACAGCAACCGGGTCTGCTCTTCTAAGGGGAGCTGGCTGGCCTGCTGATACATGCCGGCATTTTCCCGCTGGCGCTGCGCCTCATAGAGGATCAGCGCGCTGGCCACCGAGACGTTCAGCGACTGCACCATGCCTACCATGGGGATTATGATATCCTGATCGGCCAGTTCAAGGGCGCGCTCGGAGATCCCGTGTTTCTCCTGACCCATCAGGATGGCGGTGGGACGGGTGTAATCAATCTCCCGAAAATCAACGGCTGTGTCTGAAAGGTTGGTGGCCAGGACCTGCATCTTCTGGCCTTTGAGAATCTCAATCGCCTTATCAATATCCTGGTGGACATGTAGTTGAGTCCAGTTTTGGCTGCCGGTGGCGGTGCTGCCGCTTAAGCGCATCGATTCATCGGGCCAGACCGCGTGGACCTGGTGCACGCCGACTGCGTCACAGGTGCGGACGATTGCAGACAGGTTGTGGGGCTTGTGAACCTCTTCAAGACAGATGGTCAGATCGGGTTGACGCATATCCATCATCTGACGGATCCGGCCAAAACGCTCGGGAGTCATAAGTAATACCTTAAGTTTTCGATTTGAGACTAGTTACGCTGGCGGTAGACGCGCAGAACATCCGAACGGACCCGGATCTTGCGCATGATGTTGGCCAGATGAATTCGTCCCTTGGTAGTCACCAGCAGGTAAACCGTGTAGACGCGTCCATCTTTCTCTTCGGTGCTGATGCTTTGGATGTTGGCTCCGGTGGCAGCGATTGCATTCGCAAGTTCGGCCAGAGCCCCTTGATGATTGATGATTTCGATACAGATCTCGGTGCGGAACTCGTGATCGAAGTCCTGCTCGCGCTCTTGCTCCTGATCCCACTGCACCGCCAGATATTTATCCGGTTCTTTCTCGTAGCCCTTGATGTTGCGGCAGGACTCGATATGCACCACCAGCCCCTTGCCGGGACTGATATGAGCAACGATGGGGTCACCGGGGATTGGACGACAGCAGTTGGCAAAGCTGACCAGCATCCCTTCGGCGCCACGGATCGGCATCTTCTTACTGGTCAGCGCCTTGATCGACTCACCACTGAGCTCCTCAAAGTCCCCCTGCATCCGCTTGGCGATGACCACACTCATCAGCTTGCCCAGGCCGATGTCAGCCAGAAGGTCATTGAGGGTCTGATGCTTGGTTTCATGGAGGACATGCTGGATCTGCTCTTCTGAGATCTGATCCAGATTCTGGGTTCCCAGGGCATGATTGAGCAGGCGTTTACCCAGCACGATGGACTCTTCCAGGCGCAGGTTCTTGAGGAACTGGCGGATCTTGGTGCGGGCCTTGGAGGTCACCACAAAGTTGAGCCAGGCCGCATTTGGCCTTGCTCCGGGAGAGGTGATGATCTCTATGGTCTGACCCGACTCCAGTGGCTGACTCAGTGGATAGGGCTGACGATCGACCCGGCATCCCACACAGGCATGGCCGATGTCGGTGTGCACCGCATAAGCAAAATCGACCGGGGTCGCACCGGCGGGCAGCTCGAGGATCCGCCCCTTGGGAGTGAAGGCGTAGATCTCGTCCGGAAACAGATCCGTCTTAACGCTTTCGATAAACTCAAAGGAGCTACCGGCACTCTGCTGTAGCTCCAGCAGGCTCTGCATCCAGCGCTGGGCGCGGATCTGCGCCGTGGTTCCCGAGTTATCACTGGGATCCTTATAGGCCCAGTGAGCCGCAACCCCCATGTCGGCCATCTGCTCCATGTGCTCGGTACGGATCTGGATCTCAACTGGCACCCCATGAGGACCGATGAGGGAGGTGTGCAGCGATTGATAGCCGTTGGCCTTGGGAATGGCAATATAGTCTTTGAAGCGTCCCGGACGAGGTTTGTAGAGGGCGTGCATCTGCCCGAGAATTCGGTAGCAGGTGTCTACATCCTTGACGATCACTCGAAACGCGTAGATATCCATCACCTCGTGGAACTGCAGCTCCTTGTGGACCATCTTGTTGTAGATGGAGTAGAAGTGCTTTTCCCGCCCCTGAACTATTACTTCAATGCCTGAGTCTTCCAGGCGACCCACGATCTCGGAGAAAATAGATTCGATGATCTCCTTACGGTTGCCGCGGGCCTTACGCACCGACTCCTTGAGTACCCGGTAACGCATGGGGTAGAGAGCTTCGAAGCCGAGCTCTTCGAGCTCATTTTTGATGGTGTGGATACCGAGGCGGTTGGCGATGGGGGCAAAAATCTCGAGGGTTTCACGGGCTATTCTGCGGCGTTTATCCGGGCGTAGGGCTCCGAGTGTTCGCATGTTGTGGCAGCGGTCGGCAAGCTTGATCAGGATAACCCGGATATCCTCAACCATGGCCATGACCATCTTACGAAAGTTTTCTGCCTGAGCCTCTTTGCGATCACGAAACTTCAGTTTATCCAGTTTGGAAACGCCTTCGACCAGTTCGGCAACGGTTTCATTAAATTGTTCGCTGAGATCCTCGCGGGTGAGGGGAGTATCCTCAATCACATCATGCAGCAGGGCGGCCATCAGGGTCTCGTGATCAAGGCGCATCTCCGCCAGGATCAGAGCCACTGCCAGCGGGTGAGTGATATAGGGCTCTCCACTGGAGCGGGTTTGCCCCTCGTGTGCATCGCGGGCTTGGATATAGGCTTGGCGGATCAGCTCTATCTGCTCATCCGGCAGATAGTTGGAGATCACTTGCTTCAGACTATCAAACAGATACAAATTAAGCTCCGGGACGTTTCGAGGGTCAGGATCGTCAAAGCGATTTAACTTTGATAATAAAAGTTGGGCCCGACAAATGCGAGCCCAACTTCATAAAAATCAGAGGGATAACCCCTAGCTGTTAGTTGCGACCTTCGGCAATCGCGGCAACAACAGCCAGATGAGCAGCTTCCTGCTCCTGTTGTTCCTGGCGCTCCTGAGCATCCATTGTCTCGTTAGTGACCAGGCGACTTTCAATTTCGCGAAGGGCGAGTACTGTTGGCTTATCGTTTTCCTCTTCAACCAACGGCTCTTTGCCCTGAACTGCGAGCTGGCGAGCGCGGCGCGCTGCCACCAGAACCAAGTCAAAGCGATTACCAACTTCTTTTACAGCATCTTCAACCGTAACGCGTGCCATGCAGAACTCCAGTGATTCTTAAAGTGACCAAAAATTATACTGAATAATAGCTTATTTCTCTAGTAGCTGTTGGATCAGAGGCTGATGCTTGATTTGTTGTGGCTTCGAACGAAGACGCTCGGCCTCAACTATGCTACAAAGCTGTTTAAAGGCTGTCTCAAAGTCATCATTGATGATGAGATAGTCATATTCATCATGGTGACTCATCTCTGAGACAGCTTGTGCCATGCGCCCGGCAATCACTTCATCACTATCCTGACCTCGTTGCTTGAGGCGCTTTTCGAGCTCCTGTTTACCCGGGGGCAGCAGGAAGATGCTTCGACACTCAGGAAAAGCTTCGCGGATCTGGCGGGCACCCTGCCAATCGATATCAAGAAAAACATCGATGCCGTTGGCTAAGGCTTCCTCAATGAGTGCGCGTGAGGTTCCGTAATAGTTACCGAACACCTCGGCCCACTCCAGAAAGGCATTGCGTTCAATTAACTCTTTGAAGGCATCAGATTCAACAAAGTGGTAATGCACACCATGCTGTTCACCCGGACGAATGGTGCGGGTGGTATGGGAAACTGACATCTGAACCGATTTTGGAGATGAGTAGTGGTCCAGCAGTTTAGACAATAAGCTGGACTTCCCGGCACCGCTAGGTGAAGAGATGATATAAAGTGTACCCGTTTGCATCATGATCCAAATAGAGTTAATTCAACAAAAACCCCTTCCATAGGCGGAAGGGGCTAAAGCTTACCAGAACTTGACTGATAAAAAAACCAGCATTATTTGCGGTGTTCAGTGGCCCGGATGCTGGTAGTGGAAGGTGGGCATCGACCACTTAAAGTAGATCGCCATCAGGCGCATCGTGATGCCGACCACCAGGGTCACGATTGCCGCCAGTGACTCTGCAACCCCAAGGTGCAGGAGACCGATGAAGATAAGGGCGACGACAAAGGAGACACTGGCGTAAAGCTCTTTACGAAAGATAAGTGGCACCTGCTGGCACAGCATATCCCGTAACACACCACCAAAGGCTCCGGTGACGACCGCCATGATGGCTGCGATCATCCAGCCATGGCCCATCGCCAGAGCTCTTTCCGCCCCAAAAATGCTGAATACCACCAGGCCGATCGCATCCAGCAGCAGGAACAATCGGGACAGGTAGCGCATCAAGGGAGCAAACAATACCGCGCCCATGGCCGCAGCAACCACGATCAGTGGGTAGCTCAGATGCTCAATCCATAACAGTGGGTAGTGTCCCAGCATGAGATCGCGGATGGTCCCGCCGCCCAGAGCGGTAGCACAGGCGATGATGGCGACACCAAACAGATCCATGCGCTGTCTTCCGGCGGCCAGGGCTCCTGTCATGCCTTCGGCGACTAATCCAACCAGAAAAAGTATATGTAACAGCATAATCAGATACTCTCGGGGCAGTAGTGAAATCAGGGCTGCTCATATTAATAGTTTTGAGTGAAGCAGACGAATGAGAATTCTTTACATTTAGCCATAAGCTTAACTAATCAAAAATATATCTATCACAGAGCGAGTTGAGCCGAATAATTGGTGGCTTATACCCGTATCCATAGGAGATATCGTGGTTTGCTAGCAAATTAATTTTGAAGTGCTCATCAGAGGTTTATGCGTTGTATCTATAGATTAGAATTGCTAATGATTATAGGCGTTCATGAATCAGTGGGAGCTATTTTGGTATTTCCGGATGATTTTGTTAAAAGTATCATTGCTTCTGGCTTGCTGCAGCGCCTGGTTGAACCTCTTAAGAAAAGCTTTATTCCCAGGCTTCTTAGCGAGCCCCAGATAGTTTGGATCCTCTTTGAAGGGCTGAGGGAGGACGGTAAATTTATCCTGATACTGTTCCAGGTAAGAGTCTCTTTGCAGGACCCGGTCCAGAGCCTCTCGTCCCGGACCTCCCATCAGTACCGCATCAATACGTCCCCGAATCAGCATCTTCAGTCGCTGGGAGGGGCTGGAGAGCTCGATGATCTTGAAAAGTCCGGAGTGAGTTGCCTCCTCGAATTCATCTCCATAGGATGCTCCACGAACAATGCCCAGGGTTTTTCCCTTCAGGTCGTTTACGTTGCCAAATGAGAAGGTGCGATCGGAGCGGGTCACCAGCACCAGGGTCTCGTAATACATCACATCCGAGTAATCAAAGACCTCCAGTCGTTCAGTGGTTTTGGACAGGCCGATGATAGCGCCCTCACCATTGGCTGCTTGATGGTAAGCGCGCTTCCATGGGTAGAGCACAATATGGAAGGTGCATCTGAGGGGCTTTTCCAGCTGGTACATCATCTCCACCAGGATCCCTTTTGGATGTCCTGAGTGATCATTGTAGTTTTTGGGTGGTTTACTGTTGTTCCCGAATACCACCATCTCACAGGAGAAGCTGGTTGTGCTGAAGAGGATTACAAAGAGAATAAGAGAGTGAGTCTTCATCCCGCTAACCTTGTACTTCATCTGCTTGAGAACTGAGAGTCTCTGTATTGATGGCTAATCTGTTTGAGTTGGCTTACAGCTTGTATCCAACCAGTCCTGCCAAGTGCTTTGATTTTGCTCGAGCCAGCGTTGTGCCGCTTTTTGTTCACTGAGCCCTTCGCGAACCACCCAATGACTGAGCTGTGAGATCTGGCTGTTGTTAAAGGTAATTTGTTTGATGAGTTCAACCGCGCAGGGGGAGCGTTCAATGAGTTTTTGATTAGCAACTTTTTTGAGCCAGGCATCCTTGGGGTTACCGCAATCGAAGCGCACCAGTTGGTTGACTCCCCACTTGGGATTTACTTCGCATTCACTATTCCACTCGGGAAATTCGACAAATTTTCCCTCGTATTTGTTTTCAACCCAGTTCGGGGTCCAGTTAAACAGAACGATCGGTTTTTTTTGAGAAATGGCAGTTTCCAGCTCACTCCACAACACATCTTCGGTGACCCGCTCAACTCTGAAGTTCATCTGCAGGGCTCGGATCCGGGCAGCATCTGGTTTTTCCCATGGGCCACCCAGATAGCGGCCAAAGGGCGAGGTATCCGGGTGAATAAACAGCTTCCAGCAGCGGGCGAGGGCTTGCCAGTCGGGAAGCCCCGGGCATTGCTCCTCAAGATAGAGGGGGTACCACCAATCTTCACGGGTTTTTGCCGGATGATCTCCGAGATCGACAGCCAGTCCGGCATCCTTTAGGACCTGGAATTTAGCGGCCATGGTGCCTTCCCAGACCTCCATCTGAACATCTGCCCGATCGAACTTGATCTGTCCCCATTGGTGGTTGGTCGAGGAGTGGATAAACAGAACCTGCTGTCCCTGCTTTTCCAGGAGCTCGGCTGTGATATAGCTCATCACCAGCTGACTGGCCCAGTCATTGAGAATGATCCGTACTGGTTGCTGCGCCTTTGCGTGAAGGCAAGTGCTCAGGGTTAGGCTAAAAAGAATCAGCACAGATAGCAGGGGGCGCATAAGTTTATCTCTACTCCGGCTTGTGACTTAGAGTATAGATAATGAAGCGCCAGGGATAGGGTACCGGCTCGATTGGATGGCGAGCCGGTTTGATTAAATGGTTATTTGCTCGCAGTGGCAGCTAAGGTTTCGGGCTCGGCGGCCGGGGACTTGGTTTCGGGAAGCACCATCTCCAGGCGTTGGTGTTCGAAGTCGGTGTGACGAGGCTCCAGCTCAGGCAGGGACTTAGTCACTTTGGCCGAGATCTTACTAAAGCGCTCAACTTTTCCGTGCAGCCCCTGACGACCAACCAGGGCTACAACCGCTTTATTGTAGTGGTTGCTGGCACTCCCCAGGGTGTTACCCAGTTTCTGTAGGTGCTCGGCCAGGGTACAAACCTGGTTGTAGATATCACCGGCCTTATCGCTGATCTCGCGAGCTTCGGTATTACTCTGCTCCAACATCCACAGGTTAGCTATGGTCCGCAAAATAGGCATCAGGGTGGTATGGGAGACCAGAATCACATTCTTTTGATAGCCGTAGTTAAACAGCTCCTTATTGTGCTTCATCGCCTCGATATAGGCAGGCTCGATCGGCATAAACATCAGTACGAAGCTGGGGCTGCGAATGCCGATGAGATTGCTGTAGTCTTTGGCCGACAATGAGTCGATGTGGTTACGCACCGCCTTGACATGAGCCTCCAGTGCCTGGTGTTGCTCCGCTTCATTGGCTGCGGCGATCGCCTTGTCATAATCGATGAGGGAGACCTTGCTATCCAGGATAATCTGTTTGTCATCGGGAAGTTTTACCACAAAGTCCGGGTAGTTTTTCTTGCCCTTACTATCGTTAAACAGCTCCTGTGCCTCATAATGAACGCCGCGCTCAAGCCCTGCCAGCTGCAGGGTCCGCTCAAGCTGGACCTCTCCCCAGTTGCCCGCGGTTTTCTTCTCGCCCTTTAGAGCCCGGGTTAGATTGTTTGCCTCACTGCTCATCTGGTTGCCGATATCCAGCACCCGCTTGAGCTCTGATTCCAGGTTGGCGTGCCCCTTGAGCGACTCAGAGTGAACCTCATTGACCCGGCTCTGGAAGCCTTCGATCTGTTGCTTGAGGGGCTTGAGCAGGGCTTCGATGGAGGTTTGATTGGTCTGGGCAAAGCTCTTGCCTTTTTCTTCGAGGATCTGGTTGGCCAGGGCCTGAAACTCGACCTTGAGCTGTTGCTGAGCATTCGCAAAACTACTTTTTTGCTCCTCCAGGCTTTGCTGCTTCGCATCAAGCTCACTGGTGAGTGAAGAGAGTTTTTTACTGAGCTCCAGATATTGCTGGTTAAGTTCGCTGTATTCGCGCTCTTTCTTGGCGAGCACATCCTGTTGCAGGCGAGCCTCTTTGCCCATCCACTCCTTATGCTCTCCCAGTCGCTGCTCCAGCGCGCGCTCTTTAGCACGGGCCTCTGCAAGCTCCAGTTCGCGGTTTTGATACTCTTTTGTGAGCTCTTCACGAGCCTTGATCTGTTTTGCCAGCTCACTGCTTTGCTCTTGCTGCCTGGTGGCCTGGTGTTCCAACTCGCTTTGCAGCAGGCTGAGCTGCTGGTTATTGTCTCTTAGCTTTCTGGCGTGGCGCCGTGTGCCTGCCCAAAGCAGTATCAGCAGAATCAAACATAGTGCCGATATCAGAATAAATAGCTCTGGGGAGGGGTTATAGTGTGCCAGCAGGTTCATCACAGTTATGCCTCTTTGCAATCGATTATTCCATCTCGTGTCATGGCGTGTGGTGAAGACGCCTTGGCTAATACTACTTCGAAAAAAAGATGTCGCCTAGCTCTGTAGAGTAAGGGGAACGTCATGGCGAATTCATGAAACAGGGGGCTGACTGCTATAAATAAATGTAGGAATATGTTCAGGGTGTGAGCTCTTTTCGTATCATATTTATACCCTGCAAGGGGGAGTGATGAACAGACTCTGGATCTACTATCTGCTGGGAGCGTGGCTGCTACTGGGATGTAGCACAGTCCCAATCACGGGTCGTCAGCAGATGACCCTGCTTCCTGAGTCGACCATGCTGGCGACCAGTTTTCAGCAGTATGATCAGTTTCTGCAGGAGAACCCTGTGAGTCACAATCGATCGCAGGCTCAGCGAGTAAAGCGGGTCGGTACCCGGATCCAGCATGCGGTTGAACGTTACTTCGCCCAGCGGGGGATGAGTCAGCGCCTGGCAAATTATGCCTGGGAGTTTAACCTGGTTCAGAGTAAAGAGATCAATGCCTGGTGTATGCCTGGGGGTAAGGTTGTGGTCTACAGTGGTATTTTGCCTGTGACCAAAGATGAGACCGGGCTGGCTGTGGTGATGGGTCATGAGGTAGCCCACGCGATAGCTCGCCATGGTAATGAGCGTATGAGTCAGGCTCTGCTGGCTCAGCAGGGGAGTATAGCCCTGGCAAGCGCCATGCAGAACTACCCTCAGGATACTCAGCAGCTTTGGATGTCTGTGTATGGGATGGGGGCCCAGTTTGGTTTGCTGTTACCCTACAGCAGGTTACAGGAACATGAGGCGGACAGGCTGGGGCTGATCTTTATGGCGATGGCTGGATACGATCCTCGACAGGCACCGGCTTTCTGGGAGCGGATGGCGGCTCAGAAAAAGGGCACACAACCCCCGAGTTTTTAAGTACCCACCCCTCGGACCGTGCGCGGATCCAAAATATTCGCACGCTTCTTCCTGAGGCGATGCAGTACTACAGCTCGGCCAGCCACTGATGAACCTGCTGGCTGCCGACAAACTCTTCATCAGCGTGAGAGTCACAGGGCTTAATCCACCGGCGGAGCTGATTTTTCTGCTCCTTGTCGCGAAACGCCTGCTCCAGGTCGATATTGCTACGGTTGGCGATAGCGCACAGGTAGATCAGGATATCGGCCAGCTCATCACTGATGCTACCGACCTGGGAGTTGGGATCCATCGCCAGCCCATTGGTCTTGCGAACCGCCTTAAACAGCTCTCCGACCTCTTCGCCCAGCAGCAGACATTTATCCTGAAGCGTTTGTTTGGCAAAATCTCGCTCCTGCTCCATCTTGCAGACATAGCGCTGTAGCTCACTGAGAGTTGGGTGTTCGGTAAGTGTTGGCATCTACTTCTCACAAATAGCGGGGGCTTAATGGCTGAGCCCGGTGGGTTCAATACAGAGGTTGTGATCCGCATCAGAGAGCCAGATCTGTCCATCCTGGATGGTTGCCTGCAGGTCCATGTTGCGCTGGGCCAGGGTTGCCATGGTTTCGGTTGACTCAGAGGGGAGAGAGAACACCTCAAGGTTATTAAGACGGGCAAGTTTGGCTGAATTTTTCTCCCACCAGATATCCTGGGCTCCCCGCCCATAGGTATACAGGCGCACCTTCCTGGCACGGCCACAGGCTTTTTTAAGGCGCTTCTCGTCGGGTAGGCCAAGTTCTATCCACTTTTCTATTTCGCCGCCCGGGCTTTTACTCCATAGCTCAGGTTCATCATCGACGCACAATCCCCGGGTGAATTCCAGATTTTCATCGGCATTCAGGGCGAACGCCAGCAGACGGATCATCAGCCGTTGCTCGGTTTCGGAAGGATGCTGGGCCAGGGTCAGGCTGAAGTTTTGGTAGAGGTGTCGGTCTAGATCACTCACCGAGAGTTGAACCTTGATAATGGTTGCTTTAAGCGCCACGGATACAGCCTTTGTTGAAAATAGGGACAGAATTTCGGGCAAGTATACCTTAATCGGGGTGACGGCGGTTGGGGTTGCCAGTTAAAATAGCCGCGATTATCAATATGAGGAATAGATGATGGCTATCCACTGGTTCCCGGGCCATATGAACAAGGCGCGCAATGAGATCAAAGAGATCATGCCGCAGATGGACGTGATTATCGAAGTGCTGGATGCCCGTATTCCCTACAGCAGTGATAACCCCATGGTCGCGGAGCTGCGTGGTGAAAAGCCGGTGATCAAAATTCTGAATAAGGCCGATCTCGCTGATCCTGCGCTCACCCAGAGCTGGATAGAGTATCTGGAGCAAACCCGTGGAGTGCGGGCGATCGCCTTTGGCTCTGATAAGGCGGGTGAGGTACACAGGATCAATGAGCTGTGTAAAAAGCTTGTTCCAAACCGGGTCGGGCCAGGCAAACAGATCAAGGCGATGATCATGGGGATCCCCAATGTTGGAAAATCGACTCTGATCAACACACTAGCGGGCCGAATTGTTGCTAAGACCGGAAATGAGCCGGCGGTGACCAAGGCACAACAAAAAATTCGCCTCGAGGATGGGATCATGCTCTATGACACCCCTGGGATGCTGTGGCCCAAATTTGACAATGAGCATGCCGGATATCGACTGGCGGCAACCGGAGCTATTGGCCGGGCGGCGCTCGATTATGAGGAAGTGGCCAGCCATACTGCTGAATACCTGCTTCAGGCCTACCCTGAGCTGCTAAAGGCTCGCTACAAGCTTGATGAGTTGCCCGAGTGTGACTGGGAGTTTGTGCAGATGGCGGCTAAGAAACGTGGCTGTATACGCTCCGGCAACCAACCCGACACTCATAAGATGTCTGAGCTTCTGATTAATGAGCTACGCGATGGTAGCCTTGGGGCGATCACTCTAGAGACACCCGAGATGCGCGAGCAAGAGGAGCTGGTGGTCGCTGAAGTAAGAGCGGCAGCCGAGGCCAAAAAAGAGGCTAAGAAACAGGAGAAGCTGGATCGCCGTGCAAGGGCGCGCAAGAATCGGCGGTGATTATATCAATAAAGCAGTGACTTATTTAATAAAGTATCACTGCTTTACTTTACAGGATATTGGTCATTTTATCAGACTATTGTCATTTATTGACCCCTATTCTCCTGAGATAGCTATCTCTGCAATTGCTATTTAGATGACGCATTTGTTGACTTGCGTAGTGATCTCTTTGATTACTATATGTGAAATTAATTATGCCGTCACTTAATTCAAATGGCCTATACTCCAAAGCTAGGTTTTTATGAGAGAAGTAATATTTCTCTTGAGTCGCTTTAGATACCGCACCTGCGGGCATCAGACAGCTCATGCATATATTTATCACCCGTTCACCAGGTATTGCCAGAACTTTGTCATGGCGACTAGATAATGGGAGCCTTTCGGCAAGCTGATGTGACAGATTTCTTAATTGAACAGGGGCGCATTTGTAACAATATACATTGTCACAACTAAAGCAGTAATTATTTCTTAAGCCAGTGATATGCATATCAATATTGCAGCTAGAGCAGCAAGAATGGGAATAGTTAAATTCATCCCTAATCTTTTTTCTTACCATATCTTTACTAAGTTCACCAATAAAAGATAGCCTTGCACTACTGTTTAGATTTCTCATGGTAATAACATGCGATTGCTCAACAAGCAGTTCTATATTCTCTGAGTTTTGTGCTATTGTTTCACAGGACTGAGACAATTTCTCAAAAATAGGGTATAGAGGTGATAAGGGTTGGTTCATATGGAGATTAGCTAGGATGTTAATATCTGTTGATAATAGAGGATCAGTAGAGGCTCTTTGGGCATTATCGAGAAAATTATAGCTTCCTTTTCTAAATGTACAGCTCCCTGGGAAGAAATAGGTTAATCTATCATTTCCATGTGACATGACAGCATCACTTTCTAGTAAAGCAGCATTTATGTTAAATCCATCTTTTACTTGCATGTTCGAATCTAAACGAATAAGTGCTCGGCAAACTATTTTTTGACGATGTTCAGATAAATATGTATCTGCACTCTCTAGTGAATAGAATCCTCCTTTCGGTGCGGATAATAAGGCACTCATACTGGTTATTACTGTATTTCCAGCACCGTTAGAAACTTCTGAGCACTCTTTCAATATAAATATTCTTCCAGCCTTAATCAAAGGGAATAATTTGTTGATTAAAATTTGTCTTGTATTTCTGTTGGCTCCATCATCTGCTCCCCAGTAAAAAATAAAAGTCTGTTCAGGATTTGTTTCCTCTCTTGCAATCAACCTCTGGATATCTTTATTTCTAAAAACAAATTTTAATTTAGAGTTCGGCTCATCATTCAGGTGCATCCTATATGGCTCATGTAAACTTGAGTTGGGAGTTTTATCATTCATATATACATATGGTCCATAAGCAGTGTGTATAGCAATGTTTTCATATCTAAATAGTCGCTGAAATATATGATGGTTATGGACTAAATTAGATTCACCTAAAGATTGATATTCATAGATTACAACTTCTCCAGTACGGTAATCATAGGAGTAATCACATATAATAAAAGTGTCATTCATATAAATAAACTTCCTTAAATGATAATAATAGTTCTATAAGCGAATTCTATGGAGTCATATGCACATTGTACATAGCTCGAAATCCTTAAATGAGAGAGTTATACTTGGCTGTTATTTGAACGGGCAGAGGTGAACCTGCCCATCAATTTAATCTCTATGGGTCTAATTCCCCGCCGATTGCGGCGTAGTAATTAGGTGTTTTAACTAATCAAATACCCCGCTTCGCGAAGCGAAGGTGAGCCTAGGCGAGAGGGCTTGCCCCGGGGATTATTTATTAGAGACTGCCTTCACTACCAGGGGAACTTATTTTCTCTATGCCCACCGGAATTAACATATTGATAGCCATCATAAGTCCTTCTCGGATGATGGGTAATCGATTGCTTCCAGCTTCCGGTGGATGCTTTCAGTAGCCCCATAGGAGATTGTGTAAATAGAAATCGATCTTGGTTTGCAGGTACAAGCTCAGAATTTTCTCGGTTGAAATTGCTAAAGATACCATATTTACATAGACTATAGACAATAATGCTTACATTACTCATGGTTCCTGGATAGGTTCCATAGAATTTTGGAACATCTTGCTCTTGATCTAAATTTGCATTAACCATTCTTATATATTTGTTAAGTTGAGCTTCAGGTATATTCTGAAGTTGATTGCTTTCTGCATACTCAAAGAAACCTGCGGCAACTTTTGTCTAATATATGATTTATAATTATCATATCCATCGTCACCAGTGTCACTTCTGAAGTTCCAATTATGCAACTGGCGTTCGTACTTATGGCGAATTTGGATTCCTTCACTTCTAAAGCTTCTATCTTCCCTATCCATTTTAAAATATACATAAAAAGCACTATGTATATTTTTTATGATAAATTTCAATACAGGATTCCCTTCATAAGGGGAAAGAATTTGATGAGTATCTGGGTTTATATTGATTAAATCAAACATCTCACTTCGATATCTGTATGCTTTAGTCCTGATATCTGTTTTAAATCCTTGGCTGTTCACAATAAGATACTCTAATATATTACTTGATTGTGGTACTATGGTTGTTATTGGTTGATTTCTTGCAAATTTTAGAGAGTTTTCTATTAGGAAAGGATCGAAACTATTTTTATTTTGAATTTGCATTTGCTGTGTTAAGTTTGGTATATATCCACTATCGAAATGAAATCCACCATAGGCATAAACGGCAAGACACCTTAATATATCTGCTGCGATGGCCTCCTCTCTGAAGGATATTTTTGCCTGAATGAGGTTGTGTAGACTGGTATAGAATTTCCTTATAGAGGCTTTAGTTGCTTCTGGGGGGGGGAGATGCCAGCTATACTTGTGTCGATCTCGATTGCTTTTTCGAAAAGCTCGGATATTGGCTTATACTCCAAGGTGATGCCATCACGCATCGGAGCATGAAGATTGGTCATCGGAGGAGTTTTGTCATACCAGATGACTCCACGTATTTTGCAATTAACTGTTGTCTGGTAAAGATAGGTGCAGAGAGTTTTGGCACTTGCTACATGACCTGAATTAAACCCCGCACCTTTCCTTAACTCAGGCCTTAGCTGTTGCTGATTTTCTGGAGGTGCATCAAGGTATTTTTCTTTATCCATCCTGTCACCAACATAGATAGTATGTACATAGATGGTTCTATCCATCACGTTTGCATAATACCCTTCTGTCTTCAGTATTTTTATGCAGTCAACCAGGCACTGGTAAAAATGCCCCATTGTATTACCTGTTTTATTAAATGGTCTCTTTAGTCGATTCGTTATGTCATCGCGGTTATCAAAATTTAATCTTCTTGCAATCTCTAGCCTTTTATTTAGTTCCTCTTCTGTAAAACCATAAAGCTTTACTTGATAGCCAAACATTAACAACATCTCATAACCGCATTTTGCTTGTTGAATGAAACCAACTAAATCACTCGCTCTTTTTCCATGGTTTATTCCAATGCCATATCTATGTTTCCGATAGTTCGTCAGTCTTTGAATAAGATTTTCTTTTATTTCAGTTAAGTTCATGTGATTCCTTTATTTATATCATTATTCCATTAATATCGATGATCCAGCTATACCTCATGAGTCATCAGAGCTTTAAAAATCTCTTTATATTTTTTTCTTTTCTCTCTCTGCAAGGGATCCAGTGATAGTGGCTCACTATTTTTTCGTCTATGGCTTCTGGATTCAATGTCTTCATCTCTTCTAAGCTGAGGGATACTTTGATATCTTTGAGTCGGTTGTAATAATGGCTCTGGGCTCTGACAATTTATTTGTCCCTGGTGAATTCTATCAAGCTCTTGAGTGAACTGGCTTTGATGTGGTGTAAACCTATGAGCAATTGCTACTTGCGATGAGAAATAGATATTCTTATTAGTTTGGCAGCGTAGTGATCCCCGTATAGGGCAATAGCATCTGCGGCATTGGATAGCTCAGGGTTTGTATTTATGAAATGGACCCGATCGACTCCGTATCTTCTAAGGGCTGTGGCTAAATTTTGTTTCGCCGTATGTTGAGGAGCGTCTGGGCAGATAAAGTGGTAACGGCCTGCTCGATCTCTGATGGTAACGCCATTGGCAAAGGCATACTGAACGTTAATTAGTGTTCTTGCATGACAGTATTTTTCAATATCTAAAGGTTCAAAGCCTTCACCTGGTAATTCTGAAAACTCAAATGTTGCAAGATTCATATAATATTTTTCATGGTCAATAGCTTGCTCCGCTTCATGAAAATACTGGGAGTAATCAAGGCCATCATTTTTACCAAGATATGCAGTATTAAATCCTTGGAATCTCTCTATGTTATCTTCCGCCATCGCAAATACTTTCATTGGGATTACATTAAAGCCATGTTTGGATAGTAGATTTCTAATGTTCGAAACAATGCGCTTGTTAAAGTATCCAATATTTTTGTTTCTGGTGTTAGTGTTGAGAGTTCCTGGATTTCTTAGCTCTTCTTCAAATGAGTGTAATAGGATGACGCCAGGTTTAAGGTAGGCCATTTGAAGGTCAATATGATAAGCCCACTGTGGTATAAACAGTATTTTTTCTGGTTCACAATTAAATGTTTGAGTTAGCTCAAGTATTGTTTTTAATTTTGCTTCTCCGACCAATCTGTTAACTGTAACTTGTGGTATGTTTTGGAGATCTCGGACACTCTGAGATATAGCGTCGAACACTAGTGTTAGGCCAACAAGATAGTACTTTATACCATCTCGGTTTAATGCCTGAATAATGTTACCACCCTGAATTCGGTGTGGACTTTCTTTTCTTCTGGTTTGCTCTATGAGCCTGTAAGTAGCTCGGTGATCGTTTTCATTGTGAAAGCCTCTTGCTAGTCCTTCGAACTGGAAGTATGTATGTCCACTATCTTTTGTTTTTGTAAGCACTTTATCATAAGCCGATTTCGCATTTTGGTTAAGGCTTGAAGCATAAAAACCTCTTGGAGTCTCAATGGATGTTGCTATTGTCTCAGAGTCAGATGATAGATAGTAATCGCGTAGCCATATTGGAAGCTTAGAAACCTCTATATAGTTGAATCCAATATCACTAGATAATCTGCGAAGTGCTTGTGTAAATGTGCCTTCAGTGGTTGTAAATAGAACATCACCAGGGTGAATAATGTCATCATGTGGCATTTGCAAACTCCTTTCTATTGTAAATGCTCATCTTTTTAGGATTAATTTTTTTGGTGTTTAATTATCAATCATAAATAGGGTTTCTGTTGAGCAATACAGGCTAAATATGCAGCGGTATAAATATCGAGCATTTATCAGTATTGGTTCAAATTAGAATCATTTTTTCTGACTTGAATTATAGTAATAAAGTCACGAGCGAAAAATGATCGCCGTGGGTACCCGAATGATACGTCTATTTGGTTCTCAAAAGAAGCCCTGCTTTCAACCTACTGATGGGCTTGTCTCGTCTGAGTCCTTTTGTTGTATCTAAGAGTTGTTTTTGCGCTTATATAGTGGCGACGAATACATGTGCTGACTAAGGTAAAGGTGATGCCGTATCGGAGGGTTTAACTATGCGTTTGAAGCAGTTTATCAACTGGGCTGACCACGGAGGACATCCACCCTGTTTTCTGATCCGCTGTGTAGATGGCTCTGGTTATCTGCTGGAAGTTGAAGTTCACCATAAAGTTGAGGCTGTTCTGGATAAAAAAGGCAATCCTTATCAATTTGATTCTCAGGAGCAGGCCGAAACATTTTTGACGAAACATGGGATCCACGAGGCGAAGCTTGTTGTGTGTCAGCCCGAGGATGAAGGGGTAGAAGAGGCCATTTCTCGCGGAGGAGATGGTGGGGGGATTTCAATCGAATTTTAGGGACAGCTATGGGTAGTGGTTGTGTGGTGTGCTCTTAGGACACCTGGCTCATATTTATTTTTGTGCTTAATCCAGCAACAAACAGGAGGGGAGGCCCTCCTGTTTGTCATTCTACTTCAGCAGATAGCTGCTTGGTTCAAACAAAATTGATCAGCATGGTGGCTAAGATCAGCATGAATGCGCCACCCAGCCTTGAGGATATCTGCGAAAATGGGATCAACTCCATCCGCTTGCATGCCGATAGCACGGCAACATCACCTGTGCCGCCCATATTTGCCATGCACAGACCTGCGGTGACAGATGCTTCCAGCGGGTAAAACCCGACGAGATAGCCACCGAGTCCGGTGCCAATGACGGCTCCCAATATGGTCAGAGTGATCAGAGCGACATAGATAAAGCTAATTGATGAAAAGACCGCATTGAGATCCGTATAGGCAACACCGATTCCCACCAGGAGTGCAGGGGTCAGGTTGACCATGACAAACTGAAACCACTCGGCGGTTGCCTTTTCATATTCCTGAGGGATGATATTAAATATTTTAAATGCTGCAACAGAAAGGATCATTAGTGCATAAGGGTGTAAAGGAATAAACTCAGCCAACGTATTCCCTAAGATGAAAAAGGTACAGGCAATTAATAGCCCTATCCCGAGCTCATTAATGTTAAGCGCTTTCTCCTCTTTGGAGGACTCATCATCCTTAGCATGATTATTATCTTTTGTTCGAATTAATTGACCGTTACCATTTAGTTTCGGGAACATCTTTCCGAACTTTGACATCAAACCACCGACAATAATTGCCATGGCATTGCCAATAGCAACTGCTGGCACCATCACCGACATCATCTCTTTGGTGGATGTATTGAAGTGGGCGCCGAAGATTTCAGCCAGGGGGACGGCTCCTGCGCCCATACCACCACCCATAATCGGGATGCAGATATAAAATATTGCCCGCTTGGCACCATAGCCAAGCAGGGCTCCACCAAGACCACACAGAGCTATTGAGGCGATGACTCCAATCAGGATGACTGGGAGATAGCGGGCAACCGCATTCAGCAGAATTCTCCGGTTCATTCCCAAGATACTGCCGGTGATCAGTGATGCAATATAGAAGGAGAGAAACCCCTCGCCCTTCATAAAGCCGATGACCATCTCACCTGTGTCTGCAGGTAGTACGTTATATGAAATGAGTGCAGCCGAACCAAAGATAATAATGATTGGCCCACCACCAAAGTAATCTTTTATTATGGGGAGCTTGTCACCAATTAAATTTAAAATTGCGCCTAACACCATCATAAATGCAAAGCTACCAACCATTCCAAACGGCAAGACATGCAAATAGCTGGCGATGATGACTACGGCGGTAATACAGAAGAAAATCCGAATATCAATTCCAATGACCTTCATTAATAGAGCTCTTTATATTTGTTATGTTTGGTGATACTGCAGAGATTACCTTTAGATATCAACCTGCATCTAATTATTTATCAATAAGATTTTTAATAATATGATCCAGCTCACTGCACCAAGTCTGTTCAGCGAATCGTCAAATGATATTTATTCAAAGCATTTTGAAGTGAATCTATATACTATTCAGGGAATCGGTAGATTTGCCAGAGTCTAATATGGTCTTTATCGATATCGACAGCCTTCAGCCTGCGAGATCATGAGTCTTGTTACAGCAGGGTGGTCTTTTCGATGAGCTCGATGAAGATACCGTTTGGATCTTTGATGAAAAAATAGCGTCGTCCGAGGCGGCCTTCCTGTATCTGAGTCTCGGTCAGCCCATGCCTCAGGAAATATTGGTAGCTTTGCTGCAAATTATCCGTGTTCAATGCAAAGTGAGTGATACCACCTCCCTTGAGGGTGTCAGCAAAAGTTTGTTGATCCCTTTGTGCAACACTCGAGTTAAACTCAAAGATCTCCAGCTTGCAGCCATTTTCCAGGATCAGGATCTGGCACAGTTCATCCTGATAGTATTGCCTTTGGATAAACCCCAGATGCTCCATATAGAAGGCTTTGGTCGCTAAGAGATCTGTTACGGTAATCGAGATGTGGTCAATCATGCTAAGCCTGTCAGCGAAAATAGGGGTAGATAAACAGGGTAAAGCGCAGTTGCTGAGCGGGGGCCGCTCAGCAACTATAGAGAGATCGCTGAGTTATTCGATATTCTGGATCTGCTCGCGCATCTGCTCGATCAGGACCTTGAGCTCAACGGCGCTGGCGGTGATCTCGGCATTAATTGACTTGGAAGCCAGGGTGTTGGACTCACGGTTGAACTCCTGCATCATGAAGTCCAGACGGCGTCCACAGGGCCCACCTTTTTTCAGGACCTTACGGGTTTCACTGATATGAGTATCTAACCGGTCCAGCTCCTCGGCGACATCCAGTTTTTGCGCCAGGATGATCATCTCCTGCTCAATGCGAGCCGGATCCAGTTCAGCTTTCGCCTCCTCCAAGCGCTCGGTCAGGCGCTGGCGCTGCCACTGCATGACGGCTGGCATCTGCTCACGAACCTTGCTGACCTCGACGGCGATCTGCTCCAGGCGTTGTTCAATGAGCTCGCGTAGCTTAGCCCCTTCACTGGCCCGGGCCTCCACAAACTGATCGAGGACGGTGTCGAAATATCCAAGCAGAGCGGTGGCAACGGCGTCCATGTCCTGCTCCTCGGCCTCCATCACACCCGGCCAGCGCATCAGTTCGACCGGGTCGATCGTTCCCTGACCCGCTTCGGCACTGACCCACTTGGCTGCTGCAATGAGCTGTTTAGTCAGTGGCTTGTTGATCTGTAATTGCATGTTGGCACTGCTACCAGCCTCAAAACGCAAATTACACTCAAGTTTTCCACGTTGCAGACGCTTGCGCAGACGCTCTCTGAGTACCGGCTCCAGGCCTCGAAGCTGTTCGGGGAGACGCACATAGGTTTCGAGATAACGCTGATTGACGGAGCGGAGCTCCCAGGTGCAGGTCCCTTGCTCATCTTTGGTTTGCTGCCTGGCGTAGGCGGTCATGCTGTGGATCATTGTCTGTCACTCTGTTGCACTTTGAGAGCCGATTATACTGTGTGCTGTTTGTTTCGTCTGCTGCAATTGCCAGCTGTTTTTCCTATAATGGCGAGCTAGCTATGAACTATAGGAATTTGTGATGCGTCCCAATGGCCGAACTCCAGGACAGGTGCGCCCTGTTAAAATTACTCGCCAATATACCGCTCATGCCGAAGGCTCGGTATTGATCGAGTTTGGTGAGACCAAAGTACTTTGTACCGCAAGCGTTGAAGATGGGGTTCCTCGTTTTCTAAGAGGCCAGGGACAAGGCTGGATCACCGCCGAGTATGGCATGCTCCCGCGCTCGACACATTCCAGGATGCGACGCGAAGCTGCCAGTGGCAAGCAGGGAGGGAGAACTCTTGAGATCCAGCGCCTGATCGCCCGCTCATTGCGTGCCGCCGTTGATCTTAAGGCTTTGGGTGAATACACAATCACGGTTGATTGTGATGTGATCCAGGCCGATGGCGGCACCCGCACCGCAGCGATTAGTGGTGCCTGTGTTGCCCTGGTGGATGCTCTGGAATGGATGATGAAAGAGGGTAAACTCAAAGTCAGCCCACTTAAGCATATGATCGCCGCTGTTTCAGTGGGTGTGGTCAATGGTGAGCCGGTTTGCGATCTTGAGTATGTTGAAGATTCTGCAGCAGATACCGACATGAATGTGGTGATGACCGACTCTTTCCAGATGATCGAGATCCAGGGAACGGCGGAGGCGGAGCCTTTCTCCCATGAGGAGCTGCTGACCATGCTGGAGCTGGCCAAGCAGGGGATTGCCGATATTGTCGAAATACAGAAACAATCATTGAATTAATTGAGGATGCGGCCAATTGGCCGCATTTTTTTTGTCTGAACGAGGTGATGATGAAGATCTTTATTGCCGAGCCTACCGGTATCTCTGTGGAAACATATAGGGAGGCTCTTGGGGACCACGAGATTCATGAGCTGGATACCCGGGGGATGAGTGATGCAGAGCTGATAACAGCGATTGGAGATGCCGAGATCCTGGTACTGACCAATCGTCCGGTCTCAGCTGGGGTGATTGAGGCGCTCCCCGGGCTTAAGATGATCTCTGTGGCATTCGCAGGAATTGACCACCTGGATGCTAAAGCGATCGTGCAGCGGGAGATCAAGGTGAACAATGCCGCTGGTTACGCCAATACGGCGGTTGCTGAGCTGGTGTTTGGCTATATGTTAGCCCTGTCCCGGCGCTTACTTGAAAATGCTCAGCAGATCCATCAGGGGGTGGGCACCAATACCGGCCATGAGCTTAAGGGGAAAACCCTGGGAATTGTTGGATATGGGGCGATCGGCCAGGAGGTCGCTCGCCTGGCCGAGGCCTTTGGTATGGAGCCTCTCATCTACTCCCGTTCAGGAAGTGCTTCTCTTGAAACCCTGTTTCGCAGCAGTGATTTTATCAGTCTGCACCTGCCTCTTAACGAGAGCACCCGTCATCTTATCGGAGCAGAACTCTTCTCTGTGATGAAGCCTAGCGCCTGCCTCATCAATGCGGCACGCGGCCCTATCATCAAAGAGGCCGATCTGATCCATGCCCTGCGTAATAAGCAGCTCAGTGCAGCGGCCATTGATGTGTTTGATATGGAGCCACCTCTGCCTGCGGATTACCCTCTGCTCCAGGAGGCCAATGTGCTGGCAACACCGCACATCGGCTTTAATACAGCGGAGGCTTTAAAGACCAAGGGTGAGCTGGCACTGCGTAATGTTGTGCAGTTTATCCAGGAGTGTTCGTCCAGATAACGGACCCGGTATAGAAGTTCTCTTTTCGTTCTGCGAAGAGATCTCTTGAAGGCGATTTAGATAGATTACAGGAGAAAAAATGAAAGCCTATCAGCGTCAGTTCATTGAATTTGCCCTGGAGCGCGGGGTGTTGTGTTTTGGTGAGTTTACTCTGAAGTCGGGTCGTATCAGCCCCTATTTTTTTAATGCTGGCTTGTTTAATCGCGGTGGCGATCTGGCTCGTCTCGGGCAATTTTATGCCCAGGCACTGATCGATGCTAATGCAGAGTATGATCTCCTGTTTGGTCCGGCATATAAGGGGATCCCGATTGCCACGGCGGCTGCGGTGGCACTCTATGAAAAACATCAGCAAGATGTACCTTACTGCTTTAATCGTAAAGAGAAAAAGGATCATGGAGAGGGGGGCAACCTGGTGGGGAGTCCTCTCGCCGGGAGTGTGATGCTGGTTGATGATGTGATTACCGCCGGAACCGCGATCCGTGAGTCTATGCAGCTCATTGAGGCTCACGGAGCTCAGCTGGGTGGCGTGTTAGTGGCTCTGGATCGCCAGGAGCGTGGTCAGGGTGAGCTATCAGCGATTCAGGAGATCGAACGTGATTATCAGACCTCTGTCTATACCATCATCAAGCTTGGTGATTTGATTGCTTATCTTGAAGAGCAGCCAGAGATGGCGCAAACCCTGGAGCAGATGCGTAGCTACCGTGAGCAGTATGGTATCTAGGCTCTGTTGGCGTTTCCAATTTTGAACCTGTTGCCCCTGAAAATGTTCTGTTCGCGATGCGAATTACGTGGTTTAGTGACTCTAAATAAGTGATGCGCAACAATGAACAGGGCTTTTTCTGGCACAACCCGAAGGGCAGTGGCTATTTTTCCTCCCAGCGGCGTTATCAGATATTCATGTAGGGTAACTACACCACACATCTTCTGCCTTGCTGGATGAAAAAATTGCCAACTGCAGAACCAAATCTGAAACGTCAACAGAGCCTAAGTTCTTTATTCGCTTATAAGGTTGTATGGGCGAGCTCTGGATCTCCTTGCGCTGGGGATGAAAATTCTAGCTACCACTTATCCAGAGTTTGCCCTTATTGGGAGGCACATGCCTTCATACTGCTGCTTAGAGCCATGCTCCAGAGCTTCTGATGATTACGGTAGCGGTAGAGCTTTTTACCGTGCTGAATCACCCGGGAGCTAATATTTTCACTCTGGATGCTTGAAAGCAGGCAACGCACTCCATTTTCTGAGATCCCTGTCATCTCTGATATCTCTTTGGCACACATCCACTCGGGACGGCTTTGTAACGCGGCTAATACCTTGGTTTGTCGTTTATTCATTACAACCTCAAACGAATCTATAACTACTGAAAACTGCCCTTTGGGGCGGGGTGTTAGAGATGAATTGGATAAATCATACTCAAATTGGATAAGTGGTGAAGGAATAACTGGATGAATGATAGGAATAGCGCCGCAGAGTTAAGCGGTTGGGTTTTCTACTTATGGGTTCTGATTAAAACCTTAAAGCGTGCGCCGCTTTAGAGGGTGATCTCCCCCAGTTGTCCCTGCTGCTTGAGGTAGTTGGCAAACCCCCGATCGCAGAAGCAGATGTGGTTGATTAACCAGTTGGTTAGAAAGGCCAGAATATCCAGCTGTAATGGCTGGCGCAGGCGCTCTGTATCTCCACGCTCATTGGCAAAACGAGCTGCCAGCCTTCCTAGCTCGGATGTGAAGTACTTATGTTCTGAAATATGCGCAAAGCTTTGTGGGTACTGGTATTTCTCGAACAGGAGCTCTTCGGTCTGAAAGTGGTAGTAGGCATAATCGACCAGCTGATCGATGATATCATGCAGCGGCTCTTCAGCCGTGGCTGGTTCGGGTTGCTCCACTATCTCATAGAGCTGATTGATGATCCCTACCAGCCTTTGGTGCTGTTCATCCAGAAGCTTTATTCCCAGGCCCATCGAGTTGTGATCCCACACAATTTTTGCCATCTCTGCTATCGCCCATGTCTCGATTGTTATTAAGTTTAGTTGCTTCCTTTCATTGTCTGAACACTTCTTCCCCCATGGGCTTAGCTTCCTCTGAAATCAAATGCACTATCTTTAGGGTAGGTGTATGGGCTTTACCTGCTAACCACAGGGATTGGGGAATCGATATGAGGAGATGGGGCTGCCTGTTGCTGATTCTGCTTCCATTGCTGCTGTTCGTTTCTGCACAGCCTCGGGCAGAGCTTAAGTTTGCAACACAAGAGTTTGCTCCCTTTAGCTATATGGAAAGGGGAAAAGTTTCCGGCCCCGTTGCCGACCTGATACGGGCGATCTGTGAAGAGATGAAGCTTAGTTGCTCATTTCAGCTCTCTAACTGGCTAAGGGCGCAGTGGTTTGTGAAGCAGGGAGATATGAATGGGCTATTTGTCATCGGCTGGAATGAAGAACGTGCCAAAACCCTCTACTTTTCACCCCCGATCATCGACACCGAGTATGGTTTTTTCGTGCGCAAGGACAACTCTTTGGATTATCGTGATGAGGCGGATGTTTTGCATTATCGGGTGGGAGTGTATGGCCCATCAAATACAGAAAAATCACTACTTAAGATCAAAAAGAATATCAAGAAGATGACGGTCAATGTGAATAACGATGATGCGCGCCAGTTTAAAAAGCTATCAGCAGGGGAGTTTGATGCGATCTATTCCAACATGAATGTTGGATTTTTCCTGATTGATAAACTGGAGCTGGAAAATATCCGTTATGCAGGTACTCACAAGAAGTTAAAGTACTATATTGGATTTTCCAAAAAGCACACGCGTGCCGCGGAGGTGAACCTTTTTAACCGAACCCTGTTTCGCTTGTACCTAAGAGGGGATGTTAAGAAGATCTTTAATAAGTACCACATGACCCCCTCCAAGATCGACCCGGACAAGGTTCAAATCTATAGCCCCTGAGCCAAGGATAATGGGAAAAGGGCTGTTGGATTAAACCCAGGACGCCAGGAGCTGAATAAAGGCTCCTGGCGTTGTTAGCTACACCGCGATTGCGGTCTCTATTTCCCTGAGCTGGCTCTGGAGCAGTGGCCACTGGATCTCAAAGTGCTCGGTTGGCTTGAGCTTGAAGTGGGTGCGCACATACTGTCCCATGCGGCCTTCGGCATAGGCGAGCAGCAGATTGGCAAGAACACCCTCATCTTCTGCAAAGCCACAGCCCTCACGGATCCTTTTTTCACGCAGGATCTGTTTGAGCTGAGTCTCCAACTTGGCAAACAGGCCTGAGATCCTCTCCCGTAGCCGTTCATGCTCTCCCAGGAGTGCATCTCCGGTGAGAAGGCGGGTAATTCCCGGATTTCGCTCTGCGAATGTCAGTAATAATCGCAACAGCTGCTGACAGCGGGTCAGGGTATCCTTCTCCTCATCCATGATGAGATTGACCCTGGACAGTAGTGAATCCTCGATAAACTCGATCAACCCCTCAAACATCCGGGCCTTACTGGGGAAGTGGCGATATAGGGCCGCTTCAGAGACCCCGACTTCGCGGGCCAGCTTAGCCGTGGTTATCTTCTGTCCCGGACTGTTTTCCAGCATATGTGCCAGAGTCTGCAGGATCTGCTCTCTTCGGTTGTTTTTCTTGCTACTGGGCATTTTTATTATCCCTAATCTTCTGAAATTCCGTTGCGCTATGCTCAGTTTCGACCGGATGAACCAAAGCCACCTTCACCACGCTCACTATCATCAAAGTCGCTGACGATAGTTAACTCGGGTTGAACGACCGGAACGAAAACCAGCTGTGCGATGCGATCGCCTGGCTCAATGCTGAAACTTGTGTTGCCCCGATTCCATACCGATATCATCAGCTGCCCCTGGTAGTCGGAGTCGATGAGGCCCACCAGGTTGCCCAGGACGATGCCGTGCTTATGACCCAGGCCTGAGCGGGGCAGGATGGTGGCACAGTAAGATGGATCACTGATATGGATCGCAATTCCGGTGGGCAGCAGCTGGGTTTCTCCGGGATTGAGCTCGATAGACTCATCAATACATGCGCGCAGATCCATTCCTGCCGAGCCGGGAGTGGCATAGTGAGGAAGAGGGAACTGGGTTCCGATACGGTCGTCTAGGATTTTAAGTTCGATCTGTTTCATCTTTGTATCTTTTAGCTATGAGTGCAATGAGTTGAGAAGCGAGCTGCTGTTTGCCTGCCTGAGGCAGCTCCGCCTTGCCATCGGCCCAGAACACGGCCAGTGCATTTTGATCGCTGTTAAACCCAAGTTCGGGGTTTGCAACATCGTTTGCAGCGATCATGTCTAAATTCTTGCGTCGCATTTTGTCGACCGCGTATTGTTCCACATCCTGGGTCTCTGCCGCAAATCCTACCGTAAAGGGGTGATTGTCACTGGCAGCAACCAAAGAGATGATATCCGGGTTACGCACCAGGCGGATCACCATCTGTTCGGCATCCTTTTTCATCTTCTGCTCAGCACACTGCTCCGGGCGGTAGTCGGCGACCGCAGCGCAGCCGATGAAGATATCGGCCTGAGCTGAGCGGGATAGAACCTCCTGTTTCATCTGCTCGGCACTTTCGACATTGATTCGGGTGACGCCTGGTGGTGTCGGCAGGTTGACAGGCCCTGCGATAAGCTCGACCTCGGCACCCGCAGCGATGGCGGCCTGAGCCAGGGCGAAGCCCATTTTCCCGGAGCTGTGGTTAGAGAGAAAACGCACTGGATCGATCCCTTCCCGGGTCGGTCCCGCGGTCAGCAGCAGGCGGACTCCGTTGAGTGCCCCGGATGAAAAGTATTGGCAAACCTCACTGACCAGCTCAGGAACATCCAGCATTCGCCCCGGGCCATAGTCACCACAGGCCTGCTCGCCACTGGCTGGTCCCCAGATGGTGACACCACGCTGGCGGAGAATTTCAATATTATGCTGGGTTGCCGGATGGCTGTACATCTGCTGATTCATCGCAGGAGCGACGGCAACTGGGGAGGGAGTTGCCAGGCACAGGGTAGGTAGCAGCTCATCGGCCATCCCCATCGCCATGCGAGCCATCAGGTTGGCACTGGCCGGTGCGATCAATACCAGATCCGCCCAGCGGGCAAGTTCGATATGGTTGATGCCGGCTTCGCTTTCGGGCTCCAGCATGCTGTCTGAGACCATGTGTCCCGAGACGGCTTGCAAAGAGAGTGGGGTGACAAACGCTTTCGCGGACTGAGTCAGGACGACCCGGACATCGGCACCCTGCTCACGCAGTCGGCGCACCAGTTCGGGCCCCTTGTAAGCCGCGATTCCTCCGCTGATCCCAAGCAGAATTTTCTTGTTTTTAAGCTGCATGTTATTTGATGGCATGAGTGAGCTACCTTATTGATGGAGCAATACTTAGGTTACAGGGTGAGCTGATAGCAGGAGCCATCGGCTTCAAACTGCTGATTGACGAGCAGGGCTCTCAGTTCACTGGCTGGCTGTGGTTCAAGGGAGGCCAGATCCATGGTTATCTTCGGGTAACCCTGATCGCGCATCCAAACCTGGAGCTGCTCAAGCAGATAACGACCAACACCACGTCGACGGGTGACATCGCGCACCGTGAGAAAGCGAATCGACTCACGATCGCTCAGGGCGATGGCGACGCCCTTCTCATTGAAGATTGCTAAATGGATGGTGAGTCCCAGGCTCAGCCAGTGGCTCGCCTGCTCCGGGGAGGCAAACATCTTTTCTACATATGTTTGCTGCTCTGTAGGGATCTCATTTAAGTGATGAATTGTCAGACGCATGATGCACTCTTTACCTCACACAAAATTGTTGGGGATTTTATCATGAACTGTGATGCGGATCTGGTTATAATCCGCCTGTTTTTTGTTCTAAGAGAGTATTTATGGAGTGTCGCCCCGGTTGTGCAGCCTGCTGTATTGCACCCAGCATATCCAGTCCCCTGCCCGGACTGCCTGATGGTAAGCCTGCAGGAGAGCCCTGCCTGCACCTGGATCAGAAGCTTGGATGTCGCCTGTTCGGTCAGCCGGAACGTCCCAGGGTTTGCTCAGAATTTACCCCTTCAGCCGAAAATTGTGGCGTGTGCCGTGAGGAGGCGTTGGAGCGTTTAAGTCTATGGGAGAAATTGACGGCTCTGTAGGCTCTACTTCAACCAGCTCAGGGGGTTGACGGCGCGTCCCTTATAACGGATCTCAAAATAGAGGGAGCTGCGGCTCTGGCCACCGCTGCGACCAGCTAAAGCAATGGTCTCACCGGTTTTGACCGTATCTCCGGTTTTTTTGAGCAGAGACTGATTGTAGCCATAGAGGCTCATATAGTCTTTGCCGTGATCGATCACCAGCACCATACCAAAGCCCTGCAGCCAGCCGGCAAACAGCACTTCGCCGGAGTAGATAGCTTTGACCGGTGCGCCCTCTTTGGTGGCGATGACGATCCCCTTCCAGGGAACCTGGTTGGAGTTACTGGTATTGAAGAGGTGAAGAAGCCTGCCACGAATCGGCCACTGTAACCTCTTTTTGTAACGACGCAGGCCATCCATCGGGGCTTTCTTCTTGAGCTGGAGCTGACGTTGTTGCTCCTGTTTGAGCTGCTTTTCCAGGTAACCGGCGGCCTGTCTGAGTTGCCCCAGACTAGATGTTTCTCCTTTGAGCTCTTTGCGTAGCCTGCTGGCAACACGCTCGCGGTTTTCCTTTTGTTGCTCCAGCTGCTGTTGGTCGCTGCGGGTTTGTTGTTGAAGCTGCTCAAGATTCTGATTCGCTATGACTAGCTGCTGACGGCTGTCTGCCAGCTCCTGCATGGTTTTATCCAGCTTTTGCAACTGGGTGACCCTGGCTTTATTGAAGTAGCTGTAATAGCCCAGCATCCTCTCAATACTATCCGGGCGCTGCTGATTGAGCATCAACTGGAGATACTCACCATTTCCTAGTCGATACATGCCATCGAGCTGTTTGGCGAGTTGCTGTTTCTGGTGCTGGCTCTCTTTTTCCAGGGCCAGAGTCTTTTTCTTGAGAGTATCGATCTGCTGCTCCTGAGCCGTCTGTTGTTGCTCAAGCTGGTGGAGCTTTCGGCCGGTTGCATCGATCTGCTGATCCGTTTGTTGGATCTCTTTATTGAGTTGCTTCAGGGATTGGTTGTGCTGCTGAATGCTCTGTTGCTGCTGCTTGATCTGCTGGCGAACATTACTCAGTTCATTTTTGGCAACGGGAGAGGCTGCCATGGTGAGGGGGCTGCCAAACAACAAAAGGGCGCTGACTAACCAGCCAGCGACCCTTTTGCTTTTGTTGTTCTTTTGCCTACTCCCCTGCATGGGGAGAAATTATTTCAGAACAACCAGAGGTTTACCAGTCATTTCCGCCGGAATCTCCATTCCGATCAGGTTCAGAATGGTGGGTGCCAGATCGGAGAGTTTGCCATCTTCAACCATGCTTGCCTTGCGGCCAACATAGATGAGAGGCACCGGCAGGTTGGTGTGTGCGGTAAAGGGCTGACCATTGGTCTCGTCCACCATCTTCTCCGCGTTACCATGGTCCGCCGTGATAAGACACTCACCACCGACTTCCTGAAGGGCATCCACCACACGGCCAATGCTGTGATCGACGGCTTCGGCAGCTTTAACAGCGGCTTCATAAACGCCGGTGTGACCAACCATGTCGCCGTTCGGGTAGTTACAGACGATGACATCGTATTTATCGGACTTAATTGCACCAACCAGATTATCGGTCAGCTCTTCTGAGCTCATCTCTGGTTGCAGATCATAGGTGGCAACCTTAGGGCTTGGGATCAGGATGCGGTCTTCACCCTCGAAGGTATCCTCGATACCACCATTGAGGAAGAAGGTAACATGAGCATACTTCTCGGTTTCGGAGATCCGCAGCTGCTTTTTACCGTGAGAGGCCAGCCACTCACCCAGAGTATTTTTCAACAGCTCAGGCGGGAAGGCCGTTGGAGCCTTAATATCGGCTGCATATTCGGTCAGCATCACGAAATCGGCCAGTGCAGGGGTCTTTTTACGGCTAAAGCCCTGGAAGTCACTCTCGGTGAAGCAACGGGTGATCTCACGAGCACGGTCGGCGCGGAAGTTCATGAAGATCAGGGCGTCGCCATCATTGATGGTGGCAGCTTCAGATCCAACTACGGTTGCCTTGACGAACTCATCGTTCTCATCACGGGCATAGGCGGCTTCCAGAGCCTCGACAGCAGTTGGGTATTTGTAGGAAGTTTCACCCAGGGTCAGCAGGTCATATGCCTCTTCAACACGCTCCCAGCGGTTATCCCGGTCCATCGCATAGTAACGGCCGACCATGGAGGCGATACGGCCTTTGCCCAGGAATTTGAACAGGGCGTCAAAACGCTCCAGAGAACCTTGTGCCGAGCGAGGCGGAACATCACGGCCATCCAGGAAACAGTGCAGATAGATCTCGTTCGCACCACGTTTGGCAGCCAGCTCAATCGCTGCTGCGATATGATCTTCATGGCTATGAACGCCGCCCGGAGAGAGCAGGCCCATCAGGTGAACCGCTTTACCGTTTTTAACGGCTTTGTCGATGCCCTGGCACAGTGTCGGGTTGCTGAAGAAATCCCCATCGGTGATCGATTTGGTGATGCGGGTCAGGTCCTGGTAGACCACACGCCCGGCACCTATATTCACATGGCCAACTTCCGAGTTGCCCATCTGGCCACAGGGAAGGCCCACATCCAAACCGGATCCGGAGATTTCGGTGCTGGCATATTCTTTGGTGAGGCGATCAAGATTTGGAGTGTTGGCGTTCGCAATTGCGTTGTTCGCAGTCTCCTTGCGACAGCCCCAGCCATCCATGATCACCAGTACAAAAGGTTTTACGGCAGTAGACATCTGCATGCCCCCTTTGGGTTTAAGGTTTAGAAAGGAAAGTTGAAATCTTGAACTAGCGTAATCTTACTACATTTCCCTGATTAGTCACCCCATCCTTGATGCGGCTTCGGGTAACCTTTTGTATCAGCTGTGCAGCCCATCATAGATCTGATGCTGATATTCTGCGGCGCTGGCTGTATACTCTCTCCTCTTACTTGGGTGGATTAACAACTAACAGAGTGATGGGATGATGCAGGAATACATCACATTTTTCAGCAACCATGCGTTGCTGTCGATCGTTTGGGTCATATTACTGGGTATGCTTATCTACAGCTTTGGACGGCATTTTCTGTCCTCGGTGAAAGAGGTTTCAAGTCAGCAGCTTTCACTGGTTGTAAATAAGCAGGATGGTGTGGTCGTCGATGTGCGTGGCCAGGAGAAATTTGGCAAGGGTCATATCCCGGGTGCGCTGAATGCTCCGATGTCACAGGTGAAAGAAAAAAACTTTTCACACATTGAAAAATTTAAAGATAACCCCATCATCCTTGTATGCGAGGATGGGCAGGAGTCGCGCAACGCCGGCCGCATCATGCAGCAACAGGGTTTTAGCAAGGTTTCAACCCTCAAGGGTGGCCTTGTTGAGTGGCGGGCAGCCAGCATGCCACTGACCAAGAAACGTTAATTTCAATTGAGGCGCGCGGCGCCTCTTTTTTCATATCGATAAGGATTTTAAAATGGCTGACGTCAACAACCAGGCTGAAGAGCAGCAGGTCGAATTCGCTATCCAGCGTGTCTATGTGAAAGATTCCTCTTTTGAGGCTCCAAATGTTCCTCATATCTTTCAGAAAGAGTGGGAGCCAGAAGTAAAGCTGGATATGGACACTCGCAGCAACAAGCTGGACGAGGGGGTTTACGAGGTGATCCTGACTCTGACCGTGACCTGTACCCTGGGTGAAGAGACGGCATTCCTGTGTGAAGTTCAGCAAGGGGGTATCTTCGGTATTGGCGAGATGCCTGAGCCTCAGCTGGCTCACTGCCTGGCGGCATTCTGCCCGAATATCCTGTTCCCATATGCGCGTGAGCACATTGCGGCCATGGTTAACAAGGGCTCCTTCCCTCAGCTGAACCTGGTACCGGTTAACTTCGATGCTCTGTTTATGGCACAGATGCAGCAGCAGATGGAGCAACAGGGCCAGGAAGAGCCACTGCAATAAGGGTTTGTGATGAGCGCAGATATCACTGTCATTGGTGCAGGTTCTTACGGAACCGCATTGGCCATCGCTGCGGCGCGGGCTGGTAATAATACGGTTTTGTGGGGGCATGAGAGCGACCACATGGCCAGATTGGCCGAGGAGCGCTGCAACCAGGAGTTTCTGCCGGGTGTTCCCTTTCCCGACAATCTGCAGATTGAGAGCGATCTGGCCACGGCAGTTGCAGCATCCCGCGATCTTTTGATCGTGGTTCCGAGCCATGTGTTTGGCGAGGTTTTGCGGCGCATAGAGCCTCTGCTCCGTGAGGATTCGCGAATTGCCTGGGCAACCAAGGGGCTTGATCCCGAGGGACGGCTGCTCCATGAGTTGGCCCTTGAAATCCTTGGGCCGGATCGTCCGATAGCCGTGTTGTCTGGTCCGACCTTTGCTAAGGAGCTTGCGGCAGGATTACCGACCGCGATAGCCCTGGCTGCCAGTGATGAAGCGTTTCGTCAGCACCTGTCTGATCTGATGCATGACGGACGCGCCCTGCGTGTGTATACCAGTAAAGACATGATTGGGTTGCAACTTGGCGGGGCGGTTAAAAACGTCATCGCCATTGCAGCGGGTCTGTCTGATGGTCTTGGGTTTGGTGCCAATGCCAGAACCGCTCTGATCACCCGGGGCCTGGTGGAGATTGCCCGGTTGGGTGAAGCCCTTGGGGCTGAGGCCCGAAGCTTTCATGGCATGTCTGGTCTTGGAGATCTGGTTTTGACCTGTACCGATAACCAGTCGCGAAATCGTCGTTTTGGTCTGGCGCTTGGCCAGGGGAAAACACCAGAGCAGGCGATGGAGGAGATTGGTCAGGTGGTTGAGGGGTATCTCAACACCAAGGAGGTGCATCTGTCTGCCGAGCGCGCTGGGATCGATATGCCTATTTGTGAGCAGCTCTATCAGGTTCTGTACCAGGGGAAATCCCCTCAGCAGGCGGCACTGGATCTACTCTCCCGAGACAAGAAGGGCGAGTAAGCCTCATCAGGCTGTGCTAAAAAAACCGCTCAGTGAGCGGTTTTTTATTACCTGCTGAAAGCTAAGGCTATGGAGAGGCGATAGCTTACTTAGTAGAAGGAGTGTTGGCCTCTTTGATGAGTGGTGGCGTCTTCAACACCCTTGATCTCATCCGGGAACTCCTCAACCAGCAGTTTTTCAACCCGCTCCTTGACCGTGTAGTCGATCATCGAGCAGCCATTACAGCCACCACCAAATTGTAGGATGGCAACGCCATCTTCGGTGATCTCGGTGAGTGAAACCTGTCCACCATGGCCGGCAAGCATGGGAGCAACCTGGGCTTGCAGCATATACTCCACTCTATCGAACAAAGGAGCATCATCTGCCACTTTTTTCATTCGGGCATTGGGTGCCTTGAGGGTAAGCTGTGCGCCCATCTCTTCGGTGACATAATCGATCTCGGCTTCTTCGAGAAATGGTGCGCTGCTTTCATCAATGATCGCTTCGAAGCCATCAAATGGCAGATGGATATCACTCTCCTCCAGGGTGTCGGGAGGACAGTAGGAGACGCCGCACTCAGCATTTGCAGTGCCCGGGTTGACTACAAACACCCGGATGTTGGTGTCTTCAGGCTGGTTTTCCAGCAGTTTTTGAAAATGCGCCTGAGCGGCTTCTGAGATAGAGATCATCGCTCCCTCGTCACTAATCTTGAGTCGAATGGTCGGAATTATACGCCTGTGGGAGGGTTAAAGATAGGGGCGCTCATCGAAGCTTTTTTGGGGGGGTATAGCAGGGCACCCAGAGTTGGATAGTTTTTATCTTGTGCCCGCCAAGCAGGCGGCAGATCTCTCGCAGGGTACTTCCGGTGGTGATCACATCATCGACCAGGGCGATATGCTGTGCTTCCACCTGGGTAAAGTGAAAGGCTCCCTTCAGATTTTTACGGCGCTGCTGGCGATCCAGATCGGATTGGGGCCTGGTGGAGCGATGACGTACCAGGCTTTTTGTATCCAGGGGAATATCCAGAGCCCTCCCCAGGTGACGGGCGATCAGCTCTGCCTGATTGTAGCCTCGCTTTAGGCGCCTTCGCCAATGTAGGGGAACCGGGAGCAGTAACTCAGGAAGTGGCTCAGCTCCTCTCAGGGAGTTAAGAAGCAGATCGGCCAGCACAGGGGCATAGAGAGACTGATGCTTAAATTTAAGTCGCTGCACCATCTCGATGATGGATCCCCTGTAGTGGGCCGCAACCACCAGCCGCTGCCAGGGGGGAGGCTTGAGCTGGCAATGACCACAGATTGTTTGCTCCCCGGCGAGTGGAGTGGCACAGAGCTGACAGCGATTCTCCCTGGAGCAAAGATATTTTTGACAGTCGTAGCATAGCCTTGGTGCTTGCGTTGGCTGTCGGCATAGCAGGCAGTATCCATTGGCTTGATTGCGCAGGGTTTCCCTGAGTTGTCGATAGCTTTTTACCAGGAGTCTCATTACCATGCTCTGAAGAATGCTGATTCTTTGTTGGAGTGTAGATGAAACTCAAGATTGAAAGCTCAGGGCAGGGACCAAACCTATTGTTGCTGCATGGATGGGGAATGAACAGTGCGATCTGGTCTGAGTTACTTGGAACTCTTGAGTTGAGCTTTCGGGTGCATCGAGTCGACCTGCCTGGCTATGGATACAATCAGCAGCAGATCCCGGATCAGTATGGCCTTGAGGAGGTTGCTGAGCAGATTCATCGGGTGATGCCTGATGAAGAGTACAGTGTTGCAGGCTGGTCTCTGGGTGGACTGATAGCAATCACCCTGGCACGGCTCTTTCCGACCAAGGTGAGACGGCTGGTGCTGGTGGCCAGCAATCCCTGTTTTGTCCAGGGCGAAGAGTGGCCAGGTATGGGAGCCGACGTTCTGGCTAACTTTGGACTTCAGCTAGAGAAGAATCACCAAAGAACCCTGGAGCAATTTTTAGCCCTGCAGGCGATGGGGAGCCGGGATCTCAAGGGGGATATCCGGCTGATCAAAGAGAAACTTAGTCAGCGGGACACTCCAAATCCACAGGCACTCAAAGCAGGACTCGAACTTTTGAAAATGAGCGATCTTCGCCAGCCACTGGCTGAGCTTACATCGCCGTTATTAGTGATCCTCGGGCGACAGGATGCCCTGGTACCTCGCTCTGTGAGCCAGGCGATCTCTTCTTTGCGTACAGATGCTGAGGTCATGACAATAGCAGGGGCTTCACATGCTCCCTTTATCTCTCATCGATCAGAGTTTTTAAGCGGGTTAATCAACTGGCTGATTAAAAAATAGCCAGGTTTCTGTTCATGGGGTCTGGGATCGCACAAAATTACAGTAGGTAGGTGTGCCAGGAGGACTCATGGATATTCAATCGGCTTTTAACAGTGGAGTTGAGGGCTTAAAAAATGCTCAGCTGCAGGCATCTGAAGCTGCTCAGGCTATTGCAGATCAGACTTCGCCACGTCAGCAGGAGATCCAGGTTCAGCCAACTCAGGAGACACAGACTCAATCTGATGAGCAGCCACAAGTCAGTGATGGAAACACCAATATAACGCAGGAGCTGGTGGAGCTCAGGGTCGCTGAGAACCAGGCAAAGGCATCTGCAAATGTCGTTAAGACCGCAGATGAGGTAGCCGGGACACTGATAGACGTTCGGGTATGAGCTTAAATGTAACATTGCCCAATATAGCTCCGGCATCTCTGCAGACTTCGGTGGAGATGGCGCGCCATGATGCGGAGCGTCTGGAGCTGGTGAGTGCAACTCGCGCCGTTCAGGCTTATGCGGGAGGCTCAGGTGTTGGCTCATTTCAGCAAAAAAACCAGTCGGCCCAACCGCCGCTGGCCCCTACTTTCCAGACCATTGACCCCCCTGTCATCGACTCACCCTCTGTCCAGGAGGTGGTGAGTGAGCAGGGGAAACTTGATCCTATTCCTGCCTATCAGCAGGGGGCATCTCAAAACAGCGGCCAACCACTTCCTCAGCAAAATAACCCAGAAGATCAGGGTGAGCAGCAAAATGCCCGGGAGCAACCTGCTGCAGCGACTTCTTCCGAAACAACCTCAGCCAGTACCGCTCCTGCGGGGCCCGGAGAACTGACTCCAGCCGAGCAGCAGCAGGTCCGGGAGCTACAGAAGAGAGATCGTGAGGTTCGTGCCCATGAGCTGGCCCATGCCAGCATAGGGGGAGTTCATACGGGAGCTGCCCAGCTAACCTATCAAACCGGGCCTGATGGTCGTCGCTATGCGGTGGGAGGGGAGGTTTCTGCAGATGTATCCCCGGTTCCCGGTGATCCCGATGCAACCATACGTAAGATGCAGAAGATTCGTAATGCTGCGCTGGCCCCGGTCGATCCGTCCCGTGCCGATCTGATGGTAGCCAGCGAAGCCTCTAAAATTGAGCGTGAAGCAAGGGCTGAGATCTCTAAGGATAAGCTTGAGAAGATCCGCTCTGAACTGGATAAGGCCGAGTTGTTTGGATCGGATGATACACAAGAGCTGATATCCGCCGAACAAAAACAGCAAAGAGATGAGGGCTTCCTCCCCGATCATGCATTTTTGAGCCTGCAGCTTAGGAGCGAGGTGATCAACTATCGTTACCTGTCCTCTTCTGTGCCTGCACGTGAGCATCATCTGCTTACTCAGATTTAACATATTCACACGCTACGGGTGCCCCTCCAGATTAGCCAGCCTCTGGGCGTGCGGGCCGTTGGCCCGCACTGAAAATCAAGAGTTAGCGCTTTTTAGCCTTGGCAAAGGCGTCAGCAAAGGCACCCCCTCTCGGGGCTTGTTGCTGAGCGGTCTGTTTATTTGGCTTACTCTTTGAGGCCTTTGTTTGGGGTGGGGCATCATCGGATCGCATCGATAGAGCAATTCGTTTTCGCGCATGATCGATCTCAACCACCCGTACCTGCACCAGATCGCCGGTTTTGACTATCTCCCGCGGATCGGAAACAAAACGATCGGCCAGGGCTGAGATGTGAACCAGTCCATCCTGATGAACACCTATATCAACAAAGGCCCCAAAGTTGGTGACATTGGTGATGACACCCTCAAGGCGCATTCCGGGTTCGAGATCACTGATGCTGTTTACCCCCTCTTTAAATTGGGCAGTTTTAAACTCAGGGCGGGGATCCCGGCCGGGCTTTTCAAGCTCTCGGATGATATCTCTGAGGGTTGGAAGTCCGAAGTTCTCATCGGTGAAATCACTTGGATTTAGCTTTTGCAGCACTGAGCTGTTACCAATCAGATCGGTGATATTCAGCCCCTGACTATGGGCTATCTGCTTCACAACTCCATATGCTTCCGGATGTACCCCTGAGCTATCCAATGGGTTGCTCCCATCGCGGATCCGCAAGAAGCCTGCGCTGAGCTCAAAGGCCTTGGGGCCTAAACGAGCCACTTTTTTGAGTTGAGTTCGATTACTGAATGCCCCGTTTTGATCTCTGAACTCTACAATATTTTTCGCCAGAGTCTTGTTGAGGCCAGAGACGTGGGTGAGCAGAGCGCTCGAGGCGCTATTGAGATCGACGCCGACATGGTTTACCCCATCCTCAACCACGGCATCCAGGGTTTGCGCCAGTTGTACCTGGTTTACATCATGCTGGTATTGACCCACACCGATCGATTTCGGATCGATTTTAACCAGTTCAGCCAATGGGTCCTGTAGCCTGCGGGCGATGGAGACGGCGCCGCGAATCGACACATCCAGATCCGGAAACTCCTGACTTGCTAACTCGGATGCGGAATAGACGGAGGCTCCGGCTTCGCTGACAATTAGCTTGCTGATCCCCTCAAGTCTTGGATTATCCAGGAGATCAGCGACCAATTGTTCGGTTTCCCGGGAGGCGGTGCCGTTACCTATACTGATCAGCTCGACCTGGTGTTTTTTGCACAGGCTGCCCAGGGTCGTGAGCGCCTGGTCATAGCGTTTTTGTGGCTCGAATGGATAGATGGTCGCATGTTCAAGGAGCTTACCCGTGGCGCCGATGATGGCAACCTTGATCCCGGTTCTGAATCCGGGATCAAGACCCATGATGACCCTGGGACCTGCCGGAGCTGCCATCAACAGATCATTGAGGTTATTGGCAAAGACAGTGATTGCCTGTTGCTCTGATTGTTCTTTAAGTCGTGTCAGTAGCTCTGCCTGCATCTGGGTTGAAAGTTTACTCTTCCAACATCCCTCAACCACAGAGTTGAGCCAGTGATCTGCAGCCTTATGGCCCAGCTTGAGGTTATGGGAATGAGCTATGATGCTACAGGCATACTGCTCAAAAGTTTCGCCTTCGGCAGACTTGAGTAATTTGAGACTGAGGACTCCTTCATTTCGGCCACGTAGCAGAGCGAGAGCCCTGTGGGATGGAGTTCGGCTCAGCTTTTCACTGTGCTCGAAATAATCGCGAAACTTGCTCCCCTGTTGCTCTTTTCCCTTGACCAGAGTTGAGCACAGATAGCCCTCTTTCCAGATCCTATCCCTGAGCTGGCTAAGCAGGGGAGCACTCTCCACAAAACGTTCGATCAGAATCGACTTGGCGCCCTCCAGGGCTGACTTGCAATCTTTGATCTCCGAGCTTGGATCGACATAGTGTCTTGCTTCCTGCTCAGGGTTCAGCTGGCGGTTGTTTAGCAGGGCTTCGGCCAGTGGCAATAATCCGGCTTTGCGCGCGATTTCACCCTTGGTTCGTCGCTTGGGGCGGTAGGGAAGGTAGAGATCCTCAAGCTCGGTTTTGCTGCTGGTGCTGATGATCTCCTGCTTCAGGGCTGGAGTCAGCTTTCCCTGGCCGCTGATCGAGTCCAGCACTACCTGACGGCGCTCTTCGAGGGCTCTGAGGTAACTTAATCGACTCTCCAGAGTGCGCAACTGCTGGTCGTCGAGCCCCTGAGTTGCCTCTTTACGATAGCGTGCGATAAAAGGAACCGTATTGCCCTGATCCAGCAGCTCTATGGTGGTTTTGATCTGCTGAGGACGAACCCCCAGCTCATTGGCGATCAGATCATTAATGTTTGGCATTGTTAAGCTTTACTTTTTATATTCTATCTTATTGATATACCAGAGCTTTTCCCCTGATGGCGTTTGGACCTGAACTTCATCGTCAGACTCTTTTTTGAGCAGGGCCCGGGCCATGGGGGAGTCGATGGAGATGTGGTCATTTTTGTCATAGATCTCGTCAACCCCTACGATACGGAACTGTTTGACTTCACCCTCCTCATTTTCGATCTCAACCCAGGCCCCGAAAAACACTCTGCCATCTTGCTGGGGGGAGTAGTCGACGATGCGAACCGCTTCGAGGCGCTTTCTCAGGTAGCGAATTCGCCGGTCAGTCTCCCGGAGCAGTTTTTTATTGTACTGGTAGTCCGCGTTCTCTGAGCGATCTCCCAGGCTGGCTGCCCAGGATACCTTTTTGGTGATCTCCGGGCGTTTCTCTTTCCACAGGTAGTCCAGCTCGGTTCTCAGAGCTTCATATCCCTCACGGGTAATCAGGTTGGTTTTCATAATGTGATTGATCCAATCAATGACAGATGACTGTGTCAGTTAGTTGAATTTTGCAGGGGAGGAGCAGAGGATTTCAAGAGGAAAAGAATAGAGCGGGCTTAAGCCCGCTCCAAAAATGTTATTCACAGCAGATACTGTCTTCCTGCAGTTGTGGTCCTGCTGCAATCAGTTGCTTGCCCTCTTCATTATCTGTGTATTGCACAAAGTTCTTAATGAAGCGGCTTGCAAGATCTTCAGCTTTGGCTTGCCATTCGCTTGGATCGCTGTAGGTATCACGAGGATCCAAAACGTTAGGATCCACATTTGGCAGTGAGGTTGGTATCTCCAGATTAAAGATAGGCAACTGTTTGGTCTGAGACTTCTCAATGGAGCCATCGAGGATCGCATCGATGATAGCCCGGGTATCCTGAATCGAGATCCGCTTGCCGGTGCCGTTCCAGCCGGTATTTACCAGATATGCTTCGGCGCCAACGGCTTCCATTCGCTTAACCAGCTCCTCACCATACTTAGTGGGATGCAGGGTCAGGAATGCCTTACCAAAACAGGCGGAGAAGGTTGGCTTGGGCTCGGTGATCCCACGCTCGGTACCTGCCAGCTTAGCGGTAAATCCGGAAAGGAAGTGATACTTGGTCTGATCCGGAGTTAGTTTGGCAACCGGAGGCAGAACGCCGAACGCATCTGCGGTCAGGAAGATCACCTTCTTGGCATGGCCACCCTTGGAGATCGGCTTGACGATGTTGTCGATATGATCGATCGGGTAGGAGACTCGGGTATTTTCAGTGGTTGAGCCATCGTCATAATCAATTTTACCGTTGGCATCGACGGTTACATTCTCCAGGAGGGCGTCACGGCGGATCGCGTTGTAGATATCCGGCTCAGCCTCTTTGGAGAGATTGATCGTTTTGGCGTAGCAGCCACCCTCAAAGTTGAAGATCCCGTCATCGTCCCAGCCATGCTCATCATCACCGATCAGTCGGCGCTTTGGATCCGTAGACAGGGTTGTCTTACCGGTGCCAGAGAGGCCAAAGAAGATGGCGACGTCATCCTGCTCACCCATGTTGGCGGAGCAGTGCATCGAGGAGATCCCCTTCAGAGGCAGGAAGTAGTTCATCATGGCGAACATACCTTTCTTCATTTCGCCACCATACCAGGTGCCACCTATGACCTGCATCTGCTCGGTCAGGTTGAAGACGGTGAAGTTCTCGGAGTTAAGGCCCTGCTCCTGCCATTTAGAGTTGGTACATTTGGCGCCGTTCATCACCACGAAATCGGGCTCAAAATCTTCCAGCTCGGCCTCGGTGGGGCGAATGAACATGTTTTTCACAAAGTGAGTTTGCCAGGCGACCTCGGTGATAAAACGGATCTTCAAGCGGGTGTCCGGGTTGGCTCCGCAGAAGCAGTCCAACACGAACAGACGTTTGTCGGAAAGTTGCTCTGTAACCAGGCCTTTCAGGTGATTCCAAACTTCGGTTGTGATCGGTTTGTTATCATTAGGAGCTTCAGGAGTGGTCCACCACAGAGTGTCTGCAGTCACAGAGTCTTTGACTATGTACTTATCTTTTGGGGAACGGCCGGTGAAGATCCCTGTGTCTACTTTCACTGCTCCGGACTCGGTCAGGACACCTCGCTCATAGCCTTCCAGGGCCGGGCTTAGCTCCTCATTGTACAGGTCATCATAAGAGGGGTTACGGACGATCTCTTTGACACCTGTAATACCATATTTGGCCAGTGCATCAATAATTCCTTTATTCGTAGCTTGGGTCATTCCTTTCTCCTGCATCTGTTATCGCGCGTGATTAGATCTTGTCTCAGGTGACTCTGAGTCTACCCATTTTACAAAAATTTAAAACGATGGATCTCAAATTCCTGACATTTTGTGGACAACAGTTTTGACTCAAGCCTTGAGGTGTAGATCACAAAACAGGCAGCTATGTTGTGCCCATGTAAATAAATGCTGGTATAACAGGTTGACGGTATACCACTTAATGATTGGAGAGATGATGAATCAACACACTTTATCCGGGATCTACAGCGCACTTTTGACCCCTCTTGACTCGCAGCGAAATGTCGATGAAGCCAGTCTGCGAAGACTGATCCGCTTTAACTTGCAGCATGGGGTTGATGGTCTTTATGTCGGAGGTTCCAGCGGCGAGGCATTTCTCCTGAATCTTGAGGAGAGGCAGCAGATCATGGAGGTGGCGGCACAGGAATTAAAAGAGCAGGGTCGATTGATCGCCCATGTCGGTTGCATCAGTACCAGAGATAGTGTTGAGCTTGCCCGGCATGCCGCTGAACTCGGGGCTGATGCTATATCTGCGGTATCTCCCTTCTACTATGGTTTTCGTTTTTCAGAGATAGTTGATCACTATCGAGCGATCATTGATGCAGCCGGGGGAACGCCTATGGTGGTCTATAACTTCCCGGCGATGAGTGGTGTCAACTTATCTCTGGATCAGATCTCAACTCTGCTTGAATTACCTCAGGTGATTGGTCTTAAGCAGACCTCGGCAGACCTGTATCAGATGGAGCAGATCCGAGCCCGTCACCCGGATAAAGTTCTATTTAATGGGTTTGATGAGATTTTCACCTCAGGTCAGTTGGCGGGCGCCAATGGTGGAATCGGTAGCACCTATAACCTGATGGGGTGGCGATATCTGGATATTCAAAAATCCCTGTTGGCTAACAATATTGAGAGGGCAAAGAAATTACAATCCTCCTGCAACCGGGTCATTGATCGCTTGATTACGGCAGGAGTCTTTTCCGGATTAAAAGAGATGCTTTGCCACCTAGGTGTGATTGATACCCCGTTCTGCCGCCAGCCTTTCCATGGTGTAGATTCTGCCTTGAAAGAGGAGCTACATACCCTGGCTTTCGAGCTGAATGCCCAAAGAGGCATCTGATTCCCCTAATAACTGTAAACAGCTAAGGATAGAGATATGCAAAGAGTTGGTATCGATCTCGGGGGAACCAAGATTGAAGCTTTAGTGCTCAATGATGAGGGTAGGGAGTTAGTTCGGGTGCGAGTCCCGACTCCCCGCAGTAGTTATGATGAATTATTGGATACCCTGCAACAGCTGGTGGAGCAATGTCAGCGGGAGTCTGGTGTCATTGAGCGCATAGGTATTGGGCTACCCGGGGCTATTTCGCCTGATAGTGGCAGAGTCAAGAACGCGAACTTACAGATCCTCAATGGCCAGGATCTCGTGAGAGACCTGGGAGCTCGTTTTACTCAACCCGTGAGCCTTGCAAACGATGCGGATTGTCTGGCTCTTTCTGAGTTTCATGATGGTTCTGCGGCTTCGGCACAAAATAGCTGTTTTGCTGCAATCCTGGGAACAGGATGTGGTGGAGGGGTTATTGCCAATGGTCGTCTTGTTTGCGGACCAAACCGGATCGCTGGTGAGTGGGGCCATAATCCCCTCCCTGGGTATCGGACTGAAGTTGATGGGAGGGTCATTCCCTGCTATTGCGGCAGACCTGCTTGCCAGGAGAGTTTTATTTCCGGGAGCGGATTCAGTGGGACCTTTAACCGAAAATATGCCACAGATCTAAAATCTGAAACCATTATCTCCCTGATGCGTGATGGTGATGAGCGAGCGGTGGAGCATTTTGAGCTCTACTGCGATCAATTAGCACGTGCCTTTGCTGCCATTATTAACATACTTGATCCTGAGGTGATCGTGGTTGGTGGCGGGTTCTCGAACGTCGATGAGATCTATCAACGCGTTCCTGAGCTCTGGACTCAATATGTGTTCTCTGATTCGGTTCATACCAAGCTTAAAAAAGCGCTGCATGGTGACTCTAGTGGTGTTCGCGGCGCCGCCTGGCTATAAGGATTCACCATCTCTGTGATGCGGGTAATTTCAGTGCTATAAACAGGGATTAAAAATATAAAGATATTCATGTGAAACATCGCTTGCTTACCTATTAGCGAATAAATTAATTTGTTTCTATATAAGATGGATAATAAATATGGAACATCTCAATTTGATTGTTATTTCAATATATTTACTAGGCGTTCTGGGGATTGGTGTTTTTTTTGCTAAACGAAGTGGTAAAAACACTGATAGCTTTTTTAAGGCAGGAGGTCGAATCCCAGGGTGGGCCGCAGGCTTTAGTATTTGGGCAACAACATTAAGTTCAATTACTTTTATGGCGATTCCTGCTATGGCATATAAAGGTGATTGGATCTTCGCAGTTGGTAATTTGTCGATCTGCTTGCTGGCTCCATTTGTTTTTTACTATATAGTTCCATTTTTCAGGAAGCTTAATGTAACCTCTGCATACGAGTATCTTGAGTATAGATTTGATGTTCGGATGCGTTTACTTGGCAGCCTGTCATTTATGTTGTTTCACATCGCAAGAATTGCGATTGTGATCTACCTTCCTACCTTAGCTATAGTCGCTGTGACAGGTTATAACCCCTATATGATCGCTGTTGGTATAGGGATCCTTTGTGTGATCTATACATTCCTGGGAGGAATCGAGGGAGTAATCTGGAGTGATGTCATCCAGGGGATGGTGCTGCTCGGAGGAATCATTATCTCTTTAGTCATTGGCTTGTATCATATTCCGGGAGGAATCGGTGAAACAGTCAAGATTGCTGTCGAGCATAATAAGCTATTAAATAGCAGTGAGATCCCATGGAGCTTTGTAAAGCTAACTATTCCGGTTATGTTAATTGGGTCTCTTTTTCAAAACCTATACCAATATATTGGAAGCCAGGATGTAGTTCAACGTTATGGTACGACAAGCTCGATGAGTGATACTAAGCGATCTCTATATATCAATGCATGGCTGGCATTTTTTTCGACCCTGCTTTTTTTCAGTATGGGGACGGTGCTTTATGTTTATTACTTTGTCCACCCGCAACTTCATTCGACGCACCTCAATAGTGACTCAATCTTTCCATACTTTATCGTTAACTCATTACCCAATGGCGTATCGGGGATTATTATTGCTGCTATCTTTGCTGCTTCTCAGTCTACAATTTCAAGCAGTTTAAATAGTATTTCCGCTTGTTTTACCACGGATCTGATGAAGCGTTTTCATCCTGAGGGTTCGGAGAGACACTATGTCCTCCTGGCTCGGGTTGTGATTATCCTGGTCGGTTTACTTGGGATCGGGATCAGTCTGTATATGATTGCCACAGATCAATCTGGGATCCTGATGGTATTTCAGAGTGTCCTGGGCTTGTTTGGAGGGCCGATTGCGGGAGCATTCTTGCTGGGAATCTTCAGTAAAAGAGGCAATGCGAAGGGGTGTCTCACCGGGACCCTGCTGAGTGTGATTATTCTCTATTTTGTGAAGATGAGCTCGCTAACTTTTCTCTATTATGGGATGGTTGGGGTTTGCTCCAGTCTGATTCTTGGATACCTGTTTAGTCTGGTATTCGGGTCAACGAAGGAGCTTGAGCCAGAGCTGACTATCTATAACAACAGCTAATGCTGCTTTGGAGAGAGTAACAGGGCTTTGACGGAGTGTGTTCTGTAGACTGTGGTGAGACCCAGATCACGTTTTTGCCCTGTGAGCAATCCAAGATTGGGAGACCCTTGGTATATAGTGGGGCAGTTTGCGTTTTGTGACAGGTTTCTTGCCGGAGCAACGGCTGGCTCCTGTTCGAATTGCAATCTCCTGTGTGTGGTGAAGGATAACCTTTGGAGGAAATATGTTTTTTGCATCTTTGAGTGATCATCAGGCAGACGCACGCTTACCTAAGGTTCTGCAATCTGTGTTGGAATACCTTCGGCAAACCGACTTTTCCAAGCTGGAGCCGGGCCGTCATGCCGTAGAGGGGGATAAGATTTACGCTAACCTGATGAGCATTGAGACTCAGCCTAAGCAGGAGAAGCGTCCGGAAGTGCATCGCAACTACCTGGATGTGCAGTTCCTGATTGAGGGGGAGGAGCGGATCGGTGTGACTCTGGCAGACAGCGGGCAAAAGGTTGCCACTGAGTATGATGCCGAGCGCGATCTGATGTTCTATCAGACCCCTTCGAATGAGAGTGAGCTTCTGCTATCGGCAGGGATGTACGCCGTATTTTACCCTGGTGAGTTGCATACACCGGCCTGTTGCATTGATGAGCCTAAGGCGATCCGCAAGGTGGTGATGAAGGTCCACCGGAGCTTGTTGGATAATTAATTGGAAGTGTTTGATATCTGTTGCTGATGTTTGGGTTTATTGATCGCTGGCATGCAGTCAATCCTTCCTCGGAAGCCCTTCTAGCGCATTCATGCGCTAGAAGGTCGGTGATGTTGAAACTTGCAGGTCATCATAGGAGCAACTGATTTGAGGCATTCCCAACTAATTTTATTAATTGAAGAGAGAGAGTTATGTCTGTTTTTGCTATGCGCAACCCGATCCAGCCTTATGCCTGGGGAAGCACCGATTCGATAGAGAAGTTGTTCGGGATTGCCAATCCTCAGCAACAGCCTCAGGCAGAGGTCTGGATGGGGGCCCACCCTGCTGCCCCCTCCCTGCTTGCGGATGGTGAGGGCAGTGAGCTCCCTCTTGACCAGCTGATTGAACAACAGGCTGAGCTCTATATTGGCGAGGATGCGCAGCAACGCTATGGGAAGCGTTTGCCATTTCTGTTCAAAATCCTGGCCGCAGCTAAGCCCTTGTCTATTCAGCTACATCCAACCAAGGCTGCGGCCGAGGCCGGATTTTCCGCCGAGAATGCCCGGGGAGTCGAGCTAAGCGACTCCTGTCGCAACTATAAGGATGATAACCACAAACCAGAGCTGATCTATGCTCTGACCCCGTTTAAGGCGATGCATAGTTTTCGTCCTCTTTCCGAGATGTTGGAATATCTCGCAAGGCTGGATGCCGCAAAACTGCCTGCTTCCTATGCAAGACTACGCGAACTGGGTGACAGTGAGAGTCTTAAACAGTTTTTTGCCGATCTGATGAGCCTTGAGGGAGAGGCGAAGCAGCGGGCGCTGCGTAACCTGATGGCGGTTGCCCGCGGGCGCGATGAGCTCGCCTTTCGCACCGTGATGGAGCTTTATCAATACTATCCCGGAGACATTGGCCTGTTCTCCCCTTTGCTGCTGAACGTGGTCGAGATGCAACCGGGGCAGGCTTTGTTCGTCGATGCAGGGGTGCCCCACGCCTATCTTCAGGGAACCGGTCTTGAGATCATGGCCAACTCAGATAATGTGCTCCGCGCCGGGCTTACCCCTAAGCATATGGATGTTCCAGAGCTTCTGGCAAATACCCGATTTGAGCCAGTACAACCGGAAAGTTTGTGGGTTGAGCCCAGAGTCTCTGGGGATGAGAGTGTGTTTGAGGTGCCGGTGAATGACTTTAGTTTTTCTCTGCATCGGCTTAATGGCTCCCTTGAGCGCCAACCTTCTCAGGCAGAAATCTTGCTGTGTGTTGAGGGGGAGCTTGAGGTTGAAGCTGATGATCAGAGTCAGATCACCCTCAGGCAAGGCGAGTCCTGCTTTATCGGTCAACCGACTCAGTGGTATCAGATCAAGGGCAGGGAATTATCGCCCGCGCATCTCACCAGTTATAAGGGACAGGCTTTTATTTATTAAGGTGTCAGCCTATCATACCGTCAGTTGTTCAGATGGAGAGTTGAAAATGAGTGGTAAGCTTCGCACCCGCCCGGTATCCCGCAAGAAGCTGTCAGATATGGTTGAGGAGCAGCTTGAGTCGATGATCCGCAGCGGTGAGTTTGCGGAGGGAGAGAAGCTTCCTTCGGAGCGAGAGTTGATGACTCTGTTTGAGGTGGGCCGTCCTTCGGTGCGTGAAGCTATGGCCAGTCTTGCTCGTAAAGGCCTGCTCAAAATCACCAGCGGGGAGCGAGCCAGGGTGACCTCACCCTCACCGGATGCGATCTTAGGTGAGCTCTCAGGGCTGGCTCGCGATTTTATGGCTAAGCCCGAGGGGATTGGCTATTTCGAGCAGCTAAGAGAGTTTTTTGAATCAAGTTTGGCACGCTATGCGGCTGAGCATGCCGGTGACCGGCACTGCAATGAGTTACGTGACGCCGTTGAAAACTGCCGGTTAGCGATCGGTAAGGAGCCCTTGTTTAGCGATTGTGACATCGAGTTCCACCGGATTTTGGCTACAATTCCTGAAAACCCGATCTTCCTAGCGATTCATCAGGCTCTGGTGAACTGGCTGATTACCCGGCGCGGTGAAACAGACGATCTGGAATCCTGGCATCAGAGAGTCTACCGGGAGCACCGGGCCTTGTGTGAGGCGATTTGTCAGCATGACATTGATGCGGCTGAAAAGGCGCTGCGACAGCACCTGCAAAACCTCTATCATGAGCCACAGGGCATGGAGTGATCTCCTGCCTCCCTTATAAAAAAAGCCAGCATACTTGATGCTGGCTTTTTTATTGCTTCGTTAGCTGGATATTACTGCTTGGTATCTGAGCTACCCTGTTGCTTGGCGATAATATCCATCACCTGCTCGGCCCCAAACTTATACTGCTCACCACAGTAATCGCAGTTAACTGAGATCAGCCCCTGCTCTTCAAGGAGCTGGTGGAGCTCTTTTGCATCAACCAGTGACAGAGCCTGGGCGCTTCGCTCTTCGGAGCATGGGCAGTAAAAGTTGACCGCTTGAGGGTCAAACAGGCGAACCTGCTCCTGATGATAGAGGCGGTAGAGTAGCTCCTCGGCTTCTAATCCGAATAACTCCTCATCTTTGACTGTTTCCGTCAGTTTGGAGAGATGATCCATATCCAGCAACTGTTGCTCTTTTTGTTCCTGCTCGACAGGCAGAGCCTGGAGCAGCATGCCGGCAGCGTGGGCCTTGCCATCATGCTCTCCGGTTCTCAGCCAGATCCGGGTTGGCAGCTGCTCTGACTGCTCGAAGTAGTGCTCCAGAGTTTGGGCCAGGGTTTCTCCCTGTAATGGAATGATTCCCTGGTAGCGCTCACCCTGCTCCGGGGTGATGGTGATCACCAGCTGCCCCTCTCCGGTGAGGCTGGTAAAGTCATACTCATTACCCAGAGGCTCTTTCCAGCGAGCGACACCTCGCAGCTGTTGGTTGTTGTTACCATCGATTACCGCCAGGTGGACAGGCCCTTTACCCTGAAGCTGTAGCGTGATCTTGCCGGAAAATTTCAGGGTTGCAGTCAGTAGGCTAGTCGCTGCCAGCAGCTCTCCCAGTAGGATCTGTACCGGCTGAGGGTATTGCTGAGCCTGGATGATCTGCTGATAGCTGTCACACAGTTGGACCAGCTCACCACGGATATGCTCCTGCTCAAACAGGTAGCGATAGAGGTTGTCTTGCTTGCTCATAAATCGTGATTAAACCTTTACTGATTTTTAAAACGGATCAATTGGCGGCGCTGTTTTTTGTCCGGGCGACGCTCGGGACTGGGTGAGCGGCGAATATCCAGCTCACGCTCTTTGGCACTTTGTTGTGCCAGGGCAATACTCTGCTCAGTTTCCTGGTAAAGTTGCTGTGCCAGCGGGGCAGACTGGCGCTTATCATAAAGCTGCAACACCTTTACCTCGCGCTCTTCCTGACCTTGCCTGAGTTGTATCAGAGCTCCAAGCTCTACAATCTTGCTGGGTTTGGTTCGCTTGCCGTTGTAATGAACCTTACCGCCCTGGATCATGTCACGTGCCAGGGCGCGAGTCTTATAAAAGCGAGCAGCCCACAACCACTTGTCGAGGCGAACCTTGAGTTCCTCTGCTGATTTTGCCGATCCGTTTGCCATAATACTGGTGATTGCCAAAAAAACTGTCATTATAGCAGAGATAGCTGCCATAAGTTTAGGCTCTGCTGACGTTGCAATTTTGAACCTGCTTCCCCTGAAAATGGTCTGTTCGCGACGCGAATCACGCGGTTTAGTTGCTCTAAATAAGTGATGAGCAACAATGAACAGGGCTTTTTCAGGCGCAACCCGGAGGGCAGTGGCTATTTTTTCCCTCCATCGGCGTTATCAGATGTTCATGTAGAGCGACTACACCACACATCTTCGGCCTTGCTGGATGAAAAAATTGCCAACTGCAGAACCAAACCTGTATCGTCAACAGAGCCTAAGATTGGGGTCACCTGAGAGGATTACAACCCGGGCAAGTCATTCTTAGGCTACATTGATAGGATATAACACAAACAGGCGCATGCTTTGTGAGGGATAATAAAGCGTGTATAGTGCGGCGCTAATAACGCGTTCAAGACAATCAATTTCTATTATTTTCTATTTATGGGAACAAGCCAATTTACTGCGCAGCTTGAACAGCTGCTACGTTATTCAGGGAAGATTCCGGCTAAATATTATAGCCAGACCTTACTCTTTATATTTATGCTCCTGATCTGTCAGCAGTTGGCTGTAACCACCTGGCGCCTTCTCCCGGTCGGTGTGCCTGTGACCAGCTGGCACCCCCATGCTGTGACCTCCGACAATAGCCAGAACAGACTGGATATCGACAGTCTGATGGGGCTCAATTTGTTTGGTAAGGTAGCGGAGAAAGATCCCAAAGAGTTTGATGTGAAGAGTGCACCTATAACTCAATTGAATCTTCGCTTAACCGGAGTGCTCGCCAGCAGTGTTCCCAAGCTCTCTATCGCCATTATCGCTGGCAGCAGTGGTTCTCAGGCCAGCTATTTTATTGGTGACTATGTTAGTGGTACCCAGGCAAGAGTGCGGCGGATCTTAGGGGATCGAGTTATTCTTTCGCTGAATGGTGTCAACCAGACTCTGATGCTGGATGGTGCCGACTACAATGAGTCAGTCCCTCATCCCGGGCTTTCAACAAAGCCAAAGAGTCATCAGCTCTCTGCCAGCATGCGTGAGACCCTGATGAAAGATCCGGCCAAGATTGAGCGCTTTATCAAGATCCAGCCCTGGTACCACAATCGCAAGGTGATCGGCTATCGGGTCGGTCCCGGCCTTGAAGGTGGGCTACTCGAGCAATTGGGGCTCAAAAAGAACGACATCATCGAATCGATCAATGGCTATCAGTTGAATGATAAGCAACAGTTATCCCAGATTATGAGTGAGCTTCCCGAGTTGGGAGAGGTCACGGTTACCGTAAATCGCAATGGTCAGAGTCAACAGCTTCAAGTCAAATTGAAGGATCAACAAGATAAAGAGTCCGAGAGTTAACATGATTGTGAGTGGCATTAAGCGAGTATTCCTGGTTTCGCTGCTGAGTATCTTCCTGCTGCAAACTGCTGTGGCTGCTGAGTTTTCTGCAAGTTTTAAGGGAACCGATATCCAGCAGTTCATTAACACTGTAGCTAAGAATCTTAATAAGACGGTGATTATCGATCCCCAGGTTCGTGGTCAGGTGAATGTACGTAGCTATGATCTGCTCAATCAGCAGCAGTACTATCAGTTTTTCCTGAATGTGCTACAGGCTTATGGCTTTGCAGTGGTCCCGATGAAAAATGGTGTGCTCAAGGTGGTTCCTTCGCGGGTGGCGCGGATGTCGGCGATTCCGGTCGCTAGTGCCAAACACCCGGGAATGGGGGATGAGATGGTCACCCGGGTTGTCCCCCTGAGCAATGTGACGGCCCGTGAGCTGGCCCCGCTGCTGCGCCAGCTGGTGGATAACTCTCAGGGTGGCAGCGTGGTGAGCTATGACCCCTCCAACGTGTTGATGTTGACCGGAACCGCGGCGGTGGTCAATCGCTTGGTGGATATCATCCATCGGGTGGATACCGCCAAAGATCAAAAGATGGATATCGTGCGTCTTAAGTATGCATCGGCTTCCGAGGTGGTACGGATCATCACAGGTCTGAACAATCAGCCGGGCCAGGCGCTGAGTCCCGCAAGCCTGTTGCTGCGTCCGACCGTGGTGGCTGATACCCGTACCAACTCTGTGGTGGTCAGCGGTGATATTAAGGCACGTCAGCGCACCGTAGCACTTATCCGTAAGTTGGATCAGGACCAGACCTATAAGGGGAATACCCGGGTCTTTTATCTTAAATACGCTAAGGCCGAGGAGCTGGCCAAGGTGCTGCAGGGGATGACCAAGACCCTGGTTGCCGAGAAAAAAGGCGCCCAGAGTGCGGCGCCCGGCGCTGGTGATAAGGGCGTTAGTATCGAGTCCGATAAGACGATGAATTCCCTGGTGGTGACTGCGCCGCCGGATATCATGAAGTCAATTTCAGGGGTGGTGGATAAACTGGATATCCGCCGGGCCCAGGTGCTGATAGAGGCGGTGATCGTCGAAACCCAGATGGGTGATGGGGCAGATCTCGGGGTGCAGTTTGGTAAGGTGACCGATGGCATGGTGGGTGGAGTGCAGTGGACCAATGGCACCACGCCTTCTCTGAGCCAGATTGGGATTGCTTACAAGGACTCACAGCCCGGGACATCTTCAACAACTACAACAACGGATCCAACCACAGGGGCTGTCACGACAACATCCAATTCGACTGAGGGGGATTATACAGCCCTTGGGAAAGTTGCCAATGCTCTCAATGGTATGGCGATGGGCTTCTACAATGGTGATTGGGCAGGTCTGGTGACTGCCATTGTCACCAACAGCCATAATAATATCCTGTCGCGCCCTAGTCTTGTGGTGATGGATAACACCAAGGCGAAATTTATGGTGGGCCAGGAGGTTCCTGTAAAGACTGGCTCTGCGGCGAGCTCTGACAATACAACCCCTTTACCACATACGATCGTAAGCAGGTTGGGACCTCACTGGAGGTAACACCACAGATCAATGAAGGGGACTCGGTTCTGCTGAAGATCAAGCAGGAGGTCTCTAGTGTGGCCCCTTCCAAGGGCAGTGCGGTGGATGTGGTGTTTGACAAGCGGACACTCGATACCAGTGTGCTGGTGAAAAGCGGTGAAACGGTAGTCCTGGGTGGTTTGATTCAATCCCAAACCCAAGAGACCCATTCCAAGGTGCCGCTTCTGGGTGATATCCCGATTCTGGGCTACCTGTTCCGATCCACTTCTTCATCGGTTAACAAGAGAAACCTGATGGTCTTCGTCCATCCGGTGATCCTCAGAAGCGATGCCCTCTATAGCCAGCTTTCAGATCAGAAATACAGCTGGTTCCGCGCGATGCAGCTGGAGAGCGCCAAGAAGGGGCTGGATCTTCTGCCGGATGCCAAGCTGCCGGTGATGCCTGAGTCGCTGGGGACTACGGTGATCTCGCCCGAGATGAAGAAGACTCTTGAGGAAAACTCCGCCAAAGCCTCAGACAAGACGGCCAGTAGCTCGGGTGATAAAACCTCTGGCAAAACCGATGATAAGGCTCACTCATGAGTCAGCAGGGCCTTGACCAGCTGACGGGTGAGCTGACCCCTGAGCTGATGGAGGAGGAACTCACCCCGGTTGCCGGGGGATTTCCCTTTGCTTATGCGCGCAATCAGGGGGTGATCCTGGAGCATGAGGAGGAGCAAACCATTTTGTTCCACCGCGCCGATACGCCGGCTGCTGCAATTTTGGAGGCGCGACGTATCTCGCGGGCGCCCTTCGTGCTGAGCTGTCTTGAGGATGAGCAGTTTGAACTCAAGTTGATGGAGAGCTACCAGCGAGACTCTTCAGAGGCGCGCCAGCTAATGGAAGATCTCGGAAACGAGATGGACTTCTTTGCCCTGGCGGAAGAGCTTCCGGAAAACGAAGATCTGCTGGAGTCCGATGATGATGCACCTATCATCCGTCTCATCAACGCCATGCTCAGTGAGGCGATCAAGGAAGAAGCCTCGGATATCCATATCGAGACCTTCGAGCGTAACCTGGTGATCCGTTTTCGCATCGACGGAGTGCTGCGGGAAATTTTGAAGCCGCACCGCAAACTGGCACCCCTACTGGTGTCGCGGATCAAGGTCATGGCGCGGCTGGATATTGCCGAGAAGCGGGTCCCCCAGGATGGGCGGATCACCCTGAGAATCGGTGGCCGGGCGGTGGATGTGCGGGTTTCGACCATGCCGTCGAGCCATGGTGAGCGGGTGGTGCTGCGTCTTTTGGATAAGAACAGCGTGCGTCTTGAGCTGGAGCAGCTCGGGATGACCCAGCGTAACCGCGATAGCATCGCCGATCTCATTCGCAAACCCCATGGGATCATCCTGGTGACGGGGCCCACCGGTTCGGGTAAGAGTACCACCCTGTATGCGGCGCTCTCAGAGATCAACAGTAAAGATCGCAACATCCTGACGGTTGAGGACCCGATTGAATTTGATCTTGAGGGATCGGTCAGACCCAGATCAACTCCAAGGTCGATATGACCTTCGCTCGTGGACTCAGGGCCATCTTGCGACAGGATCCGGATGTGGTGATGGTTGGGGAGATCCGAGATCTGGAAACAGCCCGCATCGCGGTGCAGGCCTCGCTGACCGGACACCTGGTGATGTCGACCCTGCACACCAATACTGCCATAGGTGCCATCACCCGTCTGCGGGATATGGGGATTGAGCCCTTCCTGCTTTCCTCCTCGCTGCTTGGCGTTCTGGCCCAGCGACTGGTTCGGACCCTGTGCCACGAGTGCCGGGACCCCTATAGTGCCAGTCCGGCAGAGCGGGAATTGCTGGGGGTACCCTCAGATCAGCAGGTGACCCTCTACCACGCCCGGGGTTGTGAACACTGTAACCAGTTAGGTTACCGGGGGCGTACTGGGATCCATGAGCTGGTATTGGTTGATGACAAGGTTCGTGAGGCGATCCATCAGTGTGAGGGGGAGCAGGCGATCGAGAAGATGATCCGCGGCGATGTTCCTTCGATTCGTCAGGATGGTATCGATAAGGTGCTGGCAGGGTTACCACTCTGGAAGAGGTCCTGCGGGTAACCCGAGAGGATTAGCATGGCAGCATTTGAATATAAAGCACTCGATCCCAAGGGACGCAGCAAAAAGGGTCTCATCGAGGCGGATACTCAGCGCCAGGTTCGCCAGAAGCTTCGTGAGCTTGGGTTGGTTCCGGTTGAGATCACCGAGGCGGCCGCCCAGAGTAGCCGCAGCAGTACCAATGGCTCGGTGCGCAAGCCTTTGTTTCAAAGACGCATTGGCGCCGCAGAGTTGGCACTGATCACCCGCCAGCTGTCGACCCTGGTGGCGGCGGCACTGCCGATCGAGGAGGCGCTCAAGGCGGTTGCCCAGCAAAGCGAAAAGCCCAAGCACAAGGCGATGCTGACGGCGGTTCGGGCCAAGGTTCTGGAGGGGCATAATCTGGCAGATAGCATGGCGCAGTTCCCCTATGCCTTCGATCAGCTGTTTTGCGCCATGGTGGCAGCCGGTGAAAAGTCTGGTCATCTGGATAAGGTTCTCAACCGCCTGGCAGACTACACCGAGCAGCGTCAGCATATGGGGGGCAAGGTTTTGCAGGCCCTGGTGTATCCGATCGTGCTCACTATCGTTGCGATCGGCGTGGTAGCTATTTTGCTGACCGCAGTAGTTCCTAAGGTGGTGGAGCAGTTTACTTACATGGGCCATGCTCTGCCCTGGACCACCCGCTCTCTCATCGGTATCAGCTCATTTTTGAGTGAATTCGGCCTGCTGATTTTGGCGATCATAGTTCTGGGGATGATCGGTTTTCGACTCTGGCTCAGAAAGCCGCAAAACAGTGAAAAGTACCATCGCCTGATCTTGCGATTACCCATTATCGGCAGGGTGAGTCGGGGATTGAATACCGCGCGGTTCGCCAGGACCTTAAGTATTCTGAACACCAGTGCCGTGCCTTTGCTGGAGGGAATGAAGATCGCCAGTGGTGTATTAACCAATCGCCACGCCTGCCGCCAGCTTGCAGAGGCGACCGAGCGGGTACGTGAGGGGGGCAGCCTGTGGGTTGCTCTGGATCAGACTCATCTTTTCCCCCCGATGATGCTACACATGATCGCCTCGGGTGAGCGTAGTGGTGAGCTGGGGTCGATGCTGGAGCGTGCCGCAGATAACCAGGATCGGGAGTTTGAGTCACAGGTTACCATCGCCCTGGGGGTATTTGAGCCCGCATTGGTGGTCAGCATGGCCTGTATCGTTTTGTTTATTGTTCTTGCAATCATGCAACCTATGTTGGCATTGAACAACATGGTGAGCATGTAACTTTGTTGTCGGAGGATTGAATGCAAAGGCGTCGTCAGTCGGGCTTTACCTTGCTCGAAGTCATGGTAGTTATCGTAATTTTGGGGATTTTGGCCAGCATCGTGGTTCCAAACCTGATGGGTAACAAGGAGAAAGCGGATCATCAGAAAGCGGTCACCGATGTGGTTGCTCTGGAGAACGCTTTGGATATGTATAAGCTGGATAATGGCGTGTATCCAACCACAGAGCAGGGCTTAGAAGCCCTGGTGACTAAACCAACTTCAGATCCGATTCCTCAGGATTATCGTCAGGGAGGCTATATCCGTCGCCTGCCAAACGATCCCTGGAATCACCCTTATCAGCTGCTGAGCCCGGGTGAGCATGGTGCGATTGATGTGTTCAGCATGGGGCCGGATGGTCAGGCGGGAACCGATGATGACATCGGAAACTGGAACCTGGGCAAGAAAAAGTCTTAATTGATGCGCCAGCGCGGCTTCACCCTGCTTGAAGTATTGCTGATCGCCCTGCTGATCGGGATGGCGGCAACCGTGGTCCTGATGAATATTGGGCCGGGCGAACAGCATAAGCAGCTGGAGCTGCAGGCTCGTCGCTTTGCCGGGGTACTGCGCCTGTGTGAGCAACAGGCGGTGCTGGGAGATCAACAGCTCGGGGTGAGGCTGGATAGCGATCAATATCAGATCATGAAGTACCACCCCAGGGATCAGTACTGGGGGTATTGGAAAAAGCAACGTTTTACCACGCAGCAGAAGATGCCGGATGGGATGGTGCTGGATTGGAAACTGCAGGATCAGCCCTGGAGCAAGCTCAAGGAGCAAAAGGATGATGAGCTGTTTTCTGATGATTCTCTTTTCAGTGATGAACCTCTGTTTGGCGAAAACAAGAAGCCCAAGCTACCACCTCCGCAGATCGTCATTGATAGCAGTGGTGATGTGAGCCCTTTCACCCTGACATTCTCCCTGGAGCGAGAGCCGGATTCTGCCTGGCAGGTCAGGGTGGACGATTTTGGTGATGTGACGGTTCAACGCGAGGCACAAGATGATGCGTCGTAACCAGGGGATGACTCTGCTGGAGGTGATGATCGCGCTGGTGGTGTTTGCCATCGCCGGGCTGGCGCTGATGGAGATGACCTCGGGGGATCTCAATAACATGCAGCGGCTTGAGCAAAAAACCGTTGCCAGTTGGATTGCTCATAATCAATTGGCGACCATCCGCCTGAATAAAGATTGGCCTGATGGTGGCTGGCAGGGAGAGAAGGTGAAGATGGCTGGGCGTGACTGGTATGTTCAATGGGAAGGAAAAGCCGCCGGCTCCGAGGATATTCAGAGTAAATTTCGCCAGGTGACGGTGCAGGTCAAACCCTCGGAAGACTCATCTCAGACCCTGATCACCATGAAAAGCTTTATCTCCAAATGAGACGCAATCACGGATTTACCCTACTGGAGGTTTTGATCGCGATTGCGATCTTTGCGGTGTTTAGTATCAGTGCTTACCAGGTGATGCACGGGGTACTCAACAGTGATCAAACCGCCAAACAGCATGGGGAGCAGCTTCAGCGTCTGCAGAGGGTGTGGTTGATGATGAGTCGCGATTTCGAGCAGGCGGTTCCCCGTACCTATCGGATCTCGGGAGCTCCTCCTAAGACGCGGTTTGCTGCGGCGCAATACCTGGGAGAGAGTCAGGATTGGGGGGTGATGTTTGTTCGAAGCGGTTGGTCTAATCCACAGCAACTGCTGCCCCGTTCAGATCTGCTAAGGGTTGGCTATGTGGTTAAAGATGGCGTCCTGGAGCGCCAGAGTTATCTCTACCCGGATCCCATCGATTCGGCGATACCCAGAGTCCAGAAACTGCTCAAGGAGGTGAGCGACTTTGAGCTTAAGTTTTATAGCGATGGTCAGTGGCTGGATAGCTGGCAGGACTCAGAGAAGCTGCCAGGCGGTGTTAAGGTCATCTTGACCCTGAAAAAGTTTGGCAAGATTGAGTGGGTATTTGAGATGCCGAACAGCGCCTGGAAAAAACAGAGCAGTTCGGACAGTAATAACAACTCAAGCCAGGATAGTGACTCATGAGGTATCAACAGCGATCGCCTCAAAAGCAAAAGGGAGTTGCGCTGTTGGTGGTGATGCTGCTGCTTGCGGTGATGGTGGTGGTGGCGACCGGCCTTAACGAGCGCTTTCGAATGGATCTGCAGCGTACCAGTAATCTGGTGTTTTATGAGCAGGCGAAACAGTATGCCCTGGGTGGTGAGGCGTATGTTCCCTTACTGCTGAAAAAAAGCCTCAAAGATAAGAAGACGGTTAACCTAGGGCAGGACTGGGCTCAGGAGCTGGATATGCCGGATAACCCGGGGGCTGAGGTTGGACTGCCTCCGGCTCACCCGGATCAGGACAAGGACGAGTTTGATGGTAAGCCCTATAAGCGCAAGAAGATTATGCGTGGTGCCCGGACACAGATCATCGATCTGAGCAACTGCCTGAACCTCAATGCTCTGACCGCAGCCCCCGGAGCGACTTATCAAAAATCAGATGATAAGGATGGTGGCAAGGATAAAGAGAGTAAAGACTCTCAAAATAGTGGTGTAGTGGCGCGCAAGGTGTTTATTCAGCTGCTGGAAAATCAGGGAGTGGGTTCAACCCGTGCCAAGGTGATTGCCGCTTCAACGGAGGACTGGATCGATAGCGATCAGATCCCGCGAACCAATGGGGCTGAGGATGAGTACTATTCGGCACTGGCAGTGCCCTATCTGGCCGGAAATACCCAGATGGCCGATAAGTATGAGCTCAGGGCTATCAAAGGGATGACGGCCAAGCTTTATCAGCGGATCGTCGGGCAGATTTGTGCCCTACCCGAGCAGAGCTTTAAACTGAACGTGAATACCATTAAAAAAGAGCAGTTTCCCCTGCTGTTAGCTGTGCTGGGATGGGGGCCGGATCGACTCAAGCAATTGGCGGATGTGATCAAGAACCGTCCCGAGGATGGCTGGAAAACTGTTCAGGAGTTTCTGCAAAAGGTTGGCTCAGGGGGAGATAGTAGCTCTGAGGTTAGTTCCAGCCTGGATGTGACCAGCAACTATTTCGAGGCCCGGACCCAGGGGTTTTATAGTGGCGCCAGCGCCCGAATTGTGAGTTTCTATCAGCGGCAGGATGACAAAGTAACCTTGATCGGCCGCCGTATTGGAGGATTTGAGTGAACGAGAAACTGGTGATCAGGTTGGCAGAGCATGCCGAGCAGCCGATTCACTGGCTGGTCTGGTCAAAAGATCAATCAGAGGTGATCGCTTCGGGCTGTATTGAAGGTGTTTCTCGCCTGACCGATCTTCAGAGCCAGGCGAGTGGTCGGGGGGTGATAGCTCTGGTCCCCGGAAGTGATTTTATTTTCCGCCAGTTGACCCTGCCTGGTCGTTACAGTCCCCAGGCACTTAAGGCATTGCCCTATCTGCTGGAGGAGGAGTGTGCCTCGGATGTTGAGAAGTTGCATATTTCGGTTCTCAGCCGCAGCGGCTCTGAGCTGCAGGTGGCTGCGGTTGATGATGAGCGGATGCGAGAGTGGCTTGGCTGGCTTGAAGAGGCTGGCTTTGAAGCCGAGACCCTGCTGCCGGATGTGTTGGCATTGCCACTCATTTCTCAGGGGCAGTGGAGCGCTCTGCAGCTCGGAGAGCAGTGGTTGATCCGCCAGGATGAAACCCGGGGCCTGGTTGCAGAAGCGGCCTGGCTTGCACCCCTGATGGCGAGTTTTGGTGAGGAGCAGGGGGTTGTATCTTTGACTCCGGCACCAGAGGCCTTTAGTGGAAGCTGGCAAACCGAGCTTGCCGAGCTTGCGATGCAACCCCTGGCCGAGGGGGCGATTGCCAGCCGCTATACCCTGTTGCAGGGAGCTTATCGTAAGCTGCCCGAGTATTCCAAGCTGATTAAATTATGGCTGGCTCCGGCGATTGCTCTGGTGGCGCTGTTTTTGATTGTGTTATTCAGCCGGGGGATTGAGCTGTATCAACTCAACGCCCAAAAGCAACAACTCACGGCGCAGACGGCTCAGATCTATCGCCAGCTGTTTCCTGGTGAGCACCGAATCGTTAATGTGCGCGCCCAGATGATGGCGCACATGCGTCAATATCAGCAGCAGGGTAAGCAGCAGGGCTTTTTAAAGATGTTGGACCAGCTACAGCCCGGCTTTGAGGCGGTAAAAGATCTGGAGTTAACCGGGATCAACTATGATGGGCGACGTGGCCAGCTCCGACTGAACGTGCGAGCCGATGGGCTTCCCTCATTTGAGAAGTTCCGTGATGCAGTCGGCAAAAAGTACCAGGTTAAATTTGGTGAGATGAGTCAGAAAGGCAAGAAGATGGAAGGGGCTTTGACTATCAGGGGGCAGGGATGAAGGAGATCCTGGAACGTTATAGCGCACCTTTGATGCAGCAGTGGAATCAACTTAACTCCCGTGAAAAGAAACTGGTTTCCTGGGCCGGGGTTGCGATTGTGATCTGCATATTGTATTGGGGGATCTGGCAACCCCTGAATACCAGCGTGGTTAATAGCAAGAACCAGCTTGCCGGGGCGGAGCAGACTCTGCAGTGGATTAAAGAGCAGGGGAATAAACTGGCGAGTTATCGTGCCAGTAACTCCATCCAGCCAATCCCAAGAGGAAGCCTGGAGAGCGCCGTCGATCGCAGTGCCCGCAATCACCAGATCCAGATCACCCGCATCCAGCCTCAAAAGGACAGGGTGGATGTATGGATTGAGAATGTGAGTTTTAATCAGTTGCTTGGGTGGTTGAGTATGCTTCATCAGCGTGGTGTGACCGTGCGGCTGTTGGATCTGAGTAAGACCAGTGAGCCTGGCTATGTGAAGGTACGGCGTTTACAGCTGGGGTTAGCACTATGAAAAAACCTATTGCTTGGATCATGACGGCTGTGGTGCTCTATCTGATTTTTCTGGTGGCCTATCTGCCTGCAGGGTTTGTATGGCGCTATCTGCCCCATCCTCAGGGAATTGAGCTTACCTCGGTGGATGGAACTGTATGGAATGGCCATGCCAGTGCCTTGCAGTGGCCTGGCGGGGTACTTCATCAACCCGATTGGTCCCTCGGTTTCTGGCCTCTGCTGATGGGCAAACTCAACAGTGATTTTCAGTTTGGTCAATTTGGCGGGATCCGTGGCCAGGGTCAGCTGTCACTGGGTTTTTCTTCTCTGGGGGTGAGCGATGGAAAACTGATTTTACCCCTGGAGCAGCTCAGCGAGCTCAATCAACAGGCGGCAATCGCTGGCCTCAAGGGGGAGCTGCGAGTGCAGGTCGGCTCTTTAAAAATGAGTGATGGGAAATGCACCGAGCTTCAGGGACGAATAGCAGGCTCTGCAGTCGAGGCGAATCCGGGATTTGGCCGGCTCAAGCTTGGACAGATCAATGCCAAGTTAAGTTGTCAGCAGGGAGTGGCAACCGCCAATATCAGCCAGAAATCCAAGGAGCTTAAATTCGATGGTGTGCTGACCATTCAGCCCAACGGCAGCTATCAGCTCAAGGGAGCGATGACCCCGCTGGCAGACTTCCCACCTTCACTAAAATCCTCTCTGGCGTGGATCGGCAAGATGGATCCCCAGGGACGCTATCATATCCAATATCGGGGACGCGCCTGATTTGATTTGGGGGCGCAGCCCCCAAGTTCCTCCGTCAGCCATGCTGGCAGCTGTATATCTCTTTGGTCCTTCGGACAGAGTTTTGTGCCTACGGCACAGTTGCCGCTGCCGAGCGGCGGCGGGAAAAGGGTATTGCTTGCCCAATACCCTCTTCACTCCCAAGGACACCCCGATATTTGCTTCATCAGATTCACTAACGGTCAGACAGAACATCCCTGTTCTGGCTGCCCTTCAATCACATCCTTGTGATTGATACGCTCATCAACAATGAAGCATTCGGCGCAAATAAACGGGGCTCAACTTCCCCCGTAAGAGAGCGCCGAAGTGAGCCGTAGAGGATTAAGTCTGAGCAACAGGACGTTGCGAAAGCGTAGTTAGGCCATGGACGGCCTGTCTACGCGGTGGCTTAATCATCAGGTGAGTCGAGGGCTCAGCGAGATCCGGGGGCGAGGGGATTGCATGCCGTTAACACCATCCCTGGTTAGTACGGCATTCACACATCCTTGTGTATTAGGGGAAAGGTACATCCCTGCCATACAGGGAAGTATTAATGCAGTGAAGGGCTGGATGCCCGAGAGCTGCCTTTGCTCGCTGTCGGGCGCCTTTGACATCAATTATTTGCTGGCCTGCACGGCGGGTTCGGCATCAAACCAGCGTTTCTTCAGCCAGAATGCGACATTGACCAGGCCGATCAGCACCGGCACCTCGACCAGTGGGCCAATCACCCCGACAAAGGCCTGATCGCTGTGAATGCCGAACACGGCGATGGCAACGGCTATCGCCAGCTCGAAGTTGTTTGAAGCCGCGGTAAAACTCAGTGAGGTTGAGCGCTCATAATCGGCGCCGCTGCGCCAGGCCATGTAAAACGAGATAAAGAACATCAGCACAAAATAGATAAGCAGCGGAATGGCAACCTTCACCACATTCATCGGCAGGGCGACTATTTCGCTACCCTTGAGAGAGAACATCAGCACTATGGTAAATAGCAGGGCAATCAGGGTCAGGGGTGAGATCCGTGGGATAAATACCGCTTCGTACCACTCTTCCCCCTTGAGTCGGGTCAGGATCTCCCGGGTTAAAAATCCGGCAATGAAGGGGATCCCAAGATAGATAAACACACTGTGGGCGATATCCAGCATCGAGATATTGATGGTTGAGCTTTCTAATCCAAGCAGACGTGGCAATAGCGAGATAAATATATAGGCATAGGCGGAGTAGAACAGCACCTGAAAGATGGAGTTGAATGCCACCAGGCCAGCACAATACTCCCGGTTACCCCTGGCGAGCTCGTTCCACACGATCACCATGGCGATACAGCGGGCCAGTCCTATCAGGATCAGGCCCACCATGAAGGTCGGTTCATCATGGAAAAAAATCACTGCCAGTATAAACATCAACACAGGACCGACCAGCCAGTTTTGGATCAGCGACAGCAGCAGGATTTTTTTGTCACTAAATACCGGCTTCATCTTGCGATACCGCACCTTGGCCAGAGGAGGATACATCATGACGATGAGCCCGATAGCGATCAGCAGGTTGCTGGAGCCATACTCAAACTGGCCAATCCATTGGTTGGCCTGTGGAAACAGATAACCGATCCCGATTCCGGCAAAGATCGCCAGAAAGATCCACAGGGTGAGGTAGCGATCCAAAAAACCTAAACGTTTCATTGATAACATGATTACTCCTTGGCACAGAGTTCGAAGCTGGGTAGTTGTGCGAGTTGCTGCTCAAGCTCATGACACTCACCGCGAGATTCCATCATGGCAAACAGTTGCTCAAGCAGTTTCGAGATATCTAAGGGCTGCTCATCCTGCAAACGATAGAAGATCCATTTGCCCTGGCGGCGTGAGGTGATGAGCTTTTCATTTTTGAGATTTTTAAGCTGGATAGAGATGGCACCCTGAGTCAGAGGGATCAGCCTTTGTAGCTGGCAGACACACAGCTCCTCTTTACGAAGCAGATAAAGGATCTGTCGCCGATTGGGATCGGCCAGCAGCTTCAGCAGGTTAGTTAGAGAGTCCATCGCATCACTTAATTAAACATATTTAAATTTATAAATATGTTAGTTGAGGACAGATCAATGTTCAATCAGTTATTTCTTATTTTGTGGAAATAGTTAAGTCATCTTCTCAATCAGTGTGCATCTAACCTGGAAGCTAAACAGAGTTGTCATCTTTATTTGAGTCAGATGTTTTTTCAGGCGTACCACTGTTGTTAGGCTCTCTGACATCGATAAAAAGATCAAAGACATTGGCGCATTTGTGTTTGGTAGAAAAGCTTGAGAAGAGATCTTCTTCATCTGTGGCGTGGGGGTAGGAGTAAAGAGTGCTTGATTCATCCTCCCACGAGGGCAAAACAGAGAAGCCAGCGTTGTTACTGGTGCGGACAAAGATAATCTTGCTATCAATCTGTTGCAGCTCTCCTTGTTCATCCAGTGTATAAAACTCTAGTTGATTTGCTGTTTTAGCTGCGTACTCGGCATGCTCCTTCAGGTGCTCGGTAAGCTTCTGTTTGTCCAGGGGCTGTTTAGAAATTGTCATTTCAATGCTCTCCTTTATCTTCCTGCCTTGGATAGTATCAAGGCTTGGAGTATGAATCATGGATTGGTAGATCTTAAAGGCTAAGGAGGCTTAGACCCCCATCAAGGGGAATAACCTTTCTGAGTGCACTTTTTGTGATTCTGACAGTTGCGGGGTTGGAGAAATCCTGATGGGATAGGCAGGTTTTTAATTGAGCTTTAAGGGATGAATCATGCCTCATTGTATTATTGAGTATTCCAAACCGATCGAAGAGCATGTTGCCATCGAGCAACTGGTGGAGCGTGTTCACAGCTCTGCGTTCGACTCCGGGCTTTTCAGGGAAAGTGATATTAAGACTCGGGCAATCGGCTATGAGCACTTTAAGCTGGGGGAGGAACACAATAACTTCATCCACCTGAGCGTGAAGATTTTGCCTGGCAGAACCGATGAGCAGAAAGCCATGTTGGCCGATGGGGTTCTCAATGCCCTGGGCTCGCTGGCCATGACAGATCTTGCTTTGTCGGTGGAGGTGGTCGATCTGCCCGGTGATTCCTACATTAAATGTAATCTCTAGGCTCAGCAGAGCTCCGTAGTCCGCAAGCGGTTGCCTTGAGCCCTGATTCGATTCGGGGCTTCTCACTTGATCTGATTCTTAAGCTTTTCACAGGTCCATGGCTGGTTGCCGGTCGTTGTAGGGAGCAAGGTTTGGGGGCGAGTTTTTCAGGCCGGGAGATATTCGCACTAAGATGCTATATATCACCCGGCTGGAGGCTTGGTCAAAGGGAGTGTTTCACACTATTGATAATGGCCTGCTCAACGTTTTGCGCACAGATGGTGCCGAGTCGAATCATATCGGGTTCATCCATCGCTTTTGCACCCACGCCAGCAGTAAAGATGATATCCCCATCAAAGGGAGTGAAGCTCGGTCGAACCGAGCGGGCGATCCCGGCAGTTGCCATCTTGCTGAGCAGGGTTAGTTCGGGCGCAGGTAATTTTGCGTCAATGAAGTTTGCGACCAGCACTGTGTTTTGATTGTCGGACAGCGTCATCTTGCACTGGCCATTGGCGATCAGTTTTTCTAAGTTAATGAGATTACCCTCCGGATCTCTGGCTCCTGCGATGATTTGATTATCCTCGTAGATATCACCAACCGCATTAACAACCGCGACGCTGGTCACTGTGTGTTCTCCCATTCTCATGGAAGAGAGGCCTATCCCGGTCCGTGTTGGTGTTCCCTGGTGCCAGGCTTTACCTGCACTGGCCCCGTAACCTGCGCCAACACGTCCATAAAGGTAATCTGTACCTGCATTTTGACAGGCTCTGTAAGCGAGTTCCGGGGTGGGGGCTACGGGATTTCCCTGATCGAAGTCATAGATACCGGCCGTTGGTACCAGGGGGATCCGGCGGTGAGGTGTCTGAAGCCCTTTTCCCTGTTCCGCAAGCCACTGCATGACACCACTGGTTACATCCAGCCCGAAAGCACTGCCCCCGGTTAATACCAGGCCATGGATCTCCTTGGCACTGGTTTCAAGATTAAGAAGTTGAACATCCCTAAGAGCGGGGGCGCTGCCGCAGAGCCAATAACCGCAGGTCGCTGGCTGATCAAATAAAAACACGCTGACACCGGTTTGGTTCTCAGTATCTTCCGCGTGACCTATGGTCAATCCCTGAATATGCATGCTGGCTCCTGCTAGAGAATTGGGTCTTTGGAATGGATAAGATTTAAATCGGGGGGAGCCTAGCAATCCAAGGCAGATCATACAAGGGTCTTCAGACAGGGGCTTACTGCGATTACAGCCCGGTACTACAGGGGAGGTCGAGAGACAGCAAATGAGATTCGCCGGTGAAAGATGAGATGACCTCATTTATCCTTCCACGGGGCGAGCAAATATCAGTCAAAAATTGGTCGCGGAGACTTGCGATCATCGCCGAGCTCTGTATAATTGCCGTCCTGACCCTTCTAGGGTCGGCACACAAGCGCGGGCAATAGGCCCGGCATTCAGTCTCTCCAATCGGGAGAGAATCGGTTTAAAGACAACGCCCTCCTGCATTAGCGGGGATGGAGCGGTCTTTTTTTATGTTAAACCATTTGGAGCTCTGGTAAATGCAGAACCAAAGAATTCGTATCCGTCTGAAGGCATTCGATTATCGTCTGATCGATCAGTCTACAGCGGAAATCGTAGAAACTGCTAAGCGCACAGGCGCTCAGGTACGTGGTCCTATCCCACTGCCTACTCGTAAAGAGCGCTTCACAGTACTGGTTTCTCCACACGTGAACAAAGACGCACGTGATCAGTACGAAATTCGCACTCACAAGCGCCTGGTCGACATCGTTGAGCCTACAGAAAAAACCGTTGATGCACTGATGCGGTTGGATCTGGCTGCCGGTGTTGATATCCAGATCAGCTTGGGTTAATGCAGGGAGTTTATGACAATGGCAATCGGACTTATTGGTCGTAAGCTGGGCATGAGCCGCATCTTCACTGAAGATGGCGTATCTATCCCAGTGACTGTTATTGAAGTAGAAGCGAACCGCGTTACCCAGGTTAAATCTCTGGAAAGCGATGGCTATAACGCTATTCAGGTTACTACTGGTTCTAAGAAAGCGAACCGTGTAACTAAGCCTGAAGCGGGTCATTTTGCTAAGGCTGGTACTGAAGCTGGTCGTGGTTTGTGGGAATTCCGTCTGGGTGAAGGTGAAGGTTCTGACATCACTGTTGGTGGTGAGCTGAAGGTTGATATCTTTGCTGATGTTAAGAAAGTAGACGTTACCGGTACCTCTAAAGGTAAAGGCTTCCAGGGCGCTGTTAAGCGTTGGAACTTCCGTACCCAGGACGCGACTCATGGTAACTCTCTGTCGCACCGTGCTCCTGGTTCTATCGGTCAGAACCAAACCCCTGGTCGCGTATTCAAGGGTAAGAAAATGGCTGGTCACATGGGTGCTGAGCGTGTAACGACTCAGAACCTGGAAGTTGTACGTGTAGACGTTGATCGCAACCTGCTGCTGGTTAAAGGTGCAGTCCCAGGTGCGACTAACGGAAACGTCATCGTTAAACCTGCCGTTAAAGCGTAACGTCTGAGGAGATAGTAATGGAATTGGTAATGAAAGACGCGCAGAGCGCTCTTGAAGTTTCCGAAACTACCTTCGGGCGTGAGTTCAATGAAGCTCTGGTGCATCAGGTTGTTGTTGCCTACGCAGCTGGTGCTCGTCAGGGTACTCGTGCTCAGAAGAACCGTTCCGCAGTATCTGGCGGTGGCAAAAAGCCATGGCGTCAGAAGGGCACTGGTCGTGCTCGTGCAGGAACTATTCGCTCTCCAATCTGGCGCTCTGGTGGTGTGACTTTTGCTGCTCAGCCGCAAGATCACAGCCAGAAGGTTAACCGCAAGATGTATCGTGCTGCTGTTCGTAGCATCCTGTCTGAGCTGGTTCGCCAAGAGCGTCTGATCGTAGTTGAGAAGTTTGGTGTTGAGACACCTAAGACTAAAGAACTGGTTGCTAAGCTGAAGGGTCTGGAACTGAACGACGTTCTGATCGTGACCTCTGAAGTTGATGAGAACCTGTTCCTGGCTGCTCGCAACTTGTACAAAGTTGATGCGCGTGACGCTGCTGCCATTGATCCAGCAAGCCTGATCGCTTTCGACAAGGTATTGATGACTGCTGATGCAGTTAAGCAGATTGAGGGGATGCTGGCATGAACCGCGAAGAGCGTCTGTTAAAAGTTCTCAAGGCTCCGCTCATCTCTGAAAAGAGCACTATGGCTGCTGAAAATCACAACACTATCGTGTTTAAAGTAGCTAAAGATGCAACCAAAGCGGAAGTTAAATCAGCAGTTGAAAAGCTGTTTGAAGTTGAAGTCGTAGGTGTTCGCACTTCTATCCTGAAAGGCAAAACTAAGCGTCACGGTGCCCGTATCGGCCGTCGTAGCGACGTGAAGAAGGCCTATGTCACTCTTAAAGAGGGCCAGGACATCGACTTCATGGGCGGCGCAGAGTAATCAGGGGAGTATATAAAAATGGCAATCGTTAAGTGTAAGCCTACTTCTCCGGGTCGTCGTCACGTCGTCAAGGTTGTTAACCCGGAACTCTACAAAGGTCGTCCATACGCACCTTTGCTGGATAAGAAGTCTAAGTCTGGTGGTCGTAACAACGCTGGTCGTATCACTACCCGTCACGTTGGTGGTGGTCACAAGCAGCATTACCGTATCATCGACTTCAAGCGTAATAAAGACGGTATCGTAGGTAAGGTTGAGCGTATCGAATACGATCCTAACCGTACTGCGAACATCGCTCTGGTACTTTACGCGGACGGTGAGCGTCGCTACATCCTGGCACCTAAGGGTGTTTCAGCGGGCGACAAGATCCAATCCGGTGTTGATGCGCCTATCAAAGCAGGTAACTGCCTGCCGATGCGTAACATCCCAGTAGGTTCTACTGTTCACGCGATCGAAATGAAGCCTGGTAAGGGTGCGCAGATGGCGCGTTCTGCTGGTGCATCTGTTCAGATCCTGGCGCGCGATGGTGCATACGTCACCCTGCGTCTGCGTTCTGGCGAAGTTCGTAAAGTTCTGGCTGACTGCCGTGCAACTCTCGGTGAAGTCGGTAACGCTGAGCACATGCTCCGTCACCTGGGTAAAGCAGGTGCTAACCGCTGGCGCGGTATCCGCCCAACCGTTCGTGGTGTTGCCATGAACCCGGTGGATCACCCACACGGTGGTGGTGAAGGTCGTACTTCTGGTGGCCGTCACCCAGTGAGTCCTTGGGGTAAACCTACCAAGGGTGCTAAGACTCGCAAGAACAAGCGTACCGATAAGTACATCGTACGTCGTCGTAACAAGTAAGAGGAATCACCATGCCACGTTCTCTCAAGAAGGGTCCATTTATTGACCTGCACTTGCTGAAGAAGGTAGAGAAAGCGGTGGAAAGCGGGGACAAGAAGCCATTAAAGACTTGGTCTCGTCGTTCAATGATCATCCCTGATATGATTGGGTTGACCATCGCTGTCCATAATGGTCGTCAGCACGTACCAGTATTTGTAACTGATGAAATGATCGGCCACAAACTGGGTGAATTTGCACCGACCCGCACCTATCGCGGTCACGCTGCAGATAAAAAGGCTAAGAAGAGATAAGGGGAAAATAGATGGAAGCAATCGCTAAACACCGTTTTGCCCGTACTTCTGCCCAGAAAGCACGTCTAGTTGCTGATCAAGTACGCGGTCTGCCTATTGAACAGGCTCTGAACATCCTGACCTTCAGCCCTAAGAAAGCGGCTACCCTGGTCAAGAAGGTTCTGGAGTCTGCCATTGCTAACGCTGAGCACAATGAAGGTGCCGACATCGATGAACTGAAGATCTCTAAGATCTGTGTCGATGAAGGACCGACTATGAAGCGTATCCGTCCACGTGCTAAAGGCCGTGCGGATCGTGTTCTGAAGCGTAGTAGCCATATCACTGTTGTGGTATCGGACCGCTAAGAGGCCAGGAGAATAAGCAATGGGTCAGAAAGTACATCCTAATGGTATTCGCCTTGGCATTACTAAGCCGTTCAATTCGACTTGGTATGCGAATACTAATGAATTTGCAGACAACCTGCACGGTGATTTCCAGGTGCGCCAGTTCCTTACTAAGGAACTGCAAAATGCATCTGTATCTCGCATCGTGATCGAGCGTCCTGCAAAGAGCATTCGTGTGACGATTCACACTGCACGTCCTGGTGTTGTCATCGGTCGTAAAGGTGAAGACGTTGAAAAACTGCGCACTAAGGTAGCGAAAATCGCTGGCGTTCCTGCGCAGATCAACATCTCTGAGATCCGCAAGCCTGAACTGGATGCGAAGCTGGTAGCTGAAGGCATCGCTTCTCAGCTGGTGCGTCGTGTTATGTTCCGTCGTGCGATGAAGCGCGCGGTACAGAACGCTATGCGTCTGGGCGCGAAAGGGATCAAGGTAGAAGTTAGTGGTCGTCTGGGCGGTGCCGAGATCGCACGTACTGAGTGGTATCGTGAAGGTCGTGTACCTCTCCACACTCTGCGTGCAGATATCGATTACTCGACAGCTGAAGCGCTGACTACTTATGGCATCATCGGCGTCAAGGTCTGGATCTTCAAAGGTGAAGTTCTGGGTGCACTGCCTCTGGAAGAGCAGGCTCCTGCTCGTCAGAAGCAGCGCAAAGGCCGCGGTAGTAAGTAAGGAGAATCAGTAATGTTGCAACCTAAGCGTACTAAGTTCCGTAAGGTACACAAGGGCCGTAACCGCGGTGTGGCGACTACTGGTAATAAGGTATCTTTCGGTACCTTTGGCCTGAAAGCCGTACAGCGCGGACGCATCACTGCTCGCCAAATCGAAGCGGCACGTCGTGCGATGACTCGTCATATTAAACGTCAGGGTCAGATCTGGATTCGTATTTTTCCAGACAAGCCTATTACCGAGAAGCCTCTCGAGGTTCGTCAAGGTAAGGGTAAAGGTAACGTTGAATACTGGGTAGCCCAGGTTCAGCCAGGCCGTGTCCTGTACGAGATGGACGGCGTTTCTGAGGAGCTGGCGCGTGAAGCACTCGAGCTTGCTGCTGCGAAACTGCCAGTTAAGACCACCTTTGTAACTCGGACGATTATGTGATGAAAGCACAAGATCTGCGTGAAAAGAGTGTAGAAGAGCTGAACGCTGAGCTGCTGAACCTGCTGCGTGAGCAATTTAACATGCGCATGCAGCTGAGCACTGGCCAGCTGAACCAGACTCACACTCTCAAGCAAGTACGTCGCAATATTGCGCGTGTTAAAACTGTTTTACATCAGAAGGCAGGTGCGTAATGAGCGAAACTACTATTCGTACACTGCAGGGCAAGGTAATCAGCAACAAGATGGACAAGTCCATCACTGTTGCGATTGAGCGCAAAGTGAAGCACCCGATCTACGGGAAGTACATCAAGCGCACTACCAAGCTGCATGCACACGACGAGAACAACGAGTGCACCATGGGCGATGTAGTCACTATTCGTGAGTGCCGTCCACTGTCTAAGACTAAGTCTTGGACCCTGGTTGAGATCGTTGAGAAGGCGTAAGATTTTCTTACACCTTATATAAAAGAACGACTCCTGAGGGAGTCGTTCTTTTTTTAGGCTACCCATTTCAAAAAATGGGTGTTATACTGCCGCTCCTCATTATGAGGCAGCCAGATCCCGAGCGGTTTCGGGATTTTTTTTGATATATAGCGGAGCACTAATAATGATCCAGATGCAGACTAGGCTCGACGTTGCCGATAACTCCGGTGCGCGTAGCATACAATGTATTAAGGTTCTAGGTGGTTCGCACCGCCGTTATGCCGGTATCGGTGATGTCATCAAAGCTTCTGTAAAAGAAGCGATTCCTCGCGGTAAAGTGAAGAAAGGTGATGTCGTAAATGCGGTGGTTGTTCGAACCAAGAAAGGCGTTCGTCGTCCAGACGGATCTGTCATTCGCTTTGACAGCAACGCGGCTGTACTGCTGAACAGCAGTGAACAGCCGATCGGTACACGTATCTTTGGCCCAGTTACTCGTGAACTGCGTACTGAAAAGTACATGAAGATCGTGTCACTGGCCCCAGAAGTACTGTAAGGAGTCAAAGATGGCAGCAAAAATCCGCCGTGATGATGAAGTTGTTGTTCTGACTGGTAAAGACAAAGGTAAGCGCGGTAAGGTTACCTCTGTTCTGACTGGCGAGAACAAAGTAGTTGTTGAAGGCGTGAACATGGTGAAGAAGCACGAGAAGCCTAATCCTCAAGCGGGGATCCAGGGTGGTATCGTTGAGCGTGAAGCACCTATTCATGTTTCAAATGTAGCGGTCTACAACCACGACAGTGGTAAAGCAGATCGTATCGGATTCCGAGTTGAAGAGGGCCGTAAGGTTCGTTACTTCAAGTCGAACGGTAATCTAGTAAATTAATTGGAGTTTTTGACGATGGCGAAACTGCATGATTACTACAGAGAGACTGTAGTAAATGAGCTGATGAAGCAGTTCGACTACAAAACAGTCATGCAAGTCCCCCGAATCGAGAAGATCACCCTGAACATGGGTGTGGGTGAAGCTCTGGCTGACAAAAAGGTCCTGGAAAACGCTGTTGCAGATATGACAGCAATTGCAGGCCAAAAGCCACAGGTCACTAAAGCACGCAAGTCTGTTGCGGGCTTCAAGATTCGTGAAGGCTACCCGATTGGCTGTAAAGTAACCCTTCGTGGCGAGCGCATGTGGGAGTTCTTTGAGCGTCTGGTTTGTATTGCGATTCCACGTATTCGTGACTTCCGTGGCCTGAATGCTAAGTCATTCGACGGTCGTGGTAACTACTCTATGGGTGTTCGCGAGCAAATCATCTTCCCAGAAATCGACTACGATAAGGTCGATAAGATCCGAGGCATGGACATCACTGTGACCACCTCTGCATCTTCTGACGAAGAAGGACGTGCTCTGCTGGCTGCTTTTAACTTCCCATTCCGCAAGTAAGGTTAGGGTTATGGCTAAGACATCAATGAAAGCACGGGAAGCCAAGCGTGCCAAGCTGGTTGCTAAATTTGCAGACAAGCGTGCTGCACTGAAGGCATCCATCACAAACATGAATCTGTCTGATGAAGAACGTTGGGATGCGGTTTTGAAACTGCAAGCTCTTCCTCGTGATTCAAGCTCTTCGCGTCAGCGTAATCGCTGTAACATCACCGGACGTCCGCATGGTTACCTGCGTAAGTTCGGCTTGTCACGCATCAAACTGCGTGAGCATATGATGAAGGGTGAAGTTCCTGGCCTGAAGAAGGCTAGTTGGTAAGTTAATCACGGGAGTATATACAGATGAGCATGCAAGATCCGATCGCGGATATGCTGACCCGCATCCGTAACGGTCAGGCAGCGAACAAGGTTGCTGTGACCATGCCTGCTTCCAAGCTGAAACTAGCCGTTGCTAATGTTCTTAAGCAAGAAGGTTACATTTCAGACGTTGCTGTTGCTGGCGACGTTAAGCAGGAAATGACTATTGAGCTGAAATACTACCAGGGCGAGCCTGTAGTAGAGATGCTCAAGCGCGTGAGCCGTCCAGGCCTGCGTATTTATAAGAAGCACAACGAGATCCCATCTGTTCAGGGTGGTTTGGGCGTTGCTATCGTATCCACATCGAAAGGTGTGATGACTGACCGCGCTGCGCGTAAAGCGGGCATGGGCGGCGAAGTTATCTGCTACGTATCTTAATTGGGAGTGAATTATGTCTCGTGTTGCTAAGGCACCTGTACAGATCCCTGCGGGCGTAGAAGTAATTTTGTCCGGTCAGGAAATCACCATCAAGGGTAGCAATGGTTCTATGAACCGCACTATCCACGATGCTGTTGTTGTTGCCAAAGAAGAGAGCGCTCTGACTTTTGCTCCTAAAGAGGGTGTTGCTAACGCTAACGCTCACGCGGGAACTGCGCGCTCACTGGTTAACAGCATGGTAATTGGTGTGACTCAAGGTTTTGAGAAGAAGCTGAAGCTGGTTGGTGTTGGTTATCGTGCTGCTGTTAAAGGCAATGCACTGAACCTGACCCTGGGTTTCTCTCACCCTGTTGAGCACAAGTTGCCAGAAGGTATTACCGCTGAGTGTCCAAGCCAGACAGAGATTACTCTGAAGGGTTGTGACAAGCAGGTAGTTGGTCAAGTGGCGGCGGATATTCGTGCATACCGTGCTCCTGAGCCTTACAAAGGCAAGGGTGTTCGTTACGCCGATGAAAACGTGCGTCGTAAAGAGGCTAAGAAGAAGTAAGGTAACACTATGGATAAGAAAGCAGCCCGTATCCGTCGTGCAACTCGTGCACGCAAAAAGATGCAAGAGCTGGGTGCGACTCGTCTGGTGGTTCACCGTACTCCGCGCCACACATATGCTCAGATCATCGCTGGGGACAACTCTGCTGTCCTGGCCTCTGCATCAACTGTAGAGAAAGCGATTGCTGAACAGCTCAAGCATACTGGTAACGCAGAAGCGGCGAGCCTGATCGGTAAGACTATTGCCGAGCGCGCTCTGGAGAAAGGTGTTGAAAAAGTATCTTTCGACCGTTCTGGTTTCCAATATCACGGTCGCGTAGCCAAGCTGGCTGACGCTGCGCGTGAAGCTGGTCTGAAGTTCTAAGGTTTGGAGTGACTGATGAGCAAAATCGAATCACAAGCCGGTGACCTGCAGGAAAAGCTGATCGCAGTTAACCGTGTTTCTAAAGTTGTTAAAGGTGGTCGTATCTTCTCCTTCACTGCTCTGACAGTGGTAGGTGATGGTAACGGTCGCGTTGGGTTTGGTTACGGTAAGGCTAAAGAAGTTCCAGCTGCCATTCAAAAGGCAATGGAAAAGGCTCGCCGTAACATGCGCACTGTAGAGCTGAAAGGCACTACTCTGCAGCACCCTGTTAAAGGTCGTCATTCTGGTTCGCGTGTTTACATGCAGCCTGCATCTGACGGTACTGGTATCATCGCAGGTGGTGCAATGCGTGCGGTTCTGGAAGTTGTGGGTGTACACAACGTTCTGGCGAAGGCGTACGGCTCTACTAACCCAATCAACGTTGTTCGCGCAACCATCGACGCTCTGGCGCATATGAAGTCTCCAGAGCAGGTAGCGGCGAAGCGTGGATTGAGCGTCGAAGAGATTCGGGGGTAATACGCTATGTCTAAGACTGTTAAAGTAACTCAGACTCGTAGCGCAATTGGCCGTCTGCCTAAGCACAAAGCTACTTTGCGTGGCCTGGGCTTGCGCCGCATTGGTCATACCGTTGAGCTGGAAGATACAGCTTGTGTACGCGGTATGATCAACAAGGTCTACTACATGGTTAAGGTTGAGGGGTAAGTTATGCGTTTAAATACTCTTTCTCCTGCTGCTGGCTCTAAGCCATCTGCCAAGCGTGTAGGTCGTGGTATTGGTTCTGGCCTGGGCAAGACTTCTGGTCGTGGCCACAAGGGTCAAAAAGCTCGTTCTGGCGGCGGTGTTCGTCCAGGATTTGAGGGCGGCCAGATGCCACTTAAGCAACGTCTGCCTAAGTTTGGTTTCACCTCTCGTAAGGCTATGGTAACTGCTGAAGTTCGTCTTCATGAGATTGCCCAAGTCGAAGGTGACGTTGTTGATCTGAACGCTCTGAAGCAAGCAGGTCTGGTGACTAAGAACATTCTTTTCGGTAAGGTTGTTCTTTCTGGCAAGATCGAACGTGCTGTGACCGTTCGTGGTCTGCGTGTCACTAAAGGCGCTCGCGCGGCAATTGAAGCTGCTGGCGGTAAAATCGAGGGATAGTACATAGATGGCTAAGAAACCAGGGCAAGTTGCAAAACCGCAAGGTGGATTGGGTGAACTGAAGAGTCGTTTACTCTTTGTTCTTATCGCGATAATTGTTTTTCGCGCCGGATCCTATGTGCCAATTCCTGGTATTGACGCCTCCGTACTAGCCCAGCTGTTCCAGAAGCAGCAAGGGACCATCGTTGAACTGTTTAACATGTTCAGTGGTGGTGCCTTGGCTCGTGCCTCTATTTTCGCGCTGGGGATCATGCCGTATATTTCGGCATCGATCATTATCCAGCTGTTGACTGTGGTTCACCCCACTCTTGCTGAACTCAAGAAGGAAGGTGAATCTGGCCGTCGTAAGATCAGTCAATATACGCGATATGGCACGCTGATTCTGGGTACTGTTCAGGCCCTTGGTATCGCAACCGGCCTACCAAACATGATGCATGGTCTGGTGATTAATCCAGGCTTTGGCTTCTACTTCACGGCTGTAATCAGTCTGGTCACAGGAACCATGTTCCTGATGTGGCTGGGTGAGCAAGTTACAGAACGCGGAGTTGGTAACGGCATCTCGATCATCATTTTTGTCGGGATTGTTGCTGGTTTGCCTCGAGCCATCGGTGCTACCGTTGAGCAGGCGCGTCAGGGCGAATTGAATGTTTTAATCATGCTGTTGCTGGGCGTGATTGTTTTTGCAGTGACCTACTTCGTCGTATTCGTCGAGCGTGGTCAAAGACGTATCGTAGTGAACTACGCGAAGCGTCAGCAGGGACGTCGTGTTTATGCAGCGCAAAGTACGCATCTGCCACTGAAGATCAATATGTCTGGGGTTATCCCGGCGATCTTCGCATCCAGCATCGTACTCTTCCCCGGAACCATAGTTTCATGGTTCGGGCAGGGTACAGGACCTGTTAAAGAGGTTCTGCAGTCTATTTCGATGAACCTGTCACCAGGTGAGCCGTTATATGACATGCTGTATGCGGCGGCGATTATCTTCTTCAGCTTCTTCTATACCGCGATGGTATTTAACCCTCGCGAGACAGCAGACAACCTGAAGAAGAGCGGAGCATTCATTCCAGGGATTCGTCCCGGGGAACAGACATCGCGTTACATCGACAAGGTAATGACCCGCCTGACACTGGCTGGTGCTCTTTACATGGTCTTTGTGTGCCTGGTGCCGCAGTTCCTAATGACTGCTTGGAACGTTCAATTTTATTTTGGTGGTACATCACTGCTGATTATCGTAGTGGTTATCATGGACTTTATGGCACAGGTTCAGACCCTGATGATGCAAAATCAGTATGGGGATGTCCTGAAAAAAGCCAATCTGAAAGGCTACGGTCGACGTTAATTCAGATTCGGCGTATATTACGGAGTTAAGCAATGAAAGTTCGTGCTTCCGTCAAGGCGATGTGTCGTAACTGTAAGGTCATCAAGCGCAACGGTGTTGTTCGTGTGATCTGCAGTGAGCCTCGCCACAAGCAACGTCAAGGCTAATTTTTTAGCAATTAGTTCTTGAAATATGCTTCAAGGCTGGCTAAAGTAGCCAGCCCATATTTTGTGTAATTGGGTCCATTACCGTGTATCCTCAACGGGCTTTGCGGTTAATGGCTATTTTTTTGTGAAATTTAGGAGTGAACAGTGGCCCGTATCGCTGGCATTAACATTCCTGACCATAAGCACGCTGTCATCGCTTTGACCGCTATTTATGGTATCGGACGCACTCGCGCACAAGAGATCTGTGCAGCGGCAGGTGTAGCCGAACAGGCAAAGATTAAAGAGTTGGATGAATCCCAGCTGGAAACACTGCGTGAGCAGGTAGCTAAGTTTTCAGTGGAAGGTGACCTCCGTCGTGAAGTATCCATGAACATCAAGCGTTTGATGGATCTGGGTTGTTTCCGCGGCATCCGTCATCGTCGTAGCTTACCCGTTCGTGGTCAGCGTACCAAGACCAATGCGCGTACCCGTAAAGGTCCACGCAAGCCGATCAAGAAATAACGGGAAGGTGTAGAGATGGCGAAAGCTCCGACTCGTACGCGTAAGCGTATCAAAAAGCAAGTAAGTGACGGCGTAGCCCACGTACATGCTTCTTTTAACAACACGATCATCACCATCACCGATCGTCAAGGTAATGCTCTTTCCTGGGCTACCGCTGGCGGTTCTGGTTTCCGTGGTTCTCGTAAGTCCACTCCATTTGCTGCCCAGGTCGCTGCAGAGCGCGCTGGTAACGTAGCAAAAGAGTATGGTCTGAAGAATCTGGAAGTAATGGTTAAAGGGCCAGGTCCAGGTCGTGAGTCTTCAATCCGTGCGTTGAATGCGGTTGGTTTCCGTATCACCAACATCACTGATGTGACTCCAATTCCTCACAATGGCTGTCGTCCTCCTAAGAAGCGTCGCGTTTAATCGCGTTACCGCCTCTTAGTTAGGAATGTTGGAGAAAGAACATGGCAAGATATTTGGGGCCTAAGCTAAAGCTTAGCCGTCGCGAAGGCACAGACCTCTTCTTGAAGTCTGGTGTCCGCGCAATCGATTCAAAGTGTAAGATTGATACTGCTCCTGGTCAGCACGGTGCTCGTAAGCCTCGTCTGTCTGACTACGGTATGCAGCTGCGCGAAAAGCAGAAAGTACGTCGTATGTACGGCGTAATGGAAAAGCAATTCCGCAAGTATTACAAAGAAGCTGCCCGTCGTAAGGGTAACACCGGTGAAGTACTGCTTCAGCTGCTGGAAGGCCGCCTGGACAACGTAGTTTATCGCATGGGTTACGGTGCGACTCGCGCAGAAGCTCGTCAGCTGGTTAGCCACAAGGCTATCACTGTAAACGGTCAGGTAGTTAACGTACCTTCGTTCTCAGTGTCTGCAGATGACAATGTGAGCATCCGCGAGAAGGCTAAAAAGCAAACTCGTATTAAAGCAGCTCTTGAGTTGGCAGATCAGCGTGAGAAGCCAACATGGGTTGAGGTCGACGCGGCTAAGATGGAAGGTGTGTTCAAGCGCGTTCCTGAGCGTACTGACCTGTCTGCTGAAATTAACGAACAGTTAATCGTCGAACTTTACTCTAAGTAAGGCTAGCTTCTAAGAGAGGATATAATGCAGGGTTCTGTA
>NZ_CP028898.1 GCF_003072645.1 Dongshaea marina
ACAGGGAAGGGGAGCTTCTCATCAACGAGGTGATTGAGTATGCCGGGGTCGATGCCGAAAAAGTGGTGGCTGCCGAGCGTCTGCTGATTAATGATATGAACCCCAAAGCGATTGAGCGGGCGCTCACCGAGATGGTCCCCAACCGGGAGCATCTTCCCGGCTCCCATGCGGCGCAGTGTCGCTCCCGGGCCGACTGGCTGCAGGGAATGAACCTGAGCCGGGCGTTTACGGTGCTGGCCAAAACGCAGGGGCATCTGGAGACCTTCTCCATCGGTCGGGTCCAGACACCCACCCTGCAACTGGTTGTAAAGCGGGACTTGGATATCAAGAACTTTAAGCCGGTGACCTACTTTAATGTGGATGGGCACTTCTCCCACGGCAATATTGAGTTTAAGGGGCGTTGGCAGGTGCCGGAGTCGGTGAGCTCAGAGCAGCGCTGCTTTGAGGAAGAGAAAGCCCGGAGCATGGTTGAGGATTGTGCCGAGCAGGAGGCCGTGGTGAAGACCTGCCAGACCAAACGGGAGAAATCCAAGCCGCCGCTGCCCTTTACCATGCGCACCCTGCAGGAGGAGATGTCCGCCAAACAGGGATTTTCAGCCAAGCAGACCCTGGAGCTGGCGCAGGCACTCTATGAGACCCACAAGCTGACCTCCTATCCGCGAACCGATACGCCTTATCTTTCCAGTGACCAGAAAGCGGAGGCTGAGCTTATTCTGGCGAATCTGGAGGGGCTCAACGGGGAGGCCCTGAGTGAGCTGGCTACGCAGGCGGATTTAAGCCTAAAATCCGCCTGCTGGAACGATAAAAAGCTTAAGGAGGCAGCGCACACCGCTATCATCCCGACCCTGAGGGCTCCGGATTTATCGGCGCTCACCCCTGACGAAAAGGTGGTTTATCTGGCGATTGCCAGCCGATACCTGGCGCAATTCTTCCCGGTGGCCGAAGATGATCAAACCACCATTGAGTTATTGGTAGGCTGTCATGAATTCAAGACAACGGGTAAGGTCGAAGTGGCGGCGGGCTGGCGTGCAGTTCTTGGCAAATCTAAAGAGAAGGGCGAAGCGCAGGAGCTGCCTGTCCTGGGGGAGGGCGAAACGATCCCCTGTGTGGGGGTGTCATACAAGCAAAAGAAAACATCCCCCCCTAAGCCGTTTACCGAAGGCACCCTGTTAACCGCGATGTGCTCCATCGCTAAAGAGGTGACCAACCCGGCCTATAAGTCCATTCTCAAGGAGACCGCCGGGCTGGGCACCGAGGCCACCCGGGCCGATATCATCGAGAAGCTCAAGACCAAGGGGTATCTGGAAACGTCCGGTAAAACGCTGCGCAGCACCGATGTCGGCAAGAAATTGATCCTGGGGTTGCCGGATGCGGTGCGCGATCCGGCTTTGACCGCCATCTGGGAGCAGCAGCTCGATGTGATAGAAAAAGGCGAGTACTCTCCGGAGAAATTTATGGAGAAGGTGGTCGGCACCCTCTCTGACATGATTGCCGATCTCAAATCGGGCAAGCAAACCTTCGCTCTGCCGAAGAGCACGCTTCCCCGCTGTAAATGTGGAGGCTGGATTGCGCCCTATACCAATAAAAAAGGCAAACCGGCGCACAGCTGCACCACCTGCGAGAAACGCTTTAAAGACAACAAGGGCAAGGTTGGCCGGGAGATCGTCAAACTCGGCAAGCTGGAGGTGTAGAGGCTCCCTCACACCTATTTCGCCCATCTGATTTTATCCGAGCCCTGTTCGGGCGCTCGATCCACAAGGATTTTTTATCATGCAAAATCGCAAACTGCTTTTTGTGGCGACTTCGGCTGCCCTTTTGACAGCTTGTGCTGCACCGAAACCCCCGTCCATCAATGGCGATTCGGTTGCGGTGAACAATCCCACCCAGGTGAAGCTGGCCAATCAGGAGCAGCAGATCCAGAGCCTGAGTCATGAGCTCAAGGCGCTCAAACAGGGGAAAACTGAAGCCATAAAAACCCACAAGCCGATGACCTTCATTGTGAACTATCCGGCGAACAGCGCCCAGCTCAAAATGACCGATGAGCTGCGCTATGACGTTCTGCGAGCGGCCCGCAAGGGCAAGATCATCTACCTTCTGGGCCGCACCGATGGGCAGCGCCCTTCGGAGAAAGACCGGGAGATGGCTCTCAAGCGGGCGCAGGGCGTTCGGGACTACCTGGTCGACAGTGGGATTGAGGCGACCCGAATTTATGTGAACTATGCCAGTGCCACCGATTATGCGGACAACAACTGGAGTCGACTCGGACGCTATAACAATCGCCGGGTTGAGATTGAGATCTACACCGATGCGGCGGGTAAAACCGATGACCCGGCCCCGGTGGTCAAGCAAGACTCCAAAGCGCCTCAGGCTGCGGTCGATGTCGGGGCGCTCAAAGTGGCGCAGACCGGGGCTACAGCTCAGAAAAAGCCAGCAGCCCCAGCACCAGAAAAAGTGGAGAAAGTGACCCTCACCGCTGCAAAGCCTGATCTGAAATCCCAGGGCACTGTGGTGACCGGCAACAATCAAATCACCCTCAATCCGGTGCCTAAACTGGCGGCTCCCGGGGAGCAAAATGTGGTTTCCGTGGCCGAAGCGCCCGGCTCTTACACCGTGTATCAGAGCGAGAGTTATCTGAGCGCCATCGGTCGTTGGATGGTCCGCGAGGGCTACCCTAATGTGATCTGGTCTCTGGATAAGGCGACCAGCAGCGCGATGACCGAACCCGTAGCAAAAGAGCTGCTGCTTCACGGCAATCTGCAGACGGTGATCGCCGAGATCTCAACGCAGATCGGTCACCCGCTGCACCTACAGCTCTTCAAGAAGGAGCGGGCCGTAGCCCTGCATCAGTTCAGCACCCGGGTGGCACTGTTTGATATCAAGAGTGGCTCCCTTCGCAAGAACGCCGAGCGCCTGGCCAAAGTGATGGGCTGGAGCGTTCCAAAGGATGCCTGGCGGGTGAACTTCGATTATCCGATCAATGGGGATTCCACCATGATCATTCGTCCGGGTTACATGACGGATTCGATGGGGCGTCTGCTTCAGCCTTACCGGGGTATTCAGGCCCAGCTGGTACAGAGCAATCACTCAATCTTCTTTGTGGGGATGCAAAATGGCTAACGTCCTGAAGTTATCAACTCTGGCGCTCCTGGCCTTCTCTCTGGTGGGGTGCGGCTCGATGGATTACCTCAAAAATCAGGAGCAGGCGGCAAAGGTCGGGGACAAGATAGAGAGTACGACCCAGACTGACAGCGCCCAGCTCGACCCCGGCAAGGTCAAGTTTGTCGATCGAGCGCCGGTCGCGACGACTCCGGTTCACTATAAGAAGGTGATCCCCTGGCTGAACAAGCATTATGTGATGAACTCCCGGGGGATGCCGCTGAGCTTCGTGTTGTCACAGATGCTCAAAGGGCAGGGCGTGCAGGTGAAGTATGGCGATGAAGTTGACCCCAATGCCTCGGTCCAGCTGGTGCAGAGTGGGAGCATTCAGAGCCTTCTCAATACACTCACCTCTCAGCTGGATTACTCCTATGTGGCGGAAGATGACAGCGTGCTGATCCAGCACTATGTGACCCAGACTTTCGATCTGACGGCTCTTGCCGGGCATACCGATTTTCAAATCGGCAGTGATGCGACCGGGGGCGGGGACAACTCAAACAATACCGGCACTACCATTAACACCGGGATGACGGAGGATAACAGTCAGTACGCGAAACTCTCGATGAAGAGTGCCAACATCTTTAAGTCGATTCAGGAGGGTATCCAGGGGATTTTGAAAAATGGCAAGGAGCGGGTGGGGGATGTCAATGTGATCCCAAGCTCTGGCTCGGTCATTGTGCGCACAACCCCGGCCAAGATGCGGATGGTGGAAAGCTTCATCAAGCAGCAGAACGAAAATCTGAGTCGTCAGGTTCTGCTTAAAGTGAAGGTCCTACAGTTCACCTCCAACAATTCCAGTGAATTCGGGATTGACTGGAACCTGGTGCGGACGTTCTCCAAGGGCAAGATCTCCTTCAATACGCAGGATCTTCCCTCGGTCGATACGGATGGCTCCACCTCTTCAGTCAGTGGCATGACCTTCCAGGCAGCCAAGGGTACCCGCTGGGAAGGCTCCTCAATCCTGATCAAGGCGCTGCAGGAGCAGGGGAAAGTCTCGGTTGCCACGGAGCCCAGCATTGTCGCGTTGAATAACCGGGTGAGTGCGATCGATATTGCCGACAAGATTGGTTACATCGCCAAGACGGTGGTCACCCCGAATGAAAACTCCGATGCATCGGTGGAAGTCGATCCGGCTACCGTGAGTGATGGCACCTCGATGTTTGTGTTGCCCTCGATTCATCCTGAGAACGTCCTGCTCAATGTCAGCACCATTATCTCGAAGTTCAAGGGATTCAGCGTCACCAAGGTGTCAGGCGTGGATGTGAAGCAGCCGGAAGTGTTCCAGAGCAAGTACAACCAGGCGGTGAACCTGAGCTATGGCAGCACGCTGATCCTCTCGGGATACAGTCAGTCTTACAACTCCGGTACGGCGACCAGTCAGTTTAAGAATCCGCTGTTGGGCGGCAACGCAGGACTGACCACCAAGATGCAGATCATTGTGCTGATCACGCCCTATCGCGTGTAGGAGTGTCCATGAAACGCATATTTGTTGACGGTGCGCCGAACCGAAGAGCGGAGCGCCGACACCGGCAGGGGTATTCCCGCTGGTTTACCTTTGGGGAGCGGTCGGTATTTGTGACCGCTGAAAAGGCGAGCGTTTGTCTGCCGGAGTATATCCATCAGCATCATGCTCCGGAAGATGGCTGGCTCTATGTTTGGTCCGAAGGAGAGCGGGTTAAGGTGATTGGCTGGTTTGATTCGCTTCCAAAACCGGTCCTGGAGCTGGAGGGGGAGCTGGAAAATCTGGCACCTTATCTCATCGCGGTACAGCCCCATATCAAACAGATCTATCTGGAGGATAATCGCAACCCCCTGGCCGGAGTCCTGGGGGAGCTTCCGGTGCAGGAGGTTTCGGGGTGGCAGGCCGTGCCCGATGGCTTTGAGCTGATGGCTGATCGCAAGGCACCTGTTTCTGGGGTTGTGGCTGGGGTGATATCTGTTGCCCTGCTGGTCGGAGGGGGGTATGCCTATTGGCAGCATCAACCCAGCCCCCAAACGCTGCAGGTTCGCGTCGTTGATCCCTATGCGGCTTACCAGCAGGTGCTGGCACAACAGTATCCCATCGCACCGCTCCTCTCGGATCTTCAGAGGAAGATTATGGATCTTCAGCAGGTCTACGGCTGGCACCTGAATACCCTGACCATCAAGAACGGCTATCTCAGTCTGCTACTCAACAACGAGGGCGGGAGCTATACCCAGCTCAGCCGATGGGCGGAGCAGCACCATTACCAGCTGGCTCCTCAGAACAGCGGGATTGAACTCAGAAAGCCGCTCATACCGAGGGGAGGGCATTACTCAGGGTCGGTGATCACACTGGATAAAGAGTATCCCCGGATCTATGACGGTCTGAACCAGCTGGGCTTTAAGCCCAGTGCTCAGGCCGTTGAGCGACGAACCGGTTATCTCATGCAGGATATCAACGCTTCCAGGGCAGATGCGAACTGGTTTTTGCTGGATCAGGTTCGGCAGTTTATGCGGGGTAAGCACGTTTTCCTGAATGGGATGATGATGCAGTTTGGCTCCGGAGCCGGATTCAATCTGAATCTGTCGCTGAAGCTTATAGGAGAATAACGGATGGCAAAAAGTGAAACCATTAAAGTCAGTATCTTTGTGTTGATGCTGGTCATCGCGGTGGTTCTGGGGTGGATTCTGCTGGGTTCGGCTCAGGCACTCCCTTTCTCAAGCTCTTCTCAGGGCCAGGGAAAACCAAAGACTGGAGGAGCCGAGGTTAAGACGGTTTACCAGACACAAACTCAAAAGCGAACGGTGGAGACACCGCTTATCTCCCGGACACAGCTCGACCCGGTGCTGCTGGCCAAAACCCGGCAACTGGAGCTGGCGAAACTGGATGCCGAGATCGCCAAACAGCAGCTGACAAAGATGAAGGCGTTGCACACGGAGAAAAATCTGGATAAGCCCATCCATGACTTTGTGTCTCCGGCAGAGACGCTGATCCAGCCCGCGCCGACCGTGTTGCCTAAAGCGATCGATCTGGTCGATCTGAAGTTTGCTTCCATTGACCATGGCAAGGTGACCGCATGGGTCGGCCTGAATGGACAGACCTACCCGGTCCATCAAGGGATGGAGCTTCAGGGACTGCGAGTGACTCGCCTGGATAAACAGGAGCTATGTCTGCGTCAGGGATCTGATCGCCGCTGCTTCAACACCCAAATCAATTAGGAGTCGTGATGGATATTTCACTGGTTGAAATGGAGCGGCTGGGCTGGCCTACGGCGACCCGATGGGACGAGCTTCATGAGGCTGAAAAGAGGCTCTGCAGCCACCTTGAGATCAACCGCCTGTGCCGTCAGGAGGGCTCGATGTATGTCTCCCGGAGCAACACGATTTATGCCCGGGATCTGCAGGACCCCCTGGTCCACACCTTAATGGACCGGGTGATGAGCGAGCTCAATGACGGAACAATGCCACGGTTGATCCCCGCTTCTGCGGAGGTGGTTGAAAAAGCCCTGGATGAAGGGCTGACTGACCATTCAAAACAGAAAGAGACGCCGCTTATCGGCAGTGATGAGGCTCGTCAGCGGGAGGGAGAGCTCAGAGCTTTGCTGCAGCGGGCACAGGATTTACGGGCAACGGATGTTCATATTGAATATCGGCGCAACAGCCAGGACACCAAAACCGTCCTGAAATGCCGGGTGGATGGCCGGATGCGCTCGCTGATGCGGCCTCAGACAGAGGAGTATGGAGCCCGGTTGCTGACCTATCTGTGTAACCGAAATCAGAATTTTCGGGTGAAAAACTTCAACCCGAACGGGACCAATGATGGGCAGTTCAACCTGCTACTGAACAACGTCCTGGGAAAGCCGGATAACACCACCTGGCGTTACAGTCAGATTGATACCACCTATGGCGCAAAAATCACGCTGCGGAGGCTGGCTTCGGGAAGCATTCCCAAGCTCGAAGATTTGGGATACGAGCCCTGGCAGATCAAGGTGTTGCGTCAGGAGCTCCAGAAACCCCTGGGGGTCATTGTGCTGTCGGGGCCGACAGGATCGGGGAAAACCACGGCGGCAACCAGCTGCATCATGGAGATCCCGGTCGATCGCAACATCCATACCCTGGAAGATCCCCCGGAGTACAACATCCCCCATGCACACCAGACTGATCTGAATAAGAACTTTGATTCAGAGAAAAAACAAAAGAAGGGGGAGGGCTTTCGGGAATATGCCGAGCAGGAGCTCAGGATGGACCCGGATGTGATCAATATCGGCGAGATCCGCGACAAGTTCGCGGGCGAGATCTGCGCCTGGCTGGGCAACACCGGTCACCTGGTGTTCGCCACCTTGCATACCAGCTCAGCGGTGGGGTGTGCTTCGACGTTGATCCGGCACCTGGGTGTTGATCCCATGCTGGTTGCCTCGCCGGACGTGTTCAACGTCTTTTTGAATCAGAAGCTGATCGCCAAGGCTTGCCCTAATTGTCGTGTCGGATTTGATGATGCGGATCACCTGAGTGAAGACGAGCAGCTGGAGGTGATGGAGCTCTTTGATGATGAGCTGGATGCCTTGCGCTTTGCAAAGCCAAAGGGGTGCCCGACCTGTAACGGCACCGGGTTTTATCAGCGTACCGTGGTGGCTGAGCTCATCCTGCTGGATACCCAGGGGCGCAAGTATATGGAAACCTGTCAGCTCAATGAGTGGCTGCAGTATCTGGAAGAGCAGGGGTGGCCCTCGATTCGTGAGCACGCCCTTCTCAAAATCAGGCGTGGGGAGCTGGACTTTTTTGAGGCAAAGCGGCATGTGCAGAACCTGACGGCAGGACTGACCACCAAGGTGAACTATCGGGAGATGATATGAACTGGAGCGGACTTTGGCGGCAGATTTACTTTCGGCCCAAAGAGCAGGCTGAATACCTGGAAATCCTGCTGCATATGATGGAAGACGATCTCTCTGCTTTGGATGCTTGTGAGCAGATCGAGCAGTTTGGCAGTGGAACCCAACGAAAAATTGCTCACAAGATGATGCAGCGCCTCTGTGGTGGTTACTCCCTGGCGGAGTCAGCGGATGGACTGTTTGATCCGATCGTCACCAATGCCTTGTTTGCCTCGGAGGTCACCAGTAATCGCCTGGAGGGGCTCCGGGTCGCGGTGAACACCCTGCAGCAGTCCCTGAATATCTGGGGCTCCCTGGCCGGAGCGGTCCTCAAGCCTTTGGGCTCTCTGGCAATGTTGGCGGTGATGTACGCCATTGTGTACCGATCGATTAACAGCCTTTTCGGGCATGGGAGTCGGGGGTTAGCCGATGGTGGAGGGCTTTCTGCGATGGTGTATGCCACCGGGGCACTCTTCTGGAATCACTGGTTCCTGATCGTGTGCCTTCTAGCTCTGTTGGTTGTGGGCGTTGTCTGGTCGATGCCAGCCATGATTATGGGGCGCCGGTTTATCAATCTGCTTCCGGTCTACCGGCATTACGGATTAGCGGTTTCCGCCAAGATGCTGAACCTCTTTGCGGCGCTTTGGAGTAATAACATCTCGCCCAAAGAGGTGGTGCAGATCCTTAAGGCCAGCGGCAGCCCCTATGAACGCTGGCAGCTGGAGAATGTCGAGCGACTGCTGGATACCGGTGAACGCAATATCGGCGTGGTGTTTGGTGAGCTGGCCATTCCGGCGATGGAGATCAACAAGATGCAGATCCTGATGAGCCGGACCTCGAATCCGGTTCGGGTATTGGAGCAATCTGCAAGAGCAACGACGAAGACCTTGGATCGTCAGGTAAAGCGGATGGCATTCAAGATGGAGCTTATCTGCAAAAGCCTGTTTATGGTGTGTCTGCTGGCATTAATTGGCGGGATCGCGCTGTGGGCGATTAATTCCGGTGTTTCTTTTTAAGGAGAATAGAATGAAGAGTACTTTTCGACGCGCTCACTCGCAGCGTGGTTTAACGACGATTGACCTGCTGATTGGCTTTGCGGGGATCATTATCCTGATCATCTCCATCATGCTGATCGCCGGGATGGTTCGTTCCCAGATGGGGGTGATGCAGGCGACTGCGGAGATGGGGCTGATTAACTCAGCAGCAACCAACTGGAAAGGGATGCGGCCTAACTATACCGGGATCAGCATGGGTAATTTGTGTAGCTCGGGTGAGCTGAATGATTCCATCTGCGGCACGAGCTCGGATGGCAGCAGCTCAAACCCCTTCGGCGGGAATTTTACGGTGGCAGTGGATACCAACGTCAGCAATTATGTCGTGACCCTGACGAACGTTCCGACCGATAAAATAACCGCCCTTGCCGATAAGCTGGCTCCAACCTCACTGGATCAGTGCTCCAGCGCAACGAGTTGTGGCAGTGTGCAGGTCTCCGGAACCGATCTTTCGGTCACCTACAGAGGCTAACCCTCACCTTTTTCAATTCACTACAAGGTAGCACAATGAAATCCAGAGGTTTTGCCCTGCTGGATCTGTTGCTGGTGCTTGCGTTCATCGTGTTAATTGCTGTTGCGGGCTCGTGGATGATGTATGCGTTTCTGTCTCCCCCCAAGGAGGCAGGGCGCATTTCTGGTGCCGTGCAGGATTTAAACCGGGCGATGATACACAACCTGGAAGCGCAGGATCCAGATCCTGAAAATCATGGGGTGCTTTGTCTTCCTGATGCCTCTGTGGTCAGTGTTGGGATCCTGAGATCTCGTGACTACCTGACGGGGTCGCAGGTACAGGAGCTCAGCGCATATACGGTTTCGCTGACTTATCTGGCCCGAGACCATCATGTTCGGGCAAATGAAATCCGAATCACACTGCCTGCAGGCTTAGATCAACAGGCAATTGTGAAGCACCTTGATCCACAACCGGCCCAGATTGTTGGGCGTCAAATTCGATGGGAGTTCCCGTATCCGGTCATTGAGCATTACGACGATCTGACATCGATGTACCTCAAAGATAATTGTTGGACGAGGATCCCATAATGCGAATCAGCCAAAATCAGAAAGGATTGGTGTTAATTGATTTGCTGATAGCCGTTAGCACAATTGCAGTTCTGGTGATTCTATTTCAGCTGTTTATGCAGAAGCAGCTGGAGAAGGACAAAATATCCAACCAGGTAAAGCGGGTGGAGCAAGTTTATAAAGCGGAACTGGCTTATTACGTTAACACGCTCAAATCAACCAAAATACCCAACATTACAAACAACTGGACAAATAGTTTTACCACGTTGATGAATGGTGGCTATCTGCCTGGCTGTACGGACACCGAATATAGATCGGGGCAATGTATCCCATCACAGAAAACACTGTGGGATGAAGATATTAGTCTATCTGTCACGACAACTCCGGCAGGAGATGCAGTCGTTGATATGACGGTTCCTTTTCACTCATCTCGGATTGGCTCGGTGCAGGATAAAGAGCGTCTTGCAAATGCGATCGCCGTTCACTTGCCGATGGCAAAAGTGGAACGTACCGGGAATAACTTTGATGTGACGATGACCATCCAAAGGCCGGGGACTGAAGTAGCCCATGAGGAGTTAGTTCGCCGGGATGGAACGGCGACATTAACGGGCGAGTGGGATGTTGGAAACCAGGGGATCACGAATGTTCGGGATATGACGATCCATGGCCTCACAGACCGAACCGTTCTTCAGGGATTAACGTATACCAATATGGTTAAAAACCTGACCATTGTTCCCCGTCTGATATGTCCTATTGGCTCATCCAAGGTTCAGATCCTTCCCAGCGCATACTCCCGGGATGGCCGTTCGTTTAACGAGTTTGGTGCCGTGGAAGGTCGTTATGACGTTGTTTCAGGAGGACTTCGAGTGTATGTCCGGGTATGGGATAAGGACCCGGTTACAGGCGTTCGGGGGTGGTTTATTCCGAATGCAAATTCAGCAACGGTTGTTGTGATGCAACACTGTGAAAAATAAGGAGTGGTCATGATTAAATATCTTGTTTTAATTGTATCGCTTGCCAGTAGCTTTTGTTATGGGCAATCCATTGATGAAGCCTGGCAAAAATCAACACCCACCTGCGATACGGCCTGTGCCATGAAATTATTTAATGGTGTCAAACCAGGTCGTTCCGATAACGCAGGTCTTAAATATATGAAGCTGAGTCCAGTCGGAGGGCGATATATCATTCCAGAATCAATATACAATAAAAACTCAACGGGAGTGATGGTCGTTGGGCAGACCGAGATGGGCGTCTATACAATGCCGATCAACCACATATCACCCGGTGCAAGTACTCGATTTGAATATGAGGATTACGGTGGCGGTCAAACCGGTGGAATTATGATTCATCGGGGTTCAGGGAGTAGTAAAAACACCTTTTGGTTTAGCCGATTCGGTCGAAACGGCGGTATTTACAATATTGGAATAACTTACCAGTAGCCTACTAACTATTCATGGAATAATTCATTATGACTGTTCGTCAATTGACGCTGGCAGCTGCCATTCTTGTGGCTTCATCCAGTGTATTTGCTGTTGAAAATGGAGCATCTCTTAATCCGAGTGAACATCCGGACATTGTGAGTGTGTCGGGAATTGGGTTTGAGGGGACCACAGAGTGCTCAGGAACAATTATCGCCAGAAAATGGGTGATTACAGCGGCCCACTGCTTTTTGGGGGGAGAGGGACTGTATATTACATCGGGTGATAAGACGATCAACGTGAAAAGCACGCATATTAACCCGAACTACAATACCCCCGGGCTAAATGCATTCGCGTATGACATGGCAATTTTAGAGTTAAATGAGTCGGTTTCTAAAAGTCGGGAGATCACGACCGATGAGTTTGTTTCCGGTGATGATTATAAGCTGATGGGATATGCCGGAACTCAGCAGTTGAAAGAAGGGACATTTACGGCAGTTGGACCGTCAATTGATACAGACCCTGATGGTTACATCCTTAACTCAACGACCTATGGCGCAGAATCGGGTGACTCCGGCGGCCCAATATTTGATACGAACGGACAGGTGATCGGCATATTAAGCTCAGGGACACATGATATCGCTGTTCGTCATCTTAAAGATTCCTCGGACTGGCTCACTCAGACCATGAATACCTGGAATTATCCGGCTTCGGTCAGTGGCAGTGGCGTGATGACCGTTGATATTCAGAATCTTCACTCGCAGCCGGATGTGATTACGGCCTCAGGGGATGGAACCGTTTCGGTTGTGAGCAACACTTGTGAAGGGGTGACCCTCAATCCTTATGCGACTTGCTCAATAAAGGTTACCGGGAAAGGAAACCTGCATCTCACCGGAAGTGACGTGGTCACAGTTAATCCCAGCATAAAACCCAGAGAGCCAGACAATGATGGCGGCTCAGGAGGTGGCGGTGGATCTTTTGGGTTCGGTGTCTTGGGATTCCTTGGGATCTTTGCAATAATCGTTCGCTTCAAAAATATGAGGAATAAAAATGTCTGATTTTATTAAAGTGCTGCTAAATATTCGGTCGCTTCGCGCAGTTTCCCGTGAATTAACACTGGAGCAACTGGAGGAAGGTCTTGAGAAGCTTCAGGATGTCGTAAAACAGCGCCAGGAGGCTGAAGCATCCGTTCGTGCTGAGAGGGCAGCTCGTCAACAAAAGATTAATGAATATCTGGAAATGATGGAAGCAGACGGGATTAACCTTGCTGAGTTGACCGGAATCACTGAAGAGGCTCCAAAGAAAAAACGAGCTCCTCGTCCAGCGAAGTACCGTTACCAGGATGAGAATGGTCAGGAAAAAACATGGACTGGCCAGGGTAGAAAACCAGCACCAATCCAGCAAGCAATGAATGAAGGTCGTAGCCTGGATGAGTTTTTGATCTAGGATTAATGACTTTATCAGGCAGCGAATGCACAATCGTTTTGGGTGTGGGTCTTTTCCCGCACCCATTCGCTTTTTATATTCTGGCACAATCAATAATAGGGATGCATTATCATGTCAGGTTTGAAAAGAAGGAAGGCCGACGAGATCGAGGAATTAATAGCGAACAGTCTATATTTTGATATCTGGGAGTCCAATCTTGGGGAGATTAAAGCCACCTATGTTCAGGGAGGCTTGGACGGCCCTCGAAATCAACCAGACGGGTATGATTTTCATGTGGTTAGGATGCCAGCCCGGAGTGCAGAGGAAGCAACTGAGTACGTAAGAGGAATTGTTAAATTAAGTCAGGGATAATCCAATATAATTCAGATGACAGGAATCATTTGGTCCTGAAATAATGACTTGCGTCTTCGCTTGTGAGTGGAGAGAATAGGCAGCTTTGGCCCTTTAGCTCAGTTGGTTAGAGCAGTCGACTCATAATCGATTGGTCGCTGGTTCAAGTCCAGCAAGGGCCACCATGCCCGGATGGTGAAATTGGTAGACACAAGGGATTTAAAATCCCTCGCTGGTTACAGCGTGCCGGTTCAAGTCCGGCTCTGGGCACCAAGCGCTCTTAGCTCAGATGGATAGAGCAGCGGCCTTCTAAGCCGCCGGTCGCAGGTTCGAGTCCTGCAGAGCGCGCCACAGCGAGAGAACCATGTGAGTCGATCATGAGACTGACCAAAATCATCCTAGGTACTGCAATGATTGCAGTTAGCATCCCTACCTTTGCAGCCAGCCATCCACAGAGCTTTCAAGCTTCCAAGCGAGAACTTGTAAAGCTCTATAAGCAACATTCTGACGTTCCTACCTTCTACTGCCATGCTCCTATAAAGTGGGAGGGCAAAAAAGGGATGCCGCATCTATATGAGGCTGGCTACAAGGTGCGAAAGCAGGAAAAGCGAGCCAACCGTATCGAATGGGAGCATGTCGTCCCGGCATACTGGTTTGGGCATCAGCTTAAATGCTGGCAAGATGGCGGTCGTAAGAACTGCAAAAAGACCTCAGCCAATTTCCGCGAGATGGAAGGTGACATGCACAATCTAGTGCCAGCCATCGGCGAAGTGAATGGTGATCGGTCGAACTATCGCTACTCCGACTGGCGTGGACCGGGAATGTACGGACGCTGTTCAATGTCGATCGACTTTAAGAAGAAACAGGCTCGCCCACCTGAATACACCCATGGCTTTATTGGTCGAGACTATCTCTATATGCGAGATAAATACGGATTAAAGATCTCCAAAGCCCAGATCCGGCTCATGCAAGCCTGGGCCAAGCAGCGACCATCTGAGTGGGAGTGTAAGCGAAATCAACTTATCGCACAGATCCAGGGCAACGATAATCCCTATGTAACCAAGGCTTGCAAGATTCTATAGACCATCTTCTAACGATAAATAGAGGGCCAAAGGTATGAAAAAATCACTGGTGATCGCCTGCTCTCTTTTTGTTACTGGATGCACAGGTATCCCGAAAGGGGTTCAGCCGGTAAAGCACTTTGAATTATCCAAGTACCTCGGCACCTGGTACGAGATAGCTCGTCTAGATCATACGTTTGAGCGAGGTTTAAGCAACGTCACCGCACAATATAGTATGAGGGATGATGGAGGGGTCAAAGTGGTAAACCGTGGCTTTTCCAAAGAAAAAAATAAATGGAAAGAGGCAGTTGGGAAAGCCTATTTTGCTGATGGTCAATCTAATGGCTACCTCAAGGTATCCTTTTTTGGCCCATTCTATGGTTCATACATCATTTTTGGATTAGACCATAAGGACTACCAATACGCATTTGTATCAGGGCCGAGCAAGGAATACCTCTGGCTTCTAGCAAGAAGCCCAAGAATTAATCCTGTAATCATTGAAAATTTTGTGCAGATGGCTAAGGATAGAGGCTGTCTCTTCTACACATCTCAAGAGCAGGGGAACTTTCTGAGCATAGAGTGATCTGATCATCGTATAATCCCGTTTCAAGGTACTCATACGATGCAGATTTCTCCCCATGATCCCCAACGCTGGGCCCAGCACATCTTTGGTTCGGCACAGCTTGGAGACGTGCGGCGTACAGCCCGGTTAGTCACACTCGCCAGCCATTGTGGTAGACATGTGGGGAAATCTTTGGCCGCTTCCTGTGAGGGTGACGATGCCCTGCTTGAAGGCAGCTATCGCTTTATCCGTAATCCAAAGGTCGAACCAATGAAAATACGTCAGGCTGGTTTTGAAAGGACAGTTGAGATAGCCCAGGATATTCCCGAACTCCTGGCTCTGGAGGACACCTCTTCATTAAGTTACAAGCACCAAGCCGCTTCGAAGCTGGGGAAATTAGGAAAGAAGGAGGATAAATCAAGAGGATTCTGGGTGCATTCCCAGTTACTACTCAATGCCCGAACGCAGCAAACGATAGGGTTGGTTCATCAGGAGTGGTGGTTGCGGCCGGATAACCCTGAGGATGCAGACGAGAAAGAGAGTGGTAAGTGGCCCGATGCGTCAGCCCTTTGCCGACACAGGATGGGAGCGCTGATGTCCCGGGTGATCACCGTTTGTGATCGAGAAGCAGATATCTTTGACTATCTCAAGGATAAGAAGGAGCACCAAGAAAGATTTATCGTGCGGGCAAAGCATATGCGCAAAGTGGAAGAGTCCGGACTCCCTTTAGATGAACATCTGCGCTCCCAAGCTTCCCTGGGCGGATATGAGCTTCATATCCCTCAAAAAGGGATGGTAGATAAGCATGGGAAACGGAAGAATCGGCCGACTCGCAAGGCGAGGCTACAAGTCTTTAGCAGCTCATTGACCCTCACTCAGGGGGGCAGAACTCTCACCCTCAACGCAGTACTGGCTGAAGAGCTGGGTCAGCCTAATGGTGCAGAGCCGATCCGCTGGCTTCTGCTGACCAGCGAGCCAGTTTCAACTCTGGAAGAGGCCCTGAAAGTTATCCAGAGCTACACGGCCAGATGGCGAGTGGAGGATTTCCACAAAGCCTGGAAATCCGGTGCAGGTGTAGAAGAGCTAAGAATGGGGTCGGTAGACAATCTGGAGCGAATGGCGTCGATACTTGGCTTTTCAGCGGTTCGGCTGATGCAGTTGCGGGAGAGTTTTACCTTGCCACTCAGCCTGAAGAAGCTGGGCCTGATTAAAGAGGCGAAGGAGGTCAGTCAGATAAGTGCGTCACGAGTGCTTACCGGAGAAGAGATTAAGCTCTTGATCTTGCTGCGCAATAAGAAGCAAACGTTCGAACCGAGTTTGGAGTGGGCTTACCAGGAGATTGCAAAGCTGGGAGGGTTCAATGATACCAAACGAAGCGGGATCGCAGGCTGGGATACTCTCTGGGAAGGTTGGAATCGACTTCAGGATTATCTTCGAGGATTTATGGTTGCCAGAGAGGCTATGACTTCAGGCTTGGAGATCTGATCAAGAGACAGCAGCCATAACCCTAGAGCAATAATTAGCAGGGCCCCTAGAGCTATGCAGACAACAATACACCATGGGCACATGTCGGATGAGATAAACATGTCTAACCTCCTCAGTTAGAGGCTTACCTCTACTTTAAGTATAGTGGCTATGGTCAGATGATATCCTGCTCTTACTGGGCCACAACACACTGATTGATCGTTAATTAACCTATCTTTAGGTATGCCTTTCGATACGACCAGAAAATCCTTGATTGACACCTATCAATTCTCCTATCAGATATCCAATATCAAAACTCCTTAGGAGATATGGAAAACCATAACGCATGTTCGCCCTCCCCCATCACCTGACATCCAGAGAGGTAATCTCTCAGGATAGCTCAGAGTCAGTTTGGCACCTGTGGGGATAAGCGCAAAAGGAACCGGCCCATGAACAAAGAGCCAAAGACCATCCCGGTCTCATTTCGCCTGCCCGCTGATATTCACGCTGATTTCTATGATCGGGCAGAAAAAGCAAACCTGTCGGTCACCGACTTCTTAAAAGAGGCCGTGATAAAGAACCGATCAATCGTCCTGAGCCGCCCCTCGAAAACTGTCGATGCGAAGCGGCTAGTTTATCTTTACAACAAGACGAGCAACAACCTCAATCAGATCGCCAAAAAAACCAATATTGACTGGAAGAGTGGCGTTCTCAGCGAAAGCGGATACCGAAACATTAACGCTCAGCTTAATGCGATCCGCCTCTCTCTCAAGAGGGGGATCCACGATGCTGATTAGAGTCAGAGGCGGTAATGGCGGGATTAAGGAGTACCTGGAAAATGGACAAAAACAGGGGCGGAGCTATACCCGGGACGAACTGGACGAGCGAGTCATCCTGGATGGTGATCTTGACCTGACTCACACCATCATCGACGGGATGGATACTGAGGCGGAGAAATACCTCCACATCACTTTGTCGTTCAAAGAGGATCATATCGATCCAGACCTACTGAGAACGATTTCTGATGAATTCCGCCAATTTGCATTGGCTGCCTATGATGAGGATGAATACAACTACTATGCCGAGGCCCACCTCCCCAAAATTAAGACGGTTCAGAATAAGAAAACCGGAGAGTTGATCGAGCGTAAACCTCATATCCATATCGTCATCCCAGAGACAAATCTGAGGTCTCTCCACCGATTAGAGCCTTTTGGGATGGTAAAGAATAACGAGCACTTCATTGATGCCTTCCAGGAGGTCGTGAATGAAAAATATGGCCTAGCCAGTCCTAAGATCCATATCCGATCAGATTTCAGCAATGAGGGAACCATCATCTCCAGGGATAAGGGGGATCTGTTTGATGGACCAAACAAGGCAATCAAAGAGCAGATCCTGAACACTATCCTGGATAAGAACATACAAAGCACTCAGGAACTCACCAGAGAGCTACAACAGCTCGGGTTTACCGTAAAAACCCGTAATGCAGGAAAAGAGAATGCCTACCTGAATATCAAAGAGAGCGGTAAAGCCAAAGGGATCAATCTCAAGGAGCAGGTTTTTTCCGAGGCATTCCTGAATCTTCCCACACCGATGAAGCAGGCCCGGCTCCGTGAGCAAAGTAGCCAGCACTACATCGAACCTCTCACCGGGGAATACAAAGCCGGATCAAAAGCACATCAAACCCTTGAGCAATGGCATACCCAGAGAGCTTTCGAGGTTCGATATATCAACGCCAGAAACCGAGCGCATTACAACACTCTGCTACCTCAGGAAAGGGTGGCTTTTTTAGACCAGAAAAGAGGACAGCACCATGCAGGACCAGCCAGCATTGACGACCATCTCAGAGCAGCTGGAGACAATCTCCGGACAGCAGGAGAGCATCTGCATGATGCTCAACGAAATTATCGGGGTTCTGAACCAGGAATCAGAAAGCTCATTGATCGACGAACTGGCCGAGCTCTTCGAACCCTTGTTCAGCGATATACAGGACATCAAAGAGCGCCTGCCAGCATCCGAGAGCGCAGCCTAGCATCAGACAGCCTGGGCCAGTACGCCATCGAGTTCCAGGAGTATCAAAATGGCCAGCTGGCGGAAGTCGATATAAAGCAGATCAAACAGGAGCTGGACCCAGAGCAATTACTTGTCAGTTTGGAACAATCCCACGGTGTCATGCCCAATAAATATGGCATCAGCACCGCCCTGGACGGTAGCCCCCGGATCCAGTGTGGCAGCCGAAACCTGAACGTGGGGGACTTCCTGACCAAAGAGCTGCACCTGCCATGGGCCGAAGCAAAACAAATCCTGGAACAGGAGTATGCCAGGCAGCAAGGCCGAGACTTTGCACCCATATCGCCATGCGAGCGAGACCATTTTGAAAAGCAGTGGCGACCCACCATCGAGCAGGCTCGTAAGAAAGCATGGCAGCAGCAGATGGCTTTTGAGCGGCAATACAGGCAACAGAGCAAACTCGAATTAAAGCAGCGTAAATCCGCCATCTATGCGGACAACACGATTATCGGTTCAGAAAAACGAGTTGCCCTCTCCATCGCCAGAATGAACAAGGTCATTGCAGATATCAATCTTGACCGAATGAAGAAAGAGGGCCGCTTTGAGATTGAGGTTCGCTATCCAAAGAGTATGCAGAAACAATACCAGTCCTACCAATCACGGCATAAGGAAAAAGATGACATGGCTAAAGGAAAATTAATTGAACATGGTTACGCTCCTTATAATCATATCGAGGGTGAATCAAAGAGCTACTTTGCAACCCTCCAAGATCGACTCGGAAGAGAAACAACCTGCTGGGGAGTCGGAATACCGGATGCTCTTGCTGAAAACAAGATAAAAACCGGTGACATTATCGATTTAAAGGTTAATGGGACCGAGAGAGTCACTGTTCAGTCAAACATCCGCGACGACCAGGGAAAGGTTATCGATAAGAAATGGATTGATACGGATAGAAAGAAATGGGTTGTCGATAAGATTGAGCAGGTATCTTCAGAGAAGAAATTCAGCCAGGAGCAGATAAATAATTCGATTGAAGCATCGAGAGTGCTCTATAATACTAAAGAGATGAAAACTCTTGGCGTATCCCCTAAAGATGTTGTAAAAACTGAAAATGGTGAACGATTCACATATAAAGATCAGCAGTTAACCCCGATTGAGATGTATAAGATCGCCAAAAACATACCAGAAGAGCAAGCAGTCAAAGAGGTTTCAGATTTATATAAAGTACAACTTGCCGATGAAGAGAAGCTGAACGCCTATGTAAACAAAGAGAACGAAGTAAAATCTGACAATGAAAATGATTCAATTGCACAACTCAAGCATCAGGACGATGAGGTTTCTAAAAACACTCCTCCCCTCCCCCCTCAAGACTTTGAAAACATCACGCACAAGGTCAACAAAGAGGGTCATGTATCTTATTACTTGCAAAAAGAGAAGATCATGGTCGACCGAGGAAAGGATGTATTAATTAAGAAGAATGAAGATGTTGCTGTTGAACTTGGGCTTCGCATGGCGATTGAAAAATTTGGCAAAGAGGTCAACATCAAGGGAGACAAACTCTATCAAGATAAGGTGGTTGAGGTTGCAGTTAAAAACAATATTGATGTGACATTTGACGATCCAAAGTTGAATGAGCAATACGCAAAACTAAAAGCTGCCATGGTTCGGGGTGAAAACATTATTGAGAAGTCCAGAATAAAGCATCAGGAGCAAGAAATGAATCAGAAAAAACAGGAGAAGGGGCAAGAGAAGGAGCCCGTTACCCCTCCCCCCCAAACAAGGGCGAATGAAATGATTGAGCAGGCCAATCAATTTATAAGACAGGAGCCAGTGAAGGCCCCTGATATGGAGTTATGATGGCAATTCAGCTTGTGGCTGCGGGCGCGTATGCGCCCTATCCGGGTTTCAAAGGGCTGGCCCTTTGGCTCGTGGGATGTTGGAGCGAGCGAAGCGAGTGTAAACGTTCCCGTCGTGCCTATCTTTTTTTCTGTCACCATGGATCACCATCAAATCACCACTGAATCACCCATAAATAACCATGGATCACCCCAAATCACCACAGATCACCCTCAAGTCACCAGAGGATCACCAATAAATCACCACATCAGAGTTCTATAGCGTGGAGAAGAAAATGGATCACCCAACTAAAGTTGCCCTGCTCAGCCTAGTATCAAGACTACGGAAATCTCAAAAGCCATCGAAAAGAAAATCAATTGAAGAGTGCTTCGACTTGATAGATGAAGCAATAACGTATGGGGCTTCTATATCAATGATATCAAACTTAATGTCTGAACACGGAGTTACTATATCAGAAGGATATCTAAGAAACGCAATGTACAGAATAAGGAGGGACACAGGTAAACAAAAATTCAAAAAATCACCTAACAAAACAACACTGAAAGAAATACAAGAAAAACCTCAAGATAAAGAAGAATCTGAAGGTGAGAGGATAGCAAAGCCATACAAGGAAAAGATAGAACGCTACCAGGAACTTAAAAAGAATCACGCAAGCATGGACGACAGGTACACAGCTCTCGGTGGAAACCTGGATGATCTAAATGGATTAAATGAAAGAGAGAAAAGAAAAAGATGCATCAATTTAATGCTAAAGATAACTGACCACATTGAAAAAGTCGAAAGAGCAATTCGATAAGGAGAACATCATGAAGATAGCTATTATTAATTTTTCAGGTAACGTTGGGAAAAGCGTTGTAGCAAACCACATTTTGCAGCCAAGAATAAACAATTCCACGGTCATCTCTGTTGAAACAATCAATGACAACGGAGATAAGGGAGAAAAAATGAAAGGGAAGGAGTTCTCAGAGATAATGGAGCGAGTCATGCAGGAGGACAATATCATTGTTGACGTTGGCGCATCCAATGTGGAAGAGTTTATGAATAGAATGAAAGGGTTTATTGGAAGCTATGATGATTTTGATTATTTCATTGTTCCAACAACAAAAAAACAGAAGCAAATAGAGGATACAATATCAACAATAGATGAACTATCAGATCTGGGCGTGGAGTCAGAAAAGATAAGAGTCTTATTCAATATGATTGATAGGGATGACTCCATAGATAAAATATTCTCAAAAGTATTTAAATCAAGCAACACTCTATCAAGCATAAATAAAGAGCTCATTCTTCATGAATCAGAGCTGTATAGCCGCATACAGGACTCCCCACTGACAATCAAGGAGATCGCAGAAGACCAAACAGACTACAAACAAATGATCCGATTCACAGATGATAAAGAAGAACGACTTTCTCTATCTCAGAAGCTTGGAACAAAGCGTTTAGCAATTGGAGTTGATCGAGAGATGTCCCGTGTTTTTGATCTTCTGTTCCCCAACTATAAATCAGAGAAACAAGATGAGGCGGAGCTGGAATATGCCGAGTAAACAACAGCAGGAGCCATTAACAGTCCAAGAGGCATATCTTCAAGAGATCCTGGCTGATCAAATCACGATGAAAGATACCATCAATGAAGCAACTGCTGAGATGAAGATCCGGCTCGGAACGGTTCAAATGGAAGTCGAGGAACACCTTGGTTACACCAAGCAGATCTTCGACAACTACGCTAAAGTGGCCGAGGAGTACAATGAGCGGAAAAAAGAGGATAACCACCGATTTATCCAAAAAAAATTAAGGAGTGAGATCTGCGAGACCCTGAACTCTGTCGCTCAAAAGCGCCCTCGATTCGGGGCTGCTGGTCTGGCTTCAGTCGCTCTGATTGCAGCTTGTACCGGTTCGCTCTTTGGTGTTGGCGGAGCCTACCTGTATCAGGGAAAGGAAAATCAGATCACCATGAGCCAAGCCTACTACCAGCAAAAAGGTCAGATGCTGGAAAAAGCCTGGCCTGAGCTCTCAAACCAAACGAAACAAGCTCTGGAAGCTGCTCTTCTGAAAGCAACCAGATAACCCTCCCCTGCCGCGCTTCGCTTGCCAGCCACCTCAGGAGTGGCAAGAAAATCTTGCCAACTCTTTCAGCGGCTCCGGTTAAAAGAAAGCGTTTCCTTGTAATGGATACAGATCACTATGAAAAAGCTTACGATTGCTGTCAGCATGATCGCAGCTTCATGCATGACATATAAGGTCATTGCCGGGATCCCGGTCGCAGTCGATGTGGATATACCAGGGCAGATAGCTCAGGCACTTAACTACACCCAGTATGCCCAGCAAACCGCAACACTGGCCAACCAGCTGACCACCCTCTCGGATCAGCTCAATAAAATGCGCCAGCAGTACGACCAAATGCGCCGCGATTATGCAGCGGTTACCGGCACCCGAAATCTGGGGGATATTTTCTACAACCCCGAACTTAACCAGTACCTTCCCAGCAACTGGGCCAGCGTATACAAAAACATCATGAACAATGGATATCAGGGGCTCTCCGGTGCAGCTAAAGCCCTGCGTGACAGCTCAAAGATATTTGATGTGTGTCAATACTACAAAGATGCAGCGCAAAAGCGCTCTTGTGAGGCGGCCTCTGTGCAACCCGCTCAAAATGCCTCCTATGCACAGGAAGCCTATGCCAAAAGTGCCAAGCGGGAGACCAATATCAATAGACTCATGAGGCAGATCAATTCAACAACCGACCCCAAAGGGATCGCGGAGCTCAATGGCCGAATACAGTCAGAGCAGGCCATGATCCAAAACACACAAACAAAGCTCGCCATGTACCAAGCGGCCTCCCAAGCCCAGCAGGAGCTCGTGGATCAGCAGCAACGAGAAGCCCAAGCAAAGGTATGGAACTCAACTAACTATGGCGGCTATGTCGCCCCCATCCGCTAAGGAGGATGAGTCATGGATCAATTTACTGTTTTTCAATTCCTGGGGGAATCAACCGAGGGGCTTATCAATCACTATATCGTGTCAGGAACTGCAAACCTGATACATGGGATTGCCCCATTTTTTCTGATCGCTGTAACTATCTACATCATGGTCCAGGGATACCTGTTGATGATGGGAAAGACGAATGACTTTGCATCCGACTTTCTGATCCGGTGTGTCATGATTATTGTTATATCGACCATGGCCCTCAATACGGACAACTACACCTATTACATCATCGATACCACGAAAGCGTGGGGATCAGAGCTCGCAAGCTTAATGTTTCCGAGTAACAACCCAGGACAAAGCCAGAGCATCTATGCTGTGCTCGATAGCCTCGTCAAAACTATGACCGACCAGGTAATCTTTACATTCCAGCAAGTCAGTGGCTGGAAAGCCAGCACATGGCCCTGGATCTTTACGGCTGCAACGCTTCTTTTGTCATTTATTCCACTGACTATAGCTTCAGCGCTGATCATCATCGGCGTACAGTTCCTCATGGCACTTTTGCTGACTGTTGGACCGCTGTTCCTCGCTTTTGCAATGTTTCCAGTCACCCGAAGGTTTTTTGACTCGTGGATCAATAAGGTTTTCGAGTACAGCCTCCAGATGGTACTGGGTGTAACAGTGATCTCAATGGCAATCCATGGATTCAAGGTGTACTTGAACTATAACGACATCCAGTCTGCTGGCGTCAACCCTGGAGCTATCGGCATCAAGGTTTTGATCGTTGGAGTCGTTTTGATCTATGTGGTTAAGCAAGTTCCGCAATTGGCCGGATCATTAGCAGGAGGTTTTGGCACTGCCGCAATGACACTCAAAGACACGTACCTTCAAAAACCAACTAAGATCCTCGGTAAAGGTCTGGCAAAAGCAGCAGGGAAAGGGATTAAAGGCGCTTGGAGCCAGGTGGGAGGCAGTGGTGGTAGAACCGCAATTGAGGGTTCTAAAAAATCGAGTTCCAACCTTAACAAAATTGTAAAAGACAAGATCAAAGAGCAGCATAGATAACAAGCATCACACTGACAAAAGATGATGGTTCTTTATGTGTTTCTGCTGTCTGCACGGCGACACCCTCAAGCATCGTAGTGGTCAAGCCTGCGACGGGTGGTGCGGCTGCCTGCTGAGAGTCGTGGCAGCAGGCTGAGAGGTCACGGGTCACTGTTCGAGTAACCTCGCACCGCATCCGGATTATACCATCTTGGAGGAAAACTCCTACTTTTGGGGCTTAGCCCCAAGGATCTGCCTCAAATGAAAACTGGCTTTCCGGTAACAAATTGGTAACATTGGAAAGAGTGAGTTTTCCTTGTCCTGAACTACGATTTTGAGGGCTTAGGGAGACTTTCTTCCTAAGCCCTTGATCCAATGTCAACATATAACTCTTATGTTAAAAGCGGCACTTTTGGGTCAAATTTACGCGTTGTTACTTTATGTCAAAATGTAGCCACCCAGATCGAGCCCCTGAGCCACCGTCCTACTCAATGCCTTGCCTATCTTAAGATCGCCTATTTTTAGGGTTTGTATGATGATGTTCTGCACAAGAAAAATCTGAACCCCCTATCAGTGCATGTCGATGGCTTGCGTGTAGAAATCTTCAATATGAAGCCCATTTCTTCAAAAATTGAGTTATTTTTTCATTTGTGCTAGTGTTTTCGTCAAGTCAAGCTTGTAGGTAATCATATGCATCACAGTCCAGAAATACTAAAAATTATTGAGGGAGCGATGAAAAGCAACGTCTCTCAAGTAGCTGCTTACTCGGAGTTATTGGCTACTAAGCTTGAAAAAGAGGGTAAAAGCAGAATAGCTCAAAGTATTCGAAAAAAAATTGGGAAAACCACTTACTCTTACAGCTCTACTGGTGTTACTGGCCACCTAGATCCAGCTCTGCCTGTTGATAAGGATAGTAGATTGTCTTTAGGGGATGTTCTATACCCAACAGTTGATGATTCTCAAATTCAACTACATAAATCCGTTCAAGAAGACATCAATGAGTTCTTGAGGTTTATTGAGAAAGCCCCGCTTTTGTCGGAGGCTGGGGTTGGGATCTCTCCATCAATGCTTATTTATGGGCCCCCTGGTTGCGGAAAAACAAAGTTAGCTCATAATATAGCAGCAAGGCTATCTCTACCTCTTATTACAGCAAGGTGTGATACGTTAATTTCTTCGTATTTAGGTTCTACAGCAAAAAACTTGAGAAGCTTATTTGATCATGCTGCGAATCGACCATGTGTTCTCTTTCTTGATGAGTTTGATGCTTTCGCAAAAGCAAGAGATGATAAGCATGAGCTTGGGGAGTTAAAGAGAGTTGTTGTGAGCTTGCTGCAAAATATAGATTCTCTCCCTGAAGGCACAATATTGCTAGCTGCAACCAATCATGAAGATCTGTTAGATCCGGCTGTTTGGCGCCGATTTGCTTATCGGGTGAAGATACCTCTTCCTAGTAGAGAAATCAGGGAAGGACTACTTAGTCAATTCTTGGGTGATTATTGTCCTTCTAGTTTGAGAAAGCTCATAGATGTAACTGATGGAATGAATGGAGCTGTTATTCAGCAGGCTTGCTATGCTGCTGTGCGTAATGCTGTCATTTCAGAGAGTGAATGTGTTGATTCTGAAAGATTGATTTCTGTTTTAGCTCAAGATCAATATCAATATATCTTTAACGATCAATCGCTTAGTGATGAAGAAAAAATTATCACGCTAAGGGAGAAAGATAGCAGGTTGTTCACGATTGATCTTCTTGCAAGTATATTTGGCTATTCTTCAGGTAAGATATCTAGCTTAACCTCAAGGAGAGGAGTTAATAATAATGGATAAGAGAAACAACCCAATTCAAGTGGTTCAGGTAAATGATAATGATCACCGAAAGATGAATCGCGGAGGGGGTGCTTCTACAGTCTTTGGAGATGGAGCAACCAATAGTGTTCGAGCTGTTTTAGCAGAGCAGACTACGGAAACTTTAAAATATTTTTCTGCTTCGTTTAAAAGTTTACCTGCTGTCGCAGGGGTTGCTAAAGTGACTCTTAGAAAAGAGGCATTAGCTAAGTCACATAGGCCACTTCAATTGTTCAACAATAAAACATGCCCAATTGTTGGGACTTTAGATTTTGGAGAGCTCTTGGTAAGTGCGACATCAGATGGGTTAGATAAACTAAAAGCAAAGATCCTTGATGGTAAAAGCCAGAAGATTATTTCAAATATATCTGCTATAGAAAAAATTGAACCTTACTCCGAGCTGGATAGACTAAATGGAATAGAGTCTGAATATATAGAAAAAGTTGCAGTTGGTGGTGACAAAATAAAGTTAAAGCTATTTGACCATCAAGATCTCAAAAAAAACAATTTACTGAAGCAGGCACTGAAAGAGTTTGCTGATGAGTACAATATTCAACTTAAAGATCTAAAATATGGAAAGGCTAAAGGATTGATGTCTGCTACATTAAGCGACCGTTCTGCTTTGGCTGGGCTGGCTAAATTTATTGGGCTACGTAGTATATCACCAATCCCAAAGTTCAAAATAAGTGATTTAAACTTACAGGCATCCCCAATAGGCTTGGTTGATGAACAATTGCTCCCTTCCCCTAAGAATGGAGAAGAGTATCCTGTAGTTGGTGTTATTGACTCAGGTGTTTGCCCTAGTAGCACTCTACTTGAACCTTGGATACTTGCCAGAGAAAACTTTGTTCCTCCTGGACAGGAAGATTATACTCACGGGACTATGGTCGCGGGTTTAATCATCAATAGTAAGAGCTTGAACTATCAAGACGAGCGATTTCCTGAAACTCAAGCAATGATTGTTGACGTAAATGTTTTTCCGAAGGATGGAGGAACCTCTGAGGATGATCTCGTTGCAATAATTGAGGAGGTCGTCCCTAAATATCCTCAGGTAAGAGTATGGAATCTTTCACTAGGTAGCCCTAGTCCTGTTCATGTGACAGATTTTTCTGATTTTGCTCGCTTCTTGGATGAGATGCATGATGAACACGGGTGTTTATTTGTTGTTTCATCTGGAAATCAAAATGACTTGAGTTACTGGCCAACACGTTCAAGTGATCCATATGTAAACAGAGTTTCATCACCCGGTGACTCTGTGCGCGCTTTAACGGTAGGAAGCGTCTCACACAAGACTTCTCCTTTAGCGTTAGGTGGTGTTGATGACTTATCTCCCTTTTCAAGGATAGGCCCTGGTCCAAGCTACATTCCAAAGCCAGAAATAATTCATTATGGAGGAAATGCAACTGCAAACGGAAATTTTGCTCAGATTGGAATTCTCTCTATTGGACCAAACAATACGTTATGTGAAAATATAGGAACGAGCTTTTCCGCTCCTATTGGTTCTAGCATTGCAGGTAACTTATTCCATTTTTTATCTGAAGGTGAAGAAGTTTATGTTCCTACTGAACGTGTAAAAGCATTAATGATACACTCAGCCTTGATGAGCTCTAACGGGGTTAGCAAAGAGGATTTAAGATGTTTCGGCTTTGGTAAGCCGGGGGATGTTATAGACAGTCTCTATTGCGATCCAAACTGTATGACGATGCTGTTTGAAACTGATGTGAGATATGGAGGTTTTGAATTTGAGCGGTTTCCATTCCCTATACCTGATTGCTTAAATACCAGTGAAGGGAAGTATAAGGGTGAAGTATTCATGACGCTTGTATATTCTCCTGTTACGGATCCAAATTATGCATCAGAGTATTGTAGGACAAATGTTGAAGTTGGCATGGGAAGCTATAATAAAGATGGTGAAGGAAATTATAAGTTCGCATCTAAAATCCCTCCAGCACCTAAGGATATATCAGAGATGTATGAGAAATCTAGGGTGGAAAATGGATTTAAGTGGTCTCCAGTTAAGGCTTATCACAGAGCTTGTAAGCAAGGAATAGCTGTAGGAGATTGGAGGCTTAAATTGGGGGTTATGTTAAGAGCAGAAATGGGGATCCCTGATGTTCCTCAGAGAGCAACCTTGATTCTTAGTTTACGAGGACTGGATCCAGAACAACCTGTTTATAACGAAACGATTCAAAAAATGAATCAGATGGGATGGATTACACATGATATTGACCAGCATGTTCGCTTACGAGCTTAATTAAGATAATGTGTAAACGTAATCTTGCTGATGATTCAGCCGCTTTATTTCTGAAGTATCGAGAAGCGGCGAATTTTCATTAGATTATTAATTGCTGTATGAGATCTAACCTCAGAAAATTAAAAGGTCACACTGAAACACTAAAGATCTCCGGATAAATTTATTACTGGGCACCAGCCCTCCTATTATCTAGGGGGCTGCTACTACCTAGTTTTTCTGGAGCTCTTTGTAATCCAGGTGCTCTGGCCCTTCACACCATATATTAATATAGCCTCTTTTATTTATAGATGGTCCGGTCTCTGATAATAGATATACCATTCTTGGTCTTCTATCTACCTGAGCATCAAGTTTTTCTTTATTAAATTTACGAAATGTGGTTTTCTCCAGGTCTTTTGAGTTGAGGTATGCTGATGGTCGCTTGTTTTTTCCATGGTCATCAATTGAGTTACAAAAGACAAATGAGTAGCCTCATTCAACCTTATTTATCCATGCTTTACCATAGTAGAATTCTAAATTCATCTACAAAATCAGATAGATGTTGGTTATTTATTTCTACAAAAAGATCGTTTATATGAATTTTTCCAATATGGGGAAGCTGTATTAATTCATTAGAACCTGAATTATATGTATCAATTATCGATGGAAGAGTTTTACTTCTTCTTATACCCCTTTTTCCTCTCCTTTCGCAATCACTTCTCCTTTCTCCTTGGGCTGTGTGCTGCTCTTCCATGTCGTCAGGATTTGATTCTGGTTTTCTTTCGCTGGGAGGGCGTAGATTGATTCTGATTGCATTATCATAGAATACATCTTCATCTGAATAGATATCAGAAGCGTATTTATTTTTTATTTTTTTCTTCTCAGTCTCTAATCCTATTAAGCAGTTATCACTATGTTTGCTTACTACTTTATAATACGGATCTCTTTTCCTTTTCTCTTTGGGCTTATCGAGATTAGCACAAGTTATTTCAGCTGAGCAGTGCGTGTCAGGGCACTGGAAATTGAATTTAGATTCAATTTCGCCTCTAGAATACCTAGAGTCTGCTTCGGCAGAGGTTATGCAGCATTTAAGATCTTCGGAATATGCTTTTTCTATCCTCATGAATTCATCTCCATTCTATCCGAATCCCAATATACTATCGATAAGCGGTGATTTGCGCTAGATTATCAGTAGTTGGATGAGTCCAATGATCAGAAAATGAAAACGTCACAAGCCTACACTTTATTGTTAGGATGTCATTTCGCCCTTTACCGGAGTGGATGTGACCGGGTTGCTGCGATAGCCGTCAACTTTTAGGGCTGCTTGAAGCCCAATGGGGCGGAAAGTCGCGCTAAGCTTCAGGGCTAATCATAGTTCTTCGTTCCGATGCATCTGGGGATTTAATTTCATTACACTGTAAGGCCCGGTCCTCCGTCACCTGCTCACGAGCTTGCGTAGCCTGACTTAATCAACACACACCCAGGCGCAAGATCCGCTGTAGTCGTCACCACCTTGAGCTTCGAAGATGGGGTTTGGATGCCATTTCATCGACAAGTTCACTCAAACGCTAAAACTCCTTTAAATACAACATGTTGAATAGTATTTTTCCTTCCTTGGTGATCACCTGGTAGAGATACATCCATCGACCTTTCACCTTGGGGTTCTTTGACTTAAAGTACGGTTCGTCACTAGCCCCCTTTGAAGCCCTTGCCCCTCTGGGCTAGGAGCAAAGTATCAATTCCAAAAGAACTCAGTGAAAATGGCATAACGCATTGAATAATATCAATATTTCTCCACCGGCAAAGTTCATCATAAAGCCATTCATAGCTTATCTCATTTAGAATTATTCGGAATACCGCCCATCTTATGTGGCATATGCTCATTTCAATAGGTAAGATATCCACCACGATGTAACTTCGATAAGAACCAAATGATTAAGTTTTCTGAAATAGGCAAGGCAGTTACAGGGTTTGAGTCTGTAGAGGGTGTCCCTCTACAGGGTTATGGGATCTCTGAGTCCTGCGGGAAAATTGAAATTTTTCAGGATTACGCCGAGGGACTACAGGATATTGAGGGATTCTCCCATATTTATTTACTATTTCACCTGCATCGCAGCAGGGGCCACAACCTCAAGGTGAAACCGTTCCTTGATACTCAAGAGCGGGGAGTTTTTGCTACTCGATCTCCCAAACGCCCTAATCCGCTGGGCCTCAGTATTGTCCAGTTAGAACGCCGCGAGGGAAATATCCTGCACGTTCGAGGCCTGGATCTGCTGAATGGCACTCCAATTATAGATGTCAAACCTTACATACAGGCTTTCGATAATATTCAAGGGACTCGTGATGGGTGGTATCTGCAGGGAATGAATCCACATCAAACATTATCTGACGAACGCTTTAAATAGAACGTTAAATTTCCAGCTCTCTGTAGGCCTGTTATAGAAGAGAACATAATCATAAGTATCTGGAATGGAGGTGATGTATGGGTTTTATTATTTTGGGATTGTTAGTTGCATTTTTTAGTGCAGGACTCGGGGTCGGTGGGGGATGCCTTTTGGTTCCCGCTCTGGTCAGCTTCTTTAAACTGGACTTCAGGAAGGCAGCGAGCACATCTCTGGCTACCATCTTTCCTATTGTCGTGGTGGGCAGTATCGCTAATTTTATTTTTATCGACAAACTGCCTCCAGCTCACTATTTCTACCTATTTATCCCTGCCTGCATGGTTGGGGCTTGGTTTGGTGGCCAGCATGTACAGAGAATCAATGCAAAGTGGATCCGTTTACTATTTGCTATCTTCATCTTCATTGCCGGGATCAAAATGCTGCAGGTGGGGAATGCGCCGATGCTACTATTCCAATATATCCATCAGGTACTGCCTTTTTCAGCCTTCTATTTACTAATGCCTTACGGATTTTTAGTCGGTTTTGTGGCTACGTTACTTGGTGTTGGCTGTGGGTTGGTGATCGTACCTTTCTTTGTGATTTTGCTCGGGTTGCCTATGCATCAGGCCGTACTGATCTCGTTGATTACGATGGTATTTATTACCGGTACGGCAACCCTGATCAATAAAAAACATAAAGCCCTTGATCCCTGGGCGATACGCCTTATGCTCATCCCAGCACTGCTGGGTGCAGTGGTTGGCGCGTACTGCTCCAACCTTCTCCCTAACCACGCCTTACGAATGTTATTTGCCTGCTTTTTACTTGTGATGTCAGTACGTTATTTTATCCAGGAATTCAAAGGTGGTCACCGCTCTTGTCAATGCCCACAGACGCAGTAATGGTTTAGCTTCAGTATCCTGGCTGCTGCCGAGATTGTTACACCGAAAAAAGTGACCGGTTTGTTCGATTGTAGAAAGTGGCAAATAGTGCCATTCACAAGGGTTGAACCGGTCGCCATGATCTGATCACACCACTCGATCGCTGCATCGGTTTGTGATTCACCTTCGATGGTAATCCCATATTTCCTCTGCCCGATATTTGCCGGGTCGAGATCTATAACCCGAACAAGCTGACGACGCGATAAATTCTCCAGAAGCCGTGGTTGCAGGCCTATTAGCAAAATATTTTGATCTGCTTCAACGGCATTAACGACCTGCTGACCACACAGGGCTAGCTCATCATTTTTACAATGCACAGTCCTATCACATTGCTTCAGATGCCGATATACTGCATTTAGTGCAGCAATAAAATCAGCTCTCTGGCGGTTGGTCTCCAGTGGTAGCTCAAGAAGTTGCTGAAGCGAATACTCGCTGTTTTGATAGTGGTCCGTGAACGCCTGTCCTCTGCTTCCCAGAAAATCCGCCTCGATCATTTTTTCGTGGCCTCGGACAATGGGATAATCCTGATGAGCAGGGAAGCCAATTGCATCAACTGAGCTAAGTGCCTGGCAGTTGATTGTCAGCTTTTCCCTGTGAAGATTAAATTTATTGACCTGCTGTATCAGCTCTTCTTTGAGAAGAGCATATAAGTGGTTGATATCTTGAACCACGTTTATAGGTTGTCTCATATGGGATAACTCAGCTTGATGAAGCTGTTTCGAAAATTGAACGTAACTGAGCTGTGTTGCACCACAAGTGACCATTAGTTTCCAGATACTCCGATCCCTAAGGCCTAGTTTACGTAAGGCGGCCACTTTCCCCTGCATCAGGATTCTCCATATTCGTCTCTTTATTTTCTTAGCCGGACAAATTTAGCGCTTGCCCAGGCATGGGTTTTTCCTTCAAGCCTTATGTCTGCCCGCATATCAAAAATATTCCGGCGGGTCGAAATTAGTTGCCCCATTACCTCTACCTCTGAATTCACTAAGATTGGGCTGACAAAACGGATTTTCATATCGGCTGTAACAGCTTGGATCCCTTGGTGGAAAAGACAATGAACCATTGCTGAATCGAGAAGTGAACTGACTATCCCTCCATGGAGCTGTTGTGGATACCCCTGCAAGATCTCTGATGGATGAAAGAGCGTATGCACTGATCCATCACCTAACAAAGAGAAATTAAGTCTTAGTGAGGCTGGATTCGCATCCCCGCAAATCAAACAATTCTGATGACTATCACAGCACTGCTGATAAGATGTGGCAGAGTCAGGCATGACGTTTTCCCTGACAGCAACATCCTTTATTTGAAGCGAGGGCGTGTGAGTGGTCTGCCCCCTTCCCACAACACCTCTTTTTATCAGCAGAGCCATGCTTATGGTTACAACCACAACCTCCATTTTGTTGCTTACGCAGATGATTAATCGAGGGACGCCCTTGCTCTGCAGATGTCAGCAACTGAGGTGTTTTTTTGGCTTCTTCATATATAGCTTTAGCGTTTTGTGTTCCTGGCTGAATATGGTGAATTGATAAATTTAAATCCAACAGGCGACCAAGCATTTTTTCACCAATGTTTCGGACACACACGATACCCACCTTTTCACGTTTCAGTAACTCGATGAGCTCTTGCTTACCTTGGCACCCCTCCGATGCCGCAGGATTTGTAAAACAGTGGCTTTCATCCATCTCTGGATTATAAATCAGAATCTGGGGGGCTTTAGAAAAATGCCCGGCAGGTAATTTTTGGTTATTGACTGGTATTGCGATCATCTTCACTTTCCTCATGACTTGATTGCATCATTAAAGCCTTCCCGTGAGCCAGGCAATCGATCACTTTGAATCGAGCTACTTTGAGAATATTGGCTAACGTTTGGCGTGAAACACCCATTTGCGCAGCTGCCTGTTGTTGCTGCATCCCAAGCATATCGACCAGCCGAATCGCTTCAAACTCATCAGCTAGAAGCTCCTCTTTCTGAAGCTGAGACATCGGGATCCGATTGGGTTTAAAGCAGCAGTATGCAGCTTGTCCGCAAATTTTTCTCTTTATCTTAAGTCTTGGCATAAAGCTTCCCAGTTAACGTTGTGAGCATATGCCATATAATAACAATATAGCATATGCCATGTTTAAGCAATCTATTCTGTCATGCCGCATGCGCAGAGATAAGCATGTAAGGTCGAACTATACCCCAAGATGGTGTCAGACATCTGATGCTAACTGCGTCAAAATAAATAATCCCCGAGGCAAGCCCTCTCGCTTAGGCTCGCCTTCGCTTCGCGAAGCGGGGTATTTGGTTAGTCAAACACCTAGTTACTTCGCCGCAAGCGGCTGGGAATTAGACCCACGGGGATTAAAGTCTTAATTTGTATCTGTTGGCAGCCGATAGCAAAGCTTATAGCGCCTACACTAGCTCCTTTAAAGAGAGACCATGATAGGACAGAACATTGGTTACGTCTGGATCAGCGTGTTTGATCAAAAACAAGAACAGCAACTGGGAGGGAACCGAGTGGAACTGGTAACATATACGGTCTCTCCAATCTCACAATTAAGTTTTTTGGGAGCTAGATCTGTTAGCTTGGCGTTTTCGATGCCTATATGAGAGCTTCAAGAGCTCTCATATAGGCATCGAACTTAGGTATTCATCCACTACACCTCTGCTCCCGCTCCCGCCAAATCAGCTTAGTGATAGAGTCTGAGCTTCTGGCATGAGAGCTGCTTAATAATTGTGCGTAGAGACAAAAAATTGGCATCGGAAGCAGTAGCCAACCCATCTCACTGAAATAACAACAAAGAAAGTTCAGGAGAAGATGATGAGTTCGAGCAACTGTAACCATGGTTCAAGTTTAGGAATTTCAAAGCCCCCCTCAGATGGCTTACCTAAGGATGATCGAGGGCAGGGAGCTGCGATAATCCAAACTGTCTGCTGATGTAGTGGCTGTAAAACCAACGAATCGTATAAGGTTTGCTCAGATATCCCTACGTAAGACGGATCTTCCCTGTGCTCAGGCAACCACCTGTCGATCCTGCGCGAAGGATTTCCAGTGATCCATGAGCTTCTTCACCGTAAACCCGGGATAGAGAGCTTTGAAGCGCAGCCGGGCGCCACAACAGCTGCAGTGATAGGGGTCTGAGCCTAGATATGCTTTTGCCAGGGAGGCGTGGGTGACATGGAAGGGGATCTGCGGATGATCATCCAGAGCGCTGTAGACCAGGGGAAGCTTTTGCCCTCTGATGCGGTTACTGAGGAACCCGTAATACCGGATGGTGCGGAAGTGTTTTTCGTGGATATGGCGTAGCATCCGGCACACCATCTCATAAGGTGTGACCACCTCCCGGACCCGCTGAGCACTGCGGTGATCCAGGTAGTTGAAGATGAGATTGCCATCACCGTTGTAGTGGCGCAGCCGGGAGGCTGCGATGGGTGGTCGGCGCACATAGCGGCCCAGATAACCGGCAGTGCGACGGCTGCCTTTGGTTTTGTGAGCGATATAAGTGTGCCAGTAGGTGGATGGGGGAAGTTGCCGACTCAGGTAACGCTCCAGCAGCTCATCGCTGCCAAACAACCCCTGAAGAGCGTCGGGGATCACCAACTCCCGATGATATTTGCGCAGCAGTTTGGCTATCGCCTTCTTCCAGGGTTGCATCAGCTTAAAGGTCACCTTCACCCATTTGCCGTGGGCATTGAGCCCTCCGGCGGTGACGGAAGCATGGATATGGTTATGCCAGTTGAGGCTGCGACCGAAGGTATGGATGGCGGTAAAGATCCCAACCGTCAGACCTCTCTTCTTCGCCAGACTCAGTAACACCTCTGCGGCGCAACGACTGAGGCAGTTGAGCAGCCAGCGATTCTCATTGGGGAGGAACAGTTGGCAGATCTCTTCTGGCAGGGTAAACACGGCGTGTTGATAGTCACAATCGGGCAGGATGGCATTTTGGGTTTCCATCCACTGATTGGTGCGTTTGACGCCGCAGCGCGGACAGAACTTCCCGTTGCAGGAGAAGCCGATAATTCGGTCATTGACCGCGCAACCGTTGGGGCAGGTCATCGCCTTACTGCCCAGCACGCAGGTGCCACAGACCAGAGCTTTGGTTACGTTTTCGATTTCAGCGGCACGCAGGTTATCGCCCTGATCTTCACAGTAGCGGGCAAAGGCACGATCTTTTTTGAGGAGTCGATTGAGTGGTCTATGGTTGTCGGATTCGAAGGTAGAGCGTCGGGTCATCCGTAGATTATAGACAGAAAGGTAACCATACGGCACCCATATGGTATTTAAAACCTATGTGGGGAGGTTACCTGGCGGGCGCTTGGCTGGCACAGTCGATGCTGTGCGCGGATGAGACTCAGCTTCAGGTGCTGGATGAGCCGGGACGTGAAGCGGTCAGCCAATCCTATATGTGGGTTTACCGCAGTAGCGAATGGGATCCGCAGCCGGTTGTGCTCTACGAATATCAGCCTGGCCGGGGCAGATCCACCCCCAAAACTTCCTGAGCGGGTTCAAACACGATTCGAACTGCTGCTTCCCTGCTTAGCTCCAAGTCATGACTTCACAACACCGAGCCTGGCATGGAACCATAGCCAGGCTCATCCTATCATATCAATATAGCGTTCTCATACCTCCCCATATCTCTCCTCAAAACAGCTTGGGCAAAATGTATGACTGAATTCAGTCTCTGAATGCTTTGATATATATGATTCCAGCTGCTGCCATTTTCCTTCAGGATCCCTGATGCTTTTGCAGCATGCGTTTTTTGGTCCATCGCGATCACCCAATAAGATCGATAGCGATCACTGAATAATATCGATCGCGATCGCTCAATAATATCGATGGCGATCACTTTTGAGTTTTATATTATTGGGTGATCGGCATGAATATTATGCAGTCCCGACCGAAATGTTATTCATTTCAACTCCCGTTTCGCAGGTGTTTTTTTAACCGGCTATGCTCTCTGTTTGACCTCGAGCGGAGAGCCAGCCATGCCAACGGTGCATATCACCATGCGAAAACTCAAAGAGATCCTCAGACTCAAGTACCAAGGCGGCCTGAGTCACCGCCAGATCGCAAGCAGCCTGTCTGTGTCTCCGTCGACTGTGTCCAATTACTGCAAAAGGGCCCAACAGATGGGGCTATGCCAATGGCCTCTGCCTGCTGAGTGGGATGAAGAGCGGCTGCGCCGTGAGTTCCTTGAGACCCGGATCACGGTTCGTCAGACACCTCCTCTGCCGGATTGGGCCGTGGCCCATCAGGAGCTCAGACGCAAAGGGATGACGCTACAACTCCTGTGGGAGGAGTATGCTGAGCGACATCCCAAGAACCACTACAGCTATAACCATTACTGCATGCGTTATCGTGAGTGGCGTAAATGCCAGTCTCCCTCAATGCGTCAGAGCCATAAAGCCGGTGAAAAACTGTTTGTTGATTACTGCGGTCCAACCGTGCCCATCGTGGATCCGAGGACTGGGGAGGAGCGTCGGGCTCAGATCTTTGTCGCTGTGATGGGTGCATCCAGCTACACCTACGCCGATGCAACCTTGAGTCAGGGGCTGGAAGACTGGGTGATGAGCCATAAACGGGCCTTCGAATTTCTGGGGGGAGTACCAGAGATGATCGTTCCGGATAATCTCAAAAGCGGAGTCAGTAGAGCGTGTCGCTACGAGCCAGATCTCAATCCTACCTATCAGCAGCTGGCTGCACACTATGGTGTTGCAGTGCTTCCTGCCCGTCCTTACAAGCCCAAAGATAAAGCCAAGGCTGAGGTGGGCGTGCAGATCGTTGAGCGCTGGATCCTGGCAAAACTGCGCCATGAGACCTTCTTCAGTCTGGCTCAGCTAAACCAGCGGATCGGGGCTCTGCTCACCGAGTTGAACAATCGCCCGTTCAAGAAGCTGCCGGGAAGCCGTAAATCACAGTTTGAATTGCTAGACAAACCGGTGCTCAAATCGCTGCCTCAAAACCCCTATCAGTTCACCCGGGTGAAGGCGGTTCGGGTTCATATCGACTATCACATCGAGCTCGACAAGCACTACTACTCGGTTCCCTATACCCTGCTCAAACGCAAGCTTGAAGCGCATATCTGCGACAACCTGGTACGGATCTATCATGGTGGTCGCTGTGTCGCGACACATCCACGCAGCTATCAGCAGGGAGGGCAAACCACCCACCCCGATCATATGCCGGTCGCACACCAAAAGCAGATGCAATGGACCCCGGGACGCTTTCTGAACTGGGCTCAGGAGATAGGCCCCTCCACGCTTGCGGTGATCAAACAGCTGCTCTACCGAAAGTCCCACCCGGAGCTTGGATATCGGGCCAGCCTTGGGATCCTCAACCTGGAAAAGCGATATGGACGCCCCCGCTTAGAAGCGGCCTGCCAGCGAGCAGACCGAACGGGCGTTTACTATCAGAAAGGGATCCGCTCCATCCTGGAAAAGGGGCTGGATGGCCAGCCACTGCCCGAAACTCAGCCGGATCGTCTGGCGGAGCTCACTCACCTCAATATCCGTGGCTCAGGCTACTATCACTAAGGATCAAAGATGACAGAACAACTCAAACAGCAACTTCGGGAGCTGAAACTAAGTGGTATCCGGGATGCCCTGGAAAGGCAACATCAGCAACCCGGGCACTACCAGGAACTCGGGTTCGAAGAGCGACTCAGCCTGCTGCTGGAGCAGGAGCTGACGGATCGGTCTCAGCGGCGGATCGAGCGCCTTATCAAGCAGGCCCGATTCCGGCTGCAGGCAAATCTGGAGCAACTGGATTATCGAAGTGATCGCGGCTTGCATAGAGCCCAGATCCGCTCACTGGCAGAGGATACTGGCTTAGCCTGGGGCAGACTCTGATCCTGACCGGGGCGACCGGGTGCGGGAAAACCTATCTGGCCTGCGCCCTGGGCCATCACTTCTGTCTGCAGGGACTCGGGGTTCGCTACTTCCGGTTTAAAGAGCTGCTGGAGCAACTGCAGCTGGCTCAGGCTGATGGCAGCTATCGAAAGCTGATGGTTCAGTTGAGAAACACGCCGCTTCTGATCCTCGATGACTGGGGACTGGAGTCGCTGAATGCGCTTCAGCGTAGCGATCTACTGGAGTTAATCGATGCTCGCCATGGTCACGGAGCCACACTGATCGGCAGCCAGCTTCCGCTGGAGCACTGGCACACAATGATCGGTGAATCAACCCATGCGGATGCGATCCTGGATCGTCTGGTTCATGGAGCGATCCGTGTAGAATTATGCGGAGAATCGATGAGAAAAATCACCGCAGAGTTGACGGATGCCGATCACTCAGGGTAAAAAATAACCCAGTCTGTGAGACGGGATGTTGAGGTGATCGACATCATATTATTCGGTGATCGCCATCGCGATAATACGCATGCAGCAACAGCAGATTGGAATAATCCCTCTCAATACCTTCACCTCCTCAATGTAGTCTGAGAGCGTCCTATTTTGGTCACCTAACTCCTGATTAGCTGCGATGAGCTCCAGATGCCCCTGAATAACTTTCTTCATGCTATGCATGAGTCGCTCACAAACCTCTGAAAAATGATTCACTTTGCTATCCAGGACGCATATCGTCCCGAAGGGGGTCCTATCAGGAAGTAGGAGGGGCAACCCCAGATAAGCGATCATATTGAGCTTGATATCAGGATTATCTCTCCACCTCTCACTGTCCAAAGCGCTTCCAACATAGAGTGCATCCCCCGTTTTAATTACATACTCACAGTACAGTCCAGACTCACTGAAGTGCTCGTGATCTCCCGGGTGATAGGGGTTTCCCTCGCTCTCACTTGAAACAAAGACCTCAATATCTTCCTCAGTAAGCCTCATAATCAAGGCTGCTGGCACCTGGAGTAGCTCTGCCAGAACATTCAACATCTCCTGCCATTCATCGAGAGTTGATAACGGAACATCCAGAGGTTTGTATGCCATACGCCCTCACTCTTTGACGATCATAGAGCTTACCAGCATAAATCATGCCCAAGTGACTCTCTCATTTGACGCATCAGCCAGATAGCACGATCGTGAGCTTACAAAGAGTGTGCTCACAATTGAATAGGATCATGGCAAACTAAAACGGCTACTCAAACCGGCCCGTGAATTTCAATCCAAACGGACCGCTTATGCCATGTTCAAAGGGTTTGAGGTGATGCGAATGTTCAGAAAGGAGCTGCTGGGATCTTGGTTGTATGGTGGGGGAGCGCAGATTAAGCATACCTGGTACAACGCCAGTTTATCTTCTAAGACTACCCCACATGAGGTAGTCCTACCCGAGCTCATTTTTTGCAACGGAGCCAATAATCCTGCTGCATCTGCGGATGCATAGACAGCTCGGGTGCCTGATTGCACCCTTGTTACTATTTGATAATGACAGATATGGAAAGATCACCTGCATCCCCAGCTAAAATCACACGCGTATTTTTTGATGCAGTGCAGGACATCATATTATATGGGTATTCAACTGATATTGTTTTGTCACCAAATGATAAATAGTTCTTGTTTTTACAGTACATTCCTTTGATATTTCCCATTTTTACATTCTGATAAACAGAAACCTTTCGATAGTCCATCCCTCCTCCTTGAGTTAGGGCTCTAGAGATAAAACTAAATATTGGTGTTTTATCATGTGCACTTGAAATATCTTCACGGCGGTATAAAGACGAGTGGCTACCAATACCTAGCAGCTCATCGTTGAGCTGAATTGTAATAGGGTAACTTAGTGAGTTAGAGATCGTTATATCAGCCTTATAGCTATCTGGGATTGATAATACGGCCTTGGTGCCAGAAGCTGCATAGCAAGAAGATGCCATTAGTAAAACTGTTAATAAAGACGCTTTTTTAAACATGATTCATTTCCCTATTTTAATGAGATGGTAAACCCAACCTATATTAGTAAGCAGTGGGATATGGTCTATGTACTGCCGGAGGATTTATACAACACCTCATAGATCAATGCTTTTAGAAGAAGGTAATCCTTTGATATCTCGATAAATTCTCCCGGTGGGTGCCCTTTGTGACCCGGTTGTCCTTCTCTCTTTTTGGAAGACTTTTTCTTTCTCGTCTCATCATTCCGATGTCTTCGGCTTTTTATAGGGGGCATCACAGAAGGATTTGATGAGTTTGTGGATTCCTGGCCAGCCGTTCTTCGAGCTCAGCCAGCCTATGGTGAAGCTCAAAAACAAGTTGCTGAGCAACTTCGATTGCTCTTTGGCTGATGCAAGCCTTCTGACCAGGTTTTTTTTCATGCAGCCAGCGTGGCATCTAAAAAGGATCCATCAAGCCCAAAATGCGGAGCCGGGATGATCGTCACATACCCCCCTGAATAGCTACCTCCCCAATCTCACAAATGAGGTTTTTTGAGAGCTAGATCTGTTAGCTTGGCGTTTTCGATCGATGCCTATATGAGAGCTTTCATACACACATATAGGCATCGAACTTAGGTATTCATCCTCGGCACCTCACAAAATTTGCTCTTGAGCTTCGCTCGAAGCTCTTCTAGCCTTAAACTAAGCCCAGCATTAAGGTTAACGCCATGAAATTTCTACTTGTGTTCTTGACTCTGATTTTTCTCTCTGCAGAGGCTATGGCAGCAAGTTCGAGAGGCCTTCCTGTCCAATGGAAAGAGAGGAAATCTCGAATCATTCTTGATTCTGTATGTTATAACCATGATCACGGAAGCATTAAATACCGGAACTGCCGCTCAGAGGCTAAGAAACTCTTTACCTACAGGTGTCAATTGTACTCCGATAAGTATCAGCGTGCCCACTATCAAAAAAAACTGTACCTTACCCTGAGAGACAAGTTTTGTGATGCATCCAGAAATCTAAGAATAATTTAACTTAAGGGTAGCTATATGAAACTTAATGAAAATATACACAATCTAACCGAGGTTTTGTTATGCGCCAAATAGATAAAATGGGCCTTGAGTCTGAGTGCGACTCATTTCTCATAGATGACTTGTGCTGTATTGCGCTCAACAAGCTACCTTCAAAATACATTTGTTGCAGAGTCGATGCCATGTCACACATGACTGATAGAGAAACTCATGAGTTTGAATCAATGGTCAGCGATGTTCTCCAGCAAACTTTAGTATATTTGAAGGAAGATCGAAGGGCGCGTAAGCTTTAGACTGTTCTCTTCAAATTTATGGCCGTGGTGAGACCCATGGCCACGATTATAGTGACTGTTATTTTTTATTCTTGATAAAACTTGCATACTCAACATCTTTCTCTGAGATATGGTGGAACCACCAACGAATAAGAAATGACTCCATTCTACCAATAAACACCTGGTAATCCTCTTTACTCTTGCATTTATAGCAATCTCGATATAGTAGTTGACATGTATCTATGTAATAGTGGTGTTCATGTATATGATCTTCTGAATCAGGGTAACCATGCGATAAAAAATATTCCTCCTCTGTAGCGAAGTGGTAGGCTGCATACTCATCCAGTCTGCCAAGAAGAAAAAATAGCTTCTCCCTGATGTTTAGGTCAGAGCAGTCAAGGTTATTGAAGCCACCAATGATATTGAACATTCTTTGATGCTCTTTATCGATATCTGATATCCCAAGTACGACTGGCGTTAGCTCTTTTTAAGTCCCATGGCGCACCCTATAGCGTTAACCTTTTTAGTGTTTATTGTGAACTAAGGATTCATCAAGCTCTTTCATGAGCTTGTCTGGTACCTTTTGACTGCAGATGATATATCTGTTTTCTCCGCTTGGGATATCGCTGAAGCTAATGCTTTTGAAGTCATTAACCTGGAATGATGAATGCTTAATAAGTGTTTTTATCTCTTCCGGGGAAATAAAAAAATAATCATATCGTCTATAATAAATAAGCTCTAACATTTTCAAGTTGTCATAAGAAACCTTCTTGATAGCAGGCCTTGTTTTATCAATGAGCTTATCAATATAACTTCCATAAGAGTATCCATCTCTCATAAGAAGTTTCAGATCATGATTCAACAACGTGTCCTTGAGCTGTGTGCCATCTGAAAACCGGCTATTACTTGACTTAATTAGGGCAACCTGAGGCTTATCTCTATAAATTGGAGAACTGTATTTTGCAAATACTTCTCTTTGCGAGTTCTTAAACCAACCTAAAGCACAAGTGCATGATTCATTGCTTTTTACTCTCAATAGCTGCCTTTTGGGTGGAACTTCTTTCCAGTATACCTTGATATCCAGGGAGCTAAATGCTTTTGCCGCAGGTGTTGCTACTAATCCTACAATACCATCGGCTCTCTTCTCCATATATGGGACTCGCTCATGATACAACACATCAACACCGCGTGGACAAGTAGATAAATCATCTGCACCGGCCTTTACGGTGTAACTTGAAGCTAATAATAAAAGAAGCAAAGCTTGATTATATTTTCTCATGGCTATGTCCTACGAGTGACCTTGGGGAAGAGCTGGCATCAACCAGGATTGGCCTGCTCATAACCTGTCGCCAAAGCTTATTTGTTATAGCTGCGCGATAAAATATCACCATCCCAACCTGTTTCTTGTCGAATGACATACTGAGGCTGTATAGCTCGTGAAGGGTCTTTGATGCTTGCTGAGCAGTGAGACCTGTTGTCTCTGCAACCTCCGCAATAGACATCCAGCACCTCTGCTCTTCTAGCAGATCTCTTACCTTCGTTCTATTGCAGCAAGTGTCGAGGGTATAATTATTTTTATTCATCACAGTACCCCGCATGGTCTCCAGTCTGCGAATGATGCTGTATACGCTGTGACCTGAGTAGTTATCTTGCTTAGTTTCCGGGACTCTTTGAGGAAATTATGCTTATAATCTCCCGGACATAAGCGCACTCACAGAAAGCTTCACACCGGTTTAACTGGTTTTCATCCTGACAATAGAGAGGGCAGTCTGAGCCACCTCTTTTTCTATCAGGGTAGACTACCCCGGTATAGAGGTCCCTAAAATCTGACACTTCAATGGCCAATGTTGAGTTGCACCCACTTCTATGGTGCGTGAACAAAAACAGGCCATGCTCAAGCCTTTCAAAGTCTGCCTTATAGCCATTTAGCTTGATCTGTGGATCATCCAGAAAATCGGCTCGGGTTTCCCACCGGTGTTGACACATTGCGCACTGCTTAAACAAATGGCTTCCTTATTCCTGAATATTGTGGATCCTGAAGCTCACTTGCTCTCCCTGCGAGATCATCGGCATAGAAGCTGGGCTGTTATAGCGACTTAGAAGTCCAGGGATCACTGAGACAACCTTACCGATAAGGTTTTCTTCTTTCTTCTCAATAATATCGACTAGGCAACAGATGCTCTCGCTGTCAGCGCTAAGCCAAACGGAATCCCCAATATCAGGTGATTCAAAAGAGGCCTTATAATGTGTATCCCATTTCAATGAATTCATTTATTTTGTTCTCAATCAGGTGCGCTGTGAAAAATTGAGCAAGAAACAAGCCAGAAAGCCCCTTTCGGGGCTTTTATCAGCTACATACGAGAGGATTTGGGATAGAAACTGCAGCCTTTTGCCTGCTTGTTGCCGCGGTATAAGTAATGGTGCAGGTTTTAGCTGTAGCAGCAGAGACGGCCTTGGGGGCCAGGGTCACCTTATGGCCAGATGCCTTGACGTTCCAATCTTCCAGGTTGACTCCCACAAGGTAATCAATCCCTTTGGTATTTCCTTTACTAACTGTCGCGGATGGATATCCATAGGCTAACCCCAGGGTATCTCCATCCATATCAATTGTTCCCTTAGCGGCTGTTTGCCCTTCGGAGATAGCCAGGACATGAACCAGGGCTGTACTCCGCTGAAGTTGATTGTATGTCTCTTTGACAACCGCGTTGCGTGCATTATCGACTGAGCGAGTGGTATAGTAAGTTCCAGCAGTGGCCAGTATCCCAAGAACAACCACAACGATCACCAGCTCTACAATGGTAAAACCTTTGGTCCCTTTCATTTCTGTCTCCCTAATCAGATATGACTTCCTTTGTACCGCTCCAGAATACCACTGCTTTAGACGCCATTGTAGACCCTTATGAGGCTCATTTTACCGAGTCGAGTTCATGCTTTTTTTGAATTCGGCATACCTGTGACCGGCTATACCCTGTTGCATCAGCTGTTTCAGTGATGCTCAACTTTTTTACCCGGCGGTAATATATGACTTTTTGGTGTCTCTCTGTATCGGGAGCTCTCCCCTGGTATTTCCCAAGGGATTTTGCCCGAATAATCCCCTGTTTTTGGCGAGACTGCCTGGTCAGGTAGTCTTTCCTTGCCATTGCCGCCATCAGATCAATAAGCATATTATTGATGGCGGCAAGGACAGCTTTTGTGACGGGATCATCGCCGTGGATCCTCTGGCTCTCAAGAGCTGTCCAAGAGGTTGGGATGTCGAGGCTGACAATCCTTAGCCCCCTTTCATCTATCATCTTTTTCAGAGATTTCCAGTCGCTATCATTTAACCGAGTCAATCGGTCTATCTGCTCAACGAGCAGTACGTCATTTTTTTGAGTGTCGCGTAATAACCTCTGAAGCTCCGGACGATCCAGAACGGCACCACTTTGATTTTCAATGTAATAGCTTGCAATCTTCTGATTATTGCTGTTTACAAACTCATCCAGGGATTGTCTGGCGCGCTCGGAGTCTTGCTCGTCGGTAGACGCTCTCAAATAGGCACGAATGAACATTTTTTACCCAGCTCGTCGCATTTAAGTAGTGTCACAGTAGGTTATCGCATTTAGGTGGTCTTATTAAGTGATTAGCCCTCCTGTTTACCTGGTCGCATTAGGGAGTACCCAAATACCACCATCTGATAAGATACCTCGCTTTAACTTTCAGAGATGTGCCATGTCTTCAAGGCGACAGAGCCGAATCCAGATCCTAACCTCCGATGAGATCGATGATTTATACAAACTGCCGGAATTCAACCAATCGGAGCGAGAAGAGTATTTTGGCCTGGATGACAATATCCAGGCCATTGTCAGCTCCATGGACAAACTTGAAACCAGGATCTATTTCATCCTTCTGCTTGGCTACTTCCGTGCCAAGCCTGTGATCCCCAAATTTCATCTGAGAGAAGTCAGGCAAGATGTGAAGTATATCTGTCACGCCTACTTTGCCGGCCGTAAGCCGGCACTCATTCCACTGGCTAAAAGCACCCGGCACAAGCTGGTTAATCAAGTGATATCTCTACTTGGGTTCAAGATTCTCAGTAATGAGGGACAGGGTGAGTTGATGTGCCGGCTTAGAGATGTAGCAACGATCACCACAGACCCAAGGTATATATTTGACGAAAGTCTGGCATTTTTCAGTCAGCGACGTATCGCTTTACCTGGATACACAACGATTCAGGCACTAATAACAGAAGCATTGAGTGATGAGCGGCAACGAACCGAGCAAGTCTTATCGCAGATGATATCGGAGTCAGTTGAAAGCTGTCTGCTGAAAATTATGAATAGCAGAGGCCTTCTCAACAGCCTATCTGGATACAAGGGTTCAGCAAGGGGAATCACTCCCTCAGAACTTGATCGGGAGTTACATACGCATCAAGTGATTAAGGAGATCTACCCTGAGCTTAAGGAGCTAATTGGTGCCCTGAAACTATCCAGAGGAAACCTGGCTTACTATGCCTCGATAGTTAAGCATCGTTCCATCACTAAGCTACGGAGAGCCCCAAAATGGCAAGGCCTCCTATACCTGAGCTGTTATCTGTATTTTCGTTACCGGGAGACCAATGACAAGCTGGTTATCGCATTTTCCAGCCTGGTAAAAAAGCATAATAATTCAGCCAAGGACTACGCCAATAAAAAGGTTGCAGAGGAGCTTGAGGTGATCCGCACTAAGCTCAAGTATGCAGGCAGTGTTCTGCGCCTGTTTGTGGATAGTAAGGTTGAAGATACCACTCCATTTGGAGATGTACGGCAACAAGCTTTCGATCTCATCTCGGAGCAGGATATCCAGATGATCAGCCATCATCTGGATAAGAATGACTTTGATCGCTCTGCCTATCGGTGGGAGTACACTGATCAGCAATCCCGTAAAATATCAGGCTCTCTGCGTAAGCTATTTCTTGCTCTTGATATCGAGTGCATAGCAGGATTAACTCTGCTTTCACAACAGCTCTCTACAGCGAAGAATGAGCTCAAGAAAGGGAAGTTAAAGCATGCTGATAAACGGCTTATCAAACCATCTGATCGGCCCAGCCTTATCCAGGAAGGTCAGGTTAATCTGAAGCGCTTCGAGTTTTATTTATACAGCCGAGTGGTTGCGATGCTCGACAGTGACAGGGTTTATATCAGTGAAAGTGAGCAAAGTCAGCGCCTGAAGGATGATCTGATCCCCGAAGACATTTGGGATAAAGATCGAGCAGACTTGGTATTGAAAACAGGGTTGGAGCGCCTGATTACTCCCATACATGCCACCCTGGATGAGTTGGATTCAAAGCTTAATTCTCTTCGAATCGGGGTTTGAAGTCCAATGGAACGAAAACGTACGCTAAGGATGGCCGCTGAACCTGAGCCACTTCACGTTTCCCTTGACTGGAGGCAGGGCTAGCTGTTTCCGCAGATCCATTCGTAGAGAGTTAATTAATGGATCAAGCTCAAACGAACCACCATTTGCAACATCATCGGCCAATTTATGGGCCATAGATATTTGCTCTTCGGATCCAAACAACTGTATATCTGACAGTGTCTCTTCTAGTGCAACTCTATTTTCATTTGTAGACTCTCGATGAGAGACATCATTAGTTAGTGTTCGATATGCTTGTATCAAGTACTCGGTAGAGAGATCTCTTCTCTTGCTCCTTATATCCCTCCGGGACGTAAAGTAATGAGCGACGATCCAGCCAATCGCAGCGATGGTGACCATAATAATTATTTTGACTATGTCGATTATCATTACCCTCTCCCTGGATAATCAGTGATTATTATCAGCTAAGAGCTACTTAGTACCTTGTACACCGTTGAGCGACCTATACCCAAGGTTTTAGCTATCGCTGAGGCCCCCATACCTGCCTCGTGCAGTTCTTTAACCCTCGGTCGATCTACTGTTGGCTTGCGACCAAATCGCACTCCTCTAGCTTTAGCCTCTAGCCGTCCCTCATTTGTACGCTCTAGGATACGCTGACCTTCAGCTTGAGCTACAGCAGATAGAATAGTAACGACCATCTTTCCCATAGATCCTTCAGTGCTAATTCCATCATCTAGAAATCTGATGGGGACCTTCATGCTGTCAAACTCTTTGATTAACTGGATCATGTCTGCTGTATCACGGCCTAAGCGGTCCAGTTTTTTTACCAGGACAACATCTCCTTCCTCTACTTTTAATCGGAGCATTTCAAGGCCTTGCCTATTCACATGGCTACCGGATTCTTTGTCGGTAAAAATTCTATTTGCTCGAACACCCTCGGCCTTAAGAGCTGTGATTTGTGCATCAAGCGACTGCTGACTAGTTGAGACGCGTGCATACCCAAAAAGTCTCATAGAAACGTCTCCTAAATCGAATAATAGAAAAGCCGTCTATTAAGTTGGTTTTTACGAATTAATAGACAGTCTATTCGTCCCACTTTATGATGTCTACAAAGTTATAAATTATTAGACACTGAAGCCATTCTCATTCTGACCAGCTTTACTTGGGGAGTCTCATGCCCGTCGATTTTTTGACCTCAGAACAGAAAGCCAGCTATGGCCAATTCTCGGGCGAGCCAAATGAAGTCCAGTTGGCCCGTTACTTTCACCTGGATGAAGTCGACCTTGCCTTTATCAATAAGCGGCGCGGTAATCAAAACCGTTTCGGTGTCGCTTTGCAGATGGGCTGCGTTCGATTTCTGGGATCCTTCCTCTCCGATCTGTCACTGGTGCCGGGCAACGCCCAATGGTTTGTTGCCCGACAGCTTGGACTTACTGATGTCGCGATATTGTCTACCTATGCACAACGGGAGACTACTCGGAGGGAACACACTGCATTGATCCGGAGTCAATACCAATATCGGGAATTCACGTGGCCGTGGTCGTTTCGATTAAGCCGTTTGCTCTACACGCGCAGCTGGATCAGTAACGAGAGGCCCAGCCTGCTTTTCGATCTGGCCACCGGCTGGCTCATCCAGAATAAAATCCTTTTGCCCGGAGCTTCCACATTGACGCGCTTGATTTCCGAAGTGCGCGAACGGGCCACTAATCGATTATGGCAACGGTTGTCGGAGTTGCCAACTCCGGAGCAAACCGTCAAGCTTGAGACGTTGCTCCAAATCCCGGAGGGATCAAGAACCTCCCGCTTTGACCGCTACCGCAAAGGGCCAGTCACCATCAGCGGACCTGCTTTTAACGAAGCAGTTAACCGTTATCAGGAGCTGAGGGCCTTCGGCATGCGGGGCTTAGATTTTACTGGCATTCCGCCTGTGCGTTTCAAAAACATCGCCCGCCACGCAGGAATGATTTCCATGCACAAAATAGCCCGCATGCCGGAGAGTAAACGCACCGCAATTTTGGTGGCCTTCACCAAGGCGTATGAGACTATCGCTCTCGATGAGGCCCTGGATGTGCTGGATTTACTGATCACCTATATCGCCGCTGAGGCAAAAAAGCTGGGTCAGAAAAAGCGGCTGAGGACGCTGAAAGATCTGGATAAATCCGCGATGGCCCTGGCGAAGGTTTGTGCCCTGATACTCAATGAAAGTATGCAGGACGAGCTGCTGAGATCAGCAATCTTTGCCAGAATGCCACGTGAAAAACTGGAAGAATCCATTGCCACCGTCCATGAACTTGCCCGTCCATACGACGATAACTTTCAGGATGAAATGGTTGAACAGTATGGCCGGGTCCGACGCTTCTTGCCGAAATTACTGCGTGATATTGAATTCAAAGCAGCTCCGGCAGGCAAAGCTACTCTGGAAGCCCATCAATATCTTGCTGGCTTGCTAGAATCGCGTAAGCAGCTATTGGAAGATGCTCCGCTGGATATCGTATCCAACCCCTGGAAGCGCCTAGTGTTTGACAAAGAAGAGCGGGTGACCAAACGAGGTTATACACTGTGCTTTCTTGATAGGCTGCAAGACAGTCTGCGCCGCCGAGATGTCTACGTCGAGAACAGTGATCGCTGGGGTGATCCGAGGGCCAAGCTGTTGCAAGGCACTGAATGGCAGGTCAACCGAATTCAGGTCTGCCGGTCACTTGGTCACCCACTGAACCCCAAGGAAGCCATTGATGGCCTGGTGCGCCAACTGGACGCAACTTACAAGCAGGTAGCCGAGAACTTTGATGACAACAAGACGGTTGAGCTGGATCTGTCAGGCAAACGGCCCACACTAACGATTACCCACTTTGACAAGCTCGATGAGCCACCCAGTCTAACCTTGTTATCCCAACAGGTTGAAGCCTTACTTCCCAGCGTGGATCTTACGGAGCTGCTGCTGGAGATCCATGCCCATACCGGTTTCGCCGACGAGTTTACCCATGTCAGCGAATCAAACGCCCGCGCCGAGGACCTAGCCGTAAGTGTTTGCGCGGTCCTATTGGCGGAGGCCTGCAACATTGGTCTGGAGCCTTTGATCAAGCACCAGGTGCCTGCGTTAACCCGGCATCGGTTGAATTGGGTCAAGCAAAATTACCTGCGGGCCGAAACGTTGGTGAAGGCCAACGCCAAACTTGTGGACTACCAATCCACTTTGACCTTGGCCAGAAAATGGGGCGGTGGTGAGGTGGCTTCCGCCGACGGCATGCGGTTTGTCACTCCCATCCGAACCCTCAATGCCGGACCGAACCGGAAATACTTTGGCTCTAGCCGCGGGATTACCTGGTACAACTTCATCTCGGATCAATTCTCCGGCTTTCACGGCATTGTCGTTCCTGGAACGCTGCGTGACTCCATCTTTGTTCTAGAAGGTTTACTGGAACAGCAAACTGGATTGAACCCAGTAGAGATCATGACCGATACTGCAGGCACCAGTGACATGGTGTTTGGACTGTTTTGGCTGCTGGGTTATCAGTTTTCACCGCGCCTGGCGGATGCCGGTGAGTCTGTATTCTGGCGCGTGGACAAGACCACTAACTATGGTGTATTGGATGAGTTAGCCCGAAGTTGTGTCAGTACGTACAAGATCGAGCAGCATTGGGACGACATGATGCGCATCGCCGGTTCTCTCAAACTGGGTACCGTGCAGGCATCCGAGCTAATCCGATCGCTACTGAAAAGTGATCGTCCTTCCAGCCTGGCACAAGCCATTATTGAAGCAGGCCGGATCAACAAAACCCTGTATCTGCTGAACTATGTGGATGATGAAGACTATCGCCGCCGAATCCTGACCCAATTGAATCGTGGCGAAGGCCGTCACGCAGTCGCCCGTGCCATCTGCCACGGGCAGCGCGGTGAGATACGGAAGCGGTACAGGGAGGGTCAAGAAGATCAATTGGGCGCACTGGGTTTGGTTACCAATGCTCTGGTGCTGTGGAACACTATTTACATGCAGGCTGCCCTGGATCACTTACGGCAACAGGGTGAGGACGTGAAAGAAGAGGACGAAGCCAGATTATCCCCACTCAGTCATAAGCATGTGAACATGCTGGGCAACTACTCGTTTACCCTTGCGGAGCAGGTGCTGAATGGGCAGCTCAGGCCCTTAAAACAGCCGTCTGAGCTACAAGAATGGACTTAGCGTACGTTTTCGTTCCATTGGACTTCAAACCCCGAATCCGTGTGAGTTCCAGTATTAGCTCTGATGCCAATGATTTTGTTAAGTTACAGCCCAGAACAAACAGGCTAACCTGGAGCTTAGCCAGCAAGCGCTGGAAATCAGATCTGAATAATCCTGTATACACTCAGGCGCAACACCTGGGGATCATTGAGATCATGAACTACGTCAACCAGAAAACAGGGTATCTCTCTGCTTTCGGTGCGATAGCATCCCGTAAGAAGAGCGCTACTGCGATGGAAGAGGATCTCATCGGTTGCATATTTGGGAACGGAGCAAACTATGGGCTTCACCGGATGGCCTCTATCTCAGATCGAAATCTTGGCTCGCTTCGGGGGGTCAACGATACCTATATTCGGCCAGAGACGACCGGGGCGGCAAACGATATTATCTCAAACGCCATCGCCAAACTGCCCATTTTTCGCTACTACACCATCAATGAGGAGGCCCCATTTGGAAGCATTGATGGACAAAAACACCGCTGCCGGATCAATACGTTCAAAGCTCGCTACTCAGCCAAATATTTTCAGACAGGGAAAGGAGTTTCAGCTCTCACTCTCGTCGTCAATCATGTTCCCGTAAACGCCACTGTCAATGCACCCAATGAGTACGAGGGGCACTTTGCCTTTGATTTGTTATACAACAATAGCTCTGAGGTGCAACCGAAGTCGCTGGCAACAGATACCCACGGGGTCAACAGTGTAAACTTTGCGATCCTCGATATCTTTGGGTATCAATTTGCGCCACGCTATGCCAAGTTCAAGCGGGTCTTTGAAGAGATGTTCGAGGTAACCTTTGGAGATAAGCTCATGATATCCCTCCGTAAGCCGATCAATCGCAAGCTGATAGAGCAAGAGTGGGGGAATATTCAGCATATTATCTGTTCTCTAAGCCGAAAATCGACGAGCCAAAGCACTATCATCAAAAAGCTGGCTAATGATAAGCGGAAGAGCAAAACCCTTGTTGCTTTACGGGAGTATGACCGGCTGATAAAGAGCCTATATCTCCTGGAGTATGCTGACAATATTACCCTCAGGCAGTTTGTCCAGCAGGCTTTAAATCGAGGAGAAGCGTACCATCAGCTAAGGAGAGTGATTGCTTCTGTGAATGGTAACCAATTCCGGGGCGGCGATGATTACCAGGTTGAGCAGTGGAATGACTGTGCGCGATTAATAGCCAACTGCATTATTTACTACAACTCAGCACTACTCTCCGGCCTGGTTGAAAAATATGAAGAGCAAGGTGATCAACAGGCAATAGATATCCTAACCAATCTGTCCCCAGTGGCCTGGAACCATATCCAGCTCGCGGGAAACTACAGGTTTGCTGAACAGAAAGAAACCTTTACTATTGAAAGCGTACTGGAAGGCATCAACCCTATACTTGATCCAGTACGACCGGATGAACCACTAGCCGCCTAGTTTTTAATATGTAACATGCTGAAAGTTAAAGGCTTTCAGCATTTGAGTGAACTTTCCGGTGAAATGGCAGCAAAACCCCAAGATATGACCATCTTCATCAACAGCAAAAACGCCTGGTCGTTCGTGCCCTGCATCCCGCAAACAGTTTTTCCAACCATACGCCTGATCTTCGTATATCAGAACGACACCGCCCTGTCTGTTAAACTGTTCCCGATACTCGGCTGCAACATCCCGCAGGTGATCCATTATTTGCCTCCCACATACTTATGCCATCATACCTATTGTCGTATTCTAAACATGAGTTAGCTCATCCATGAGCTTAACGGCACTACCCATTGACTGCGTCTTTCAGGCTTTTGCCCGGCTTGAATGCTGGCACCTTAGCTGCAGCTATCTGGATTGACTCCCCTGTTTGAGGGTTTCGGCCTTCACGCGCTGAGCGCTCTCGTACTTCGAAAGCACCAAACCCCGGGAGCTCAACACGCTCACCAAGAGCCAGCGCAGACTCGATGGATGAAAGTGCCGCATCCAGAACGGCTTTCGCCTGGGTCTGATTCACCTCTGATTTTGCAGCGATTGCCGCAATTAGCTGCTTCTTGTTCATCTGTTCCCCTTAAATTTTAAAACAGTTGGCTTGTGACGTTAATCTTTGTGAAGGATCTCGATTGCCTCTGACAGAGTACAGCCCTCTTTATCTGCCACCCCTTTCAAAATCTTATAGGCATCCTGGTTGATCGATATTGTGACCGGCTGCGCCGCCTTGCGGTGCCTCTTCATCCGAAGCATTGTTTTAAGTCGCCGCCACTGTAGCCGGTTGAGATAGCATTCACACCAGATATTCAGTTCTTGGGGGGACTCATAACCGATCTCCCTTAAGCCTTTGAATCGCTCATCAAAGTGGCCTGATTGCGTTTCATCCCCCCAGAACTCGTCCGCTCTCGGATGCTTACTTGTATCCAGAAGGTAGGAAAAGGCCCGCATAGAGTCTTCTGTGGATGTGAGCTGAAATCTTGGCCGCGGCATAATCAAAACCTGAAAGAGTTTGCTTGTGACCAAAATGATAGAGTCAACGTGTGACGCTTTCAAGATCTTTTTCTTATTCATGTCTGGTATGAATAAGTGGTGAGGTTAGGATCTCTTAAGCGAGGATGGCTCTTGTGTGGATAAATGCTCTCGCGCTTCGCACTCATCCATGATCCTTTCGAGGAATAGCTCCAGGTGCTGAGCCTCTTGGGTCGATATTTTCCTGACTCCCTATAGTGCCAGGGCTATAGCATCAGCCAGTCTACCGGGATCCATCCCCTCCCCGATCATCTCATCCAGATCGATCATGAGTTTCCCCTTCTACTCTGGGAAGCCCTCGAAGATCGAGGGCTGTTTATGCAACAGCTCGCCTGACTCGGGAACGAACTGCTGGATCATTGTACTCAGAAGAAACCCTGAAGTCACCGGAAACTACTTATCCAGCAATATCGAAAACTCTAGCTCTCTAGTCCTCTGGCACTCAGCCAGATAGATCGCAGCCATCACTTGTGTCTGATCATGATAGTGGTCGATAGAACGACTAACCATCTGATTGAGTGTGGAAGGCTTCTTTGCCTTGCGAAATTTTCGGACCCAATATCCCTTTTGGGTAATCTCATCATCCATTCATTGTTTCCTATATTATTAATTGTACTGACTGAGTTATTTGTAGCTGCAGGGAAAGGAATTAAGGCGCATGGAGCTCCCTCCCGAACTTCCTCATCCTTATAATTAATCAAATAATCAGCTCAAGCTCCATGTTTTCTGGTTTAAGAAGTAAGATCAACGCATCATATCCCAGCGCAAGCATACTCAATAAAACACCAGCAACTGACACAAGAAGCATACCGGATGCACTTATTAAGCTCTCTCCAGAAACACACCAGAGAAGCAAAAAACCAATAATTCCAGTTATAAACATAGCACCGCTCACAAAGGTAATAATATATATAACTGGCAGCCTAATCATCATTAGTAAGCTAAAGACAAAAAAGCGAATTGATCTTAACAGTATTTTTAGTATCAGCATCCTGGCCTCCCTGCATCAATTATTAACCGAATGATATCACTCCCATGGTTTGTTCAACCGATTATTCTTTCGCTATCCCAGCTCTTTTTAAGTGATAAGTACGATGGCATAATTCATATCCAGCAACAACAGCAAGCAACTGCAAGCAACTGCAAGCGCTGCCGGGGCGTTAATACCTGAGATATGTGCGCAAATTGTGCGATCAGTTTGGGATCGGCTTCACATAGCCGTACTCGGAAGGTAAGATCTTCCATGGCTCCGCTCCTATCATAGCTAGGTTTGGGGTTAGCTGGCTGTCGGTGTTGGCTCACCTTCAGTCAGCGCTGAATTCCTCTTTTATCTGTTTTTTCTTTCAAGCTCCCCGATCACACCTCCTGTGTCCAAACATGTATTTTCAACACATGTTTCTTTAGTGTAAGCTAGTACGTACACAGTACTGGGAATAAAACCATGAGTCAAGTACGTACTAAAAAATACTATAAGCAAGATAATGCAGATCGTAAACAAATCCGTTTTGGTGAGCTGCTACCCCGCATCCAGGCAGTCTGTGGGGATAACTTTAGTGAGTGGGTAAAGGAGGCATGTCGTCAGAGACTGGAGCGAGAGGGGAGTTAGAGATAACTAACTCTTGCTAGATATGGCTACAGTTAGCCACATCTAGATATAACTAGCCTTATATATACAAAACTAGTTATATCTAGACAAAATTAGCTAGATCTATATAAGGCTAGCCATATCTAGACTTTAGGCTTGCTCGAAGTTGAAAACTCAACAAAAACCTGCTTCCCATCAAGTTCAAGTTGGTCAAGTGCCATCTCAAGCAACGTATTCACCACCAACCCCTTTCCCCCCATGCATAGCTGCTCAATTCTTTCCATAATATCTTTTTTTATAAATAGAGCCTCTTGCTGCATTAGCTCCTTCCTGTTCTTTGCCCTACCATTTACAAAAAGCAGCTTCTGACGCCCAGTATCCTCACTAGGTTCAACAACTTCTGGCTCTTGTTGTGTGGGCTCTTTATTGAGTGAAGATCTCTTAACAACTTTTGACTCGCTAGCAAACTCTTTGAACTCCGGGGATTTGAGAGCAGCAAACCTGGCGCTTAGATCATTAGCATCTTCTTGCTCAATTTCGTCTTGTATCTCTGGCATTCGTTTGCCTCCCACCTTTCTCTCAACCATTAATCACCTCCTGACAGAACAACTCCATTTCAGCCCTTGCTTTGCTATCACTCCACTCGATAACACCAAGACCGTGAGATGCTGTAACCTCAAAGGCATTTCTCTTCCGAATTATTGTGTCTGCTACGATCATTGAGTCGAATTGTCGTAAGATTTCTCTAGCCTCATCAGTATTATTCATCATTGGGTTAGTAGATGCCTCATTTACCACAAAATAACTACGGAGCCCTTTATTAAATATCTTGGCTTTCTGGACCAAGCTGTTCATGCGAGGGGCAGTATCAAGATCATACTGCCCAGTTTTGATCGGGCAAATCAGTGTATCGGATAGAGCAATCCCGATGCGCTGCTCTTCCTCATCCATACCTCCGGCATCAATCAACAGAACATCAAACTCATTAGCCATGCTTTCAATGCTCCGCATGATGTCACCCCGAACCCGCTCGCAAGGAATAATCCCAGGAATAACCTTTCTCGCTATAAGTTTTTTATGCGCCATATCGGTCATATCTGGAGCCTCGATAAATTCATCATGCGTCCCTTTCCGTCTACGGCAAAATGTTGCTGATGCTGGTTTAGGATCCGCATCTAGTATTGCAACGTTAACGCCTCGCTGCTTTAAATAGACTGCTGAATTTGTGCAAATAGTCGTCTTGCCAGTGCCACCCTTCTCACCACCAAAGGTGATGATTTTCTTTTTACCAGTGAATGTCATAAAAATTTCTCCCTTCACCAAGCGAGCGCTAGATAAAACTATATATAGCTAGCGTTGTCTAGATATTAACAACCATCAAGAAATAACATCTCATGAAGCAATATTAGCATATAAATAATCTAGACAACCATCAGAAAATACCGCACAACGTGACATAAATCATACTTTACAAGGTGTTACAGGCACACAAAGTGGCTAGATATAGCCATGCCTATCTATATCTAGCTAGACTTATCTAGACATTCGAGATTGGAAATGACCTTGACCTATCGTCAATTATGGTCAATCATCATGCGTGAGGTAGGACGCAAACAGAACAAGAACAGAGGAAGATGATAGCGCATAGCTCTAACTGCAGATAAACAAAAGCCGCCTGGCAGGGCGGCTTATGTCGCATTTCATGTGGGACGGACCCATGTCTAAGCAACTTAAGTCTGTCCTGTGGTTTTATTTTTGTCAAATTTTAGGGCAGATAATGACAACTAAAACGACAAGCCTCCCTGGACTATTGCCTGCAGGGGTAACACCAACAGGAACAGTGGTCGCTGGCATCCTACGCTACTACTGCCAGCATGGTTCAGGGACTGCATCAACAAGATACATATCCAAAATTCTTGAGCGTTCCCCAAGACAAATCCGAACGATCCTCAACCAGCTATCAAGCAAAAAGCTGATCACCTGGCACCAAATAGAGTGGGGGCCTGACGAGTTCACCTGGAACGAACCCTTATACCAGGAGATCTGGCAGAACCAAAAACGAACCCATGGCTTATCAAGGGAAGCCAACCTACCGCTTAACCTGTGGCATTCACTCACACCATCTGAAGCACTTCTTTGGGCTGATTTAAATGCTCAAGCCGAAAGAACCAGCTCCGAATACCGCATCTCGATCACCCGGAATAAATTAGCAAAGCGTTACAATGTAGCGCAAAGAACCATAACCCGCTGGTTACAATCTTTAGAAGAAAAAGGGCTCATTGATCGGGTACTGGATGGCGAACAATACATCTACCTTCTGGAGCCTGAAGAGATCGAGCAGAAGGAAAGTTCGCAAGGTGCTGTGGATAACCAAGTGGATCCAGGTGACATCGACAGCCGGGGGAGGGGTGACAATCAGCCCTCAGCGAGGGAGACATTTGTAGCCAATATAAATATTAGTGAAGGTAGTAATAATTTAAGGGATCCTAATGGTTGGGCTGCACCAACTGTGGACAGGCAAGCTGCCCACGAGCTGCCTTGCTCCAGTCAACAAGATCACACTCTCTCAAAAGCTGCTTTGGAAATGATCCAACAAGCCCAAAAACATGTTCAACAGGATCTGGGGTTGGATCCTCAAGGATCCTCCGGATCCGATGATGTAGCTACCCCATCTGATAATCTCCCTGCCAAACAAGTTTTTTCCTCTCGAAATGATGATCGGGCTCCAAAAGCTGAATCAGTTCCCGAGATCTGCCCGGAAACGATCGATTCCGGACACCCAACTGAAACCCTGTCCAAAAACATGGGTCAAGAGTTACGGACACATGATATGATTCGGACACCCATTTCGAACAGGGAGAGAGGCTTGTGCCACGAATTTTCGCCTACTGCCGGGTATCAACATCCGAGCAAGATACCCAAAACCAGAAACTGGAAATTGAATCTGCGGGATTCTCTGTCAGAGCAAACCGGATCATCGAAGAGCACATCAGCGGTTCAGTGGCTGCAAAACAACGCCCGGGGTTCGTCAGGCTTATGGACCGACTTGAGCAAGAGGACATCCTGGTTGTAACTAAGCTGGATCGACTCGGCCGCAATGCGATTGATGTTCGGGAAACCGTCGAAGCGTTATCTGAACTCGGCGTCAAAGTGCATTGCCTTGCCCTGGGAGGGGCCGATCTGACAAGTACGGCAGGGAAGATGACGATGCAGGTGGTATCCGCCGTTGCTGAGTTTGAAAAAGATCTTTTGATTGAGCGAACTCAGTCTGGGTTAGAAAGGGCCAGGGCGAAAGGTAAACAACTGGGTAGACCGCCTTCTTTGACCAAAGAGCAGAAAGCTGAGGTCAAAAAAAGACTAACAGAGGGGAGCTCAGTATCATCACTAGCCCGGGAGTATCAGACCAGTCGTCAGACGATCCAAAGAGCTCGTGATTATAGTGATCGGGTGACAAGTTAATGTCAGCGACCAATTAAGTATGAATCCTTGGGTGACTCGGGTCATCCCTATAGTGCCAGTCGACAACAGCGGACATTTCTTCTACCTCAAAGAGCAAAAATGAAATTGTGACTCACATCATATTGATATAACTCCTAGGGTTATAATTTTATTGCTTCTTAGGGTTATTGGAGTTATAATTCACTTCAAGAATAAGGAACAGGGAGGAGGAGTGAATAGCCGAGAATTTATCAGGATGATTGAGGATGACGGGTGGTACTTAGTTAAGATTAAAGGCAGTCATCATCACTACAAGCATCCAACTAAGCCAGGCAAGGTTACGGTAGGGCACCCAAAGAAAGACTTTCCACCCAAAACCTTAGCAACCATGTTAAAACAAGCTGGGCTCAAGTAGCCCAGCTTTACAAGGAGTCGAAACATGCTTTATACAATCGCAATCGAGCCTGGAGATGAACAGCACGCCTATGGGGTGATTGTTCCTGATATTCCCGGCTGCTTCTCCGGAGGCGATACTCTCGACGAAGCATACAAAAATGCCAAAGAGGCGATAGAATTACACCTCGAAGGGCTGGCAGAGGATCGAGATAAACTGCCTGAGGCTCAGCCGATCGATATCTATGCGAACGACCCTGAGTACCAGGGCTTTATTATGGGCGTGATAGAGATTGATATAGCCCCATACCTGGGGAAAAGTAAGAAGATCAATGTCACTTTGCCTGAGTATGTTATCAAGCAGATCGACAGAGCGGCAGAAACCAGCCCCTCATATCGAGACCGCTCTAATTTTCTGCTTGTTGCATCATTGCACGAGCTATCCCAAACAAAGTAGTTCAATCATTGATACAAGGAATTTCAAACTACCTTCAGTATGCAAACCAACCAGTTAGTGATGTGGTCACACATTGGTTGTTAACGGCTGCCCCCGCATTCAGGCCCAATTGGGGCTGTATTCAGGTATCGTCGCCACAATGAGGGCAGCCTAAAAATATGAGGATAAATCATGAATGATGATGTTCGTTATTTACGCCAGTTCAGGAGCCAGATGTTAATTGATGCTTATCGCAAGTGGATCTCAGATCATGCTTACCTGATCAAGCATAATGAGCAAACCATCAGGCATCTTGATGATGCTGGGCGTTGCTCCGGTGAGTATCAGGCTTTAAATGCAGAGATGAAGCGGACGTTAGCTCATTGGGAAGCGCTTTTGGCTGCTGAGCTTGAGAAGCCAGAGCGCTCAATATGAGTTGTTTACTCACCAGCACTTAATCCATAGCGTAGCTGTAGCGGCTGTAGGTGGTCGAGTAGCCCGGGAGTATCAAACCAGTCGTCAGACGATACAAAGAGCTCGTAATTATAGTCAGCGGATGACAAGTTGACGGAGCAGAAGCAGGATTTAGAGGATGAAATTTGTGAGCTACTTAGGTGGTATGAGTCTTGGCTGGAAATGGTTCCTTTTTTGCCTGAATTGTCCCTGGTTTTTTTGGGGGGGGTGAGTAGAGTTAAGCAAGCTCTTCTCCATGATGGAGCCACCTTTAGTTGGAGCTAGGAAAGCAGAAGGATTTTTTGGGTAGGGTTAATTATAAATAAGATGGTATAAGATTGTTAATATATTTCTATAATCAGAGATTTAAATTAACTATGGGGGGATGAGATGTTATCATTTGACTTGGCACGGAACCCTGAACTGAAAGCTGCCTTTAATAGGTTGCATTGCTATTGTGAAAAAGAGTTTGGTTGTACTTATACAAGCATATATCATGAAAGTCAGATAACAAAAAATAAGATTTACTGGAACTCTAATCAGGACTGGGGCGATTATTATGTTTCTAACGATTACATTAAATATTGTCAGCTGTTTGAGTTTGGAAGAAACGTAATGAAAGAATCAAAAGAATTTATTATGCCATGGAATATGACAAAACCGAAAAACCATAAGCAAATGATTATAGATGGGGAAAGGTCGGAAAATAATGTGTCGAACGGGGTTTCATTTACTGAATTCTATAGAAAGTATGTTACAGGGTTGGCATTTGCATCATATCCATGGAATAGAAATTTCATGAAAGATCTTATGGAGAAAGATGTTATGTTTATGTGTTTGAAAAATGACATCTTCCGCTTTTTGAATAAATTTGATGGTTTATTGCATCGGAAAGACATAACAGCTCTTGATGTTGAAGTGCTTGCTACTATTGTTGGTGGAAGTGCGAGTGTTGAGCTTAACAGTACGCCATTACTGTTTAATTCTTAATTTTCGATGTATAATATGTCTCAATGTGAATTTCATTTGGATTGTGATTAATGAACTCAGGACAAAGGGTTAGATATCTTAGGAGTCTCAAGAGGCTATCTAGAACCTCTTTTTCTGAGGAGTATGGCATCCCTTCCTCGACACTGAGGAACTGGGAGATGTCTGATAGTCAAATCCTGAGACATAAGGCGGCCCTTACGCTTTTTGATAAGCTGAGTGATGAAAGCACAGTGACGCTCGATTGGCTGATATATGGTACGGGAAATGATCCAAAAATAAAGTCGAAGAGTTCCTGTTCTTTTGAGACTATGCATCAAGCAATAGTTGATGCAGAGCAATATATTGAAAAATATGGACCTGATGAACATATTATAAGGTTTGCCCCAGATAACAGCTGGAGTCCATTTATTTTCTCTGGGGATATAATTATTGCAAGAATGACTGACTTAATTCCAAAAAAAACAAAGCATCTTTCAATATTTATTGATGTTAATATGTTTGAATATATTGGGGTTGTTATTAAGAATGAAGGTGGTGTGATTGACATTAAAGTATCAAATGATGGGGCTGTTATTGAAAACTTATCTATAGATAAACAGTTTATAATAGTTAGGGTGTCGAAGGTGTCAATATGAAATTTAATAAGGTGCTAATGCATGTTCTCTTTTGAAAAAATAAGGTTTTCAGGTGACTTCTTCTATGAAGATTATTTTAATGTTAGGTTTCTTGATCTAAATGCGGGGAATCACTTGAGTAATGATAAGTTTCTATCTTACCTAACAGAGGTTGATGAGTCTTTTTTTAGGTCTAAAAATAAGACGTTGAGTAATATTGACGGTTGCTCATTGTTTGTGGCTAGATCTTTGATTGAGTTTAAAAAAGAAATTTTATATCCGGAGCGGGTTCATATCAGAATAGGGTTAATGGATATAAAAAAGAAAAGTGTTATTTTTTATTATGAAATGCAAAGGAGCGATGGGGTTATTGCTTGCAAGGCTGTTAAAGAGATGGCTTTTGTTAGGAATGACACAAATAAGGTGATCAACCCAAATGATGTATCTTATATTTTTAACTCATGAAACTCTAGTTTCTTGCTGCTTGCGTTATTATATTTAGGGGTTTTAACGAATCAATTACCCCGCTTCGCGAAACGAAGTCGAGCATAAGCGAGGGGGGTATTGTTTTTAATATAGATAAATATTTCTATGTCTTAGTAAGATCTGTGCAAATCATAATTTCTTTAATGTCCGCCTTGAGTTTTTCAAGATCTAAAGTGTCAGCGCTAAATTGTTGAACGATATTTTTATTTTTAGATAGTTCTTGTATAATTAATCTTCTTTGCTCAAGTGATAAGCCTTGTGATACAAGGTTTATAGCCATTGTGATGAAAATTAAAAGGTCAGTTTCTAGTGGATAGGTATCCATTATCACATCAAGTCGTTTGGATTCTGCGCTGACTAACTGTTTCCAGTCACTAAAACCTAATCCACGAGCGTAAATTTGAGCTGTAGTTGGGTCAATTTCTCTGTCGCCTGCTTCGTGTGCAGATACAGTTCGACGATTTGCGCCAATGTGACGCGCAAATGCAGCTGCGCTGGGGAACTTGTTTTGCCGCAATCTACGTAGAAGTGTGATTTTTAGTGGCTTGGATTTCTTGAGCATTTTCTTATCTATCTTAGGCTGGTGCGGATTAGATTAGCACAAGCACCTTGCTCTTGGGTTAATCGTTATTGATTTACTGGAAAGAGAGGTGCGTTAGGGGTTGAGGTAGAAAATACACCTTTCTGTATGTGCTCATCTGTACCCAATGGGGCGGTGATCTTGGTTGGAATTGCTTGTCACTTTCTCGGCTTCCTCTACCTTATTTCATTTTAGTTCATAAAAAACAGCCATTTACCGCCATTTTGTTTGGCTTGGGGTGTTCGGTAGATACTCCCATAATGAAAATAACACTGATGTTTTTGATGAAAATATGGGTCCACCTCTTGCGTTGGATTTGTTCTGAATGTATCGTGTGCACTGTGGAGCCTAAATGGCACGGATGGGTACAAGGAGGTGATCTTGAGCGCAATGCTGCACGGGAATTCTAGCTGTTATTCAGGAGTGGATATGAATGGTTGTCTTTCAGCTGTTTTATTGATGCTGCTGATGTCGTCGATTAGTCCTGCTAGGGCAGCATCTCAAGATGAATGCTCAATCTGGCTTTGCTTGCCTGGTGGGTTTCCTTCCGGGTGTGAAGGTGCTCGTAATGCTATGGTGAACAGAGTGAAGCATCACCAGTCGCCCTTACCGGACTGGTCTGAGTGCTCAACTACTGAAGATCAGGCTCTTCCTGAAAGTCAGTTGGCTTACAGCGAAGGATTTGCAGCTTACGTTCCACCGCACCGGATCTGTGAGCGAGTTGAAAGTCGATCTTCAGGATCGTGTGGAAGTGGTCGAAATGGGGGAGGGAGTTGTCAGTCCTGGCAGGTTTGTACCCAGTGGAGTGCCACTGTTTATCCGGAAGCACATTTTCCGGGAGCCTTTTGTAATGTTCAGCAGGGAGCGGATGGGGAGGTTTGGAAGAATCAGCCCGCTTACTGCACTAAAACCCAGCGTTATCGGGTTGTTTTAGAAAACGGTCAGCCAATTGGAGAGCCGTACTACGAAGGGTGAGCATAGCAATGCCCGTATCGCAATATTGGCATTGCTATGAATACCCTAAAAAATCCACCCACAAAAATCGAAGAGGTGGAGCTTAGAGAAGGTCTAACGACCATCTCATTTCTGAAGGCGCCATGAAGGGCGTAGGGCAGAGTTTTTTAGCAAGTTGCTTACCCCTGGAATGCTACAGTTCAGGCCCCCTAATAAAATACGTAAGCGTGTAGCATGTAAGTTTTGCTTTATTACTAGCTAAAGCTGTACCCCTGGTGGTATAGGAAATAGCTTGGTGCAAGATATTACATCTAGCGGCTTATTCCTGTAGCAGGCGGAACTGAGATACATTGCCTTTCAAGCGAGTATCATTCGTCTATTTGACCAGTCCCGTGCAGACCAATCGACCTAAAGGTCGATTGGTCTTTCATGTTTATTATCCAGCAGGCACCGGAGGGTGTTATTTCCTTTGCGTATTCGATGAGTGCATAAAGAAAATACAGAGCAGGGAGCATATCATGGACCCATCAATTGCATACCACAACCGAATTGTCTATGGCGTTTGTGACGAGGACACACCTCAGGAAAGTATTCCAGAGCAATTTCCAGATGACATTGAGATCAAGCGAACCAAATATATTGGCACCCGGGATGGGCGAGTTGTTTTTACGGGCCTTGTACATTGCCCCATCAAGAAAACTTTAACCGGCGCTAAATTCCCAAAAGGAAAAATAACAGGCGAGAAGCGGGTGAATCTATCCAAGACGATCGCGTGCCCTTTCCGTGGTGAAATGAAGGGGGAGGCGCAAAGAAAACTTCGAAAAAAATATCATAATAAGATGAATAACCGCACTCTGGACGAGAAGAGCTGGAAAAAGTATGTCAACCGTAAAGAAGCCTTCCGTCTTGCCGGGTGCCTCTAAGTAACCCAATTCATTTTTTAATAAAGCCCTCCCGTATAGCTGTTTGATAACGGCCATACACCGTGCTGCCTGATCTCAGGCGTTTATCCGTGAACTGATATCGGTTCAATTTAAAGAAAGGAAACAATGATGCTTCACAAGCTAATTCAGTTTATGCGCGAAAAGCGTATTCAGGGGGTGACATTCCTGATGCTGGCTCTCCCTGTGATTGCCCATGCGGATGGTCTGGACAAGGTGAATACCTTTATGCAGAACATTCAGTCGATTTTAAATGGTGCATCCATTGTCAGCGTGACGGTCGCCATTATGTGGGCGGGATATAAATTCCTGTTTACCCAGAGCGACTTTATGCATGTCGGTAAGATTGTGATTGCCGGACTGTTAATAGGTGGGGCAGGGCAGTTTGCCTCGTATCTGATCACCTGATTGGGAAACCGGGTATGGATCCTGTTTTTAAGGCTTGCACCCGCCCAGCCCTCCTGTTTGGGGTGCCGATGAAGCCTTTTCTGGTGATCTCGGCGTTGATCCTGATCATCACCTTCTATTCCAACTTCCTGTTTGAAACCGGGCTATGGACCATGCTTCTGCTCCCGGTGGTCTATGGCTGGCTGTGGGTTCTGTGCAAGTTCGATGACTGTATGCTGGACTTGCTGCTCCTGAAGTGTCGGATGCGGGTCAGGAATCGAAATATCAACTTCTACGGCGGGCGAGCTGTCTATGCGCCGATCCGCTTTGAGAGATGGCCAAAAAAAGAAACCAATCGTAAGGGCGCTTAGCGCCCTTAAAAGGGGATGCTATGGCGACTAAGTACGCTCAGGCGATGGAACGGGAGGTGTCTCTGGCGGAGCACATTCCCTATTCCAGCCATTTGAACGAGAACACCATTATCCTCAAGGATGGCAGTCTGATGCGGTGTTTTCAGATCCAGGGAACCACCTTTGAAACAAAGGGAGCAGAGGATCTTGAGTTGATGCATGAGCGCCTCAACTCCCTCTGGAAAAGTTTTTGTGATGGACGGACCTCCATCTACACCCACACGATCCGGCGACGGGTGGACAGCACCATCGAGGGGGTGTTTCCGGACAGCTTCAGCCGCCGATTTAACGAAAAGTACAGCCGGACCTTCGACAGCAAGGTCCTGATTAACGAGATCTACCTGACGATCGTCGAAAAGGGGCCGTTGCAGATAGGCAAACAGCTCCTGAAAGCCCAGCCCCTGAATGTTGAGGCGAAAAAGCATGAGATTGAGGGGCGGCTCCGGGAGTTTGAACAAAAGTGCCGGCTGCTGGTTGCCTCCATGGGAGAAGTCGAGCAGCCCGCAGAAGATGAAGACAGTGGCGGTGCTTCGACGCAGGAGCTTTACGGGATCCGAACTCTGGGGTGTTACACCTCAAAATCCGGGAACCTTTGCTCTGAGCCGATGGAGCTTTTAAGCTACCTTATCACCAACGTCTGGCAGACGATTCGGGTGCCCAGTGGCAGTATTGATGCTGCGATTGGTCATGCCTGGGTCGAGGTCGGGCGAGACACGATTGCGCTGCGACGGGCTGAGGGAGTTCGTTATGCCCAGGGGCTGGATATCAAGGAGTACGCCGGGTTTACGGATATTGGGATGCTGCAAAAGCTCCTGTATGAGAACAGCGAGTTTGTGCTGACCCAGAGCTTTACCCTGATGACCCGTAAGCAGGGGCATGGCTTCATGAAATCCCGCCGCCGTCAGATGTCCAACTCCGGGGATGGTGCGGTCACCCAGATTGAGGCCCTCGATCTGGCGATTGATGAGCTTTTGGATAACGCCTTTGGCTTTGGTCAGTATCACCTGTCTCTGATGCTCTATGGCGATACGGTCGAGCAGGCCAACAAGGCCCGCAACTCGGCGGCCCGGATCCTCAGTGAGCAGGATCTGATGGGGGTTCCCATCACCATCGCCACGGATGCCGCTTTCTTTGCGCAGCTTCCGGGGAACTGGCGTTATCGGCCCCGGGTGGTGGGGCTGACCACTCGTAATTTTGCCGGGCTCTGTCCCTTCTTTAACTTCATGTCGGGCAAGAAGCAGGGCAACCCCTGGGGACCGGCCCTGACCCGCTTTAAAACCATCTCCGGGCAGCCCCTGTTTCTGAATCTTCACAGCTCCCGCCCCGGACGTAATGAGTTTGGGAAGATGAATCCGGGAAATACCCGGATCATCGGGATGATCGGAACCGGTAAAACCGTTCTGTTGGCCATTCTTGCGGTCCAGATGCAGAAGTTTCAGCACGATAAACCCTTTGGCCTGGTGTTCTTTGATAAGGACCGGGCGGCAGAGGCGCTGATCCTGGCACTGGGCGGAACCTACCTGCGGGTCGAAGATGGTGCGCCGACCGGGTTTAACCCCTTTCAGATGAAGAAGACGGTAAAGAACATCGCTTTTATCAAGGAGCTGATGGAGTGGATTGTCAGCCAGGGGAACCGGCAGCTGACAGTGCGGGAGAAGCAGGCGCTCAGCCTTGGGGTGGATGCCGTGATGGACTTGCCTTTTGAGTCCCGGCGGATCTCGGCGCTGCTGCAAAACATTACGGCAGATACCACCGAGGCGGCGATGGAGGACAATATCCGGATGCGTCTTGCCCCCTGGTGCCACACCCATAAGGAGCGAGGCAAGTTCGCCTGGGTGTTTGATAACCCGGTCGATCTGCTGGACTTTGAGGTGACGCCGAACATCGGCATTGATGGCACCCAGTTCCTGGATAACAAATCTGTCTGTACGCCGATCTCCCTGTATCTGCTGCACCGACTGCAGGAGGTGGTCGACGGGCGGCGCTTTGCGCTCTTTATGGATGAGTGCTGGAAGTGGGTCAACGATGTGGCGTTCGGCGGCTTTGTGAAAAACCTTCAGAACACCTTTCGGAAGCGCAATGCTATCGGGATCTATGCCACTCAGATGCCCTCGCAGCTGCTGGAGTCTCCGGTAGCAGCCGGGATGGTTCAGGGGTGCGCTACAGAAATTTACCTGCCGAACCCCAAGGCGATCCACAGTGAGTATGTTGGGAAGCTGGGGTTGTCGGAGGAGGAGTATCAGATCGTGAAGAGCTTTGATACCGACAGTCGTCTGGCCCTGGTGAAGCAGGGGGATCAGTCCGCGATTATCTGCATGGAGCTTCCTTCCAGCCTGAGTGATGAGATCTCGGTGCTGTCGGCCTCGACCGATGAGCTGCCTCTGCTGGAGCAGGCGATTAAAGAGGTGGGGAATAACCCCGATGATTGGATCCCCGTGTTCCTTGAGAAGGTGCGACGCAACAAACAACGGAGAGATGTTCATGAAAAAATTGCTGATGATGTGGGGCGTTAGTGTGCTGCTCATGAACGGCTGCGCCATGCACCCCAAACAACCCAAACTTCCGTCCTATCAACAATCCCCCGTGGAGAGAATCAATGTTACGCAACCTGAAGGCTAAGGCGTCTGAGGCCGACAAGGGCGATCCCTTTGAGAAGGCGCTCGATTTTGAGGCGTCCATCGTGGTGATGCGTGAGCTGATGGTTCGTCGGGCGCTGTGGGTGGCAGGCATTGCGATCGGCGTGGCGGTTTTGCTGGCGATCGCCCTGGCAATGTTGGCTCCTCTGAAAACGGTGGTGCCCTATGTGGTCCGGGTGGATAGTGACACCGGCCACGCCGCTGTTCTGACTGAGCTGAATACTCAGCAGCTCAGTCAGGATCAAGCGCTGGATAAATACTGGCTGGCCCGCTACGTCATTCATCGGGAGAGTTATGACTACAAGCTCATCCAGAACGACTATGACAGCACCCTTCTCATGTCCTCTGATGCGGTGGGGCGCGACTATGCAGCCCTCTACCAGGGGGATGATGCCCTGGATGCCCGCTTTGGCTCCCGGGTGTTGCAGAAGGTGACCATCGACAGCATTGTGCTGAGTCATCGGAACGGCGATGTGGGCACGGTTCGTTTTTCCAAACGCTCGACCTCCAGTGACGGGGGGATGAAGGGGACGGTTTCCCACTGGGTTGCTACTATTGCTTATCGCTATAACAATCCGGCGCAGCTCAGCGCCACCGATCGCCTGAAAAATCCACTTGGGTTCCAGGTGACTTCTTATCGCATCGACCCTGAGTTTTAGGGGGATTATCGTGAGAAAAATCATGCTGGGCCTCAGCCTGCTGGCTGTGGCCTCGGGGTGCTCTGCGCTCGATATTCCGGTGCAGAGCCGCTTTGACTCCAATATTCAGACGACCCGGTACAACGCTCAGGATGTGGTGGAGCTCACGGCTTATCCGGGCTATGTGACCCATGTCGTGTTTGATTCTGATGAAAAGATCCTGAAAGTGATGTCCGGTTTTCTGGGGGCCTGGGAGACCAGCTCCGAGGGGAACAACCTCTTTATCAAGGCCCGCTCGGTCACAGGAAAATCCGTGGATGCCGAGGGAAAAGAGGTGAAGACCGAGGTCAAGCCGACCCCGGCCAAGTGGCAGACCAATCTCGTGGTGGTGACCAATAAGCGCTATTACACCTTCCTGCTCAAGCTTGGTGCCGGGACGGCGGGGGAGCGGCAGAACACCTACCGTCTCACCTTCAGTTACCCCGAAGAGATCGCCCGACGAGCGGCAGAGGCTAAAGCCAGGGCTCAGGCTGATGAATCGCGCCAGGTGAAAGAGAATGCGGCGGCCAGAAACTGGGATTACGCGATGCAGGTGGGTAAAGACTCGCGGGATATTGCCCCGGTGGCCGCCTGGGATAATGGGGTCTTTACCTTCCTCAAGTTTGCCAAAAAATCGGAGATCCCAGCGGTGTTCTATGTGGCACCCGATGGTCAGGAGACATTAACCAACACCCATGTTGAGCCGGAGCAGAATCTCGTGGTGATCCACAGACTGGGACGGCAGTTTGTGCTGCGCCTGGATAAGGCGGTGGTCGGTGTGCTCAATCAGGGATTTGATAAGACGGTTTCAGCCCATGGGATGCAGTTTGCCTCAACAGAGAAAGGAGCCTTGCATGAGTGATCGTGTTGAAGCGATTGAGGGGGAGAAGGAGGTGCCTGACATCCACACAAGGAAAGGCAATCGTCCGGCTGCCCTGGCATTTGTGGCGGTCTGTGCCCTGGTGTTGATTGTGATCCTGGTGCTCCTACTGCGTCACGGTAAGGCTGAGGAGTCCGATACCACAAAAAAGAGTACGACGACCGGGATTGAACAAAAACAGCGCACGATCTCCCCCGGATTGCATAAGACCTTTACCTTCGGGGAGTCAAAGGAGGTCAAACAAGCGCAGCAGGAGGTTCAACAGAAACAGGCACAGGAGAAACAGCAGGCTGAGCAGAAACCCCCTGCGCCCGCTGCGCCTCCTGCACCGCCGAGAACGGTCTGGGTGCCACCGCCACCCCAAATTGATCCGAGTGCCTTCCCGATGAGTCATTCACAGGGTAACGGCCCTGGCAATGGCGGTCTGGCCAGTGCCCTGACCGCACAGCAGGCGGCCTACCAGGTGGGGGACTCCCTGCGTAAGGACTTGGCCCGGATGAATGATAAGACGCAGCCGGTCGGAGCAGAGCTGAAGTCGCTCTCCAAGACCAGTCCGGTGGTGAGGGTATCTGCCAGTACCTTGCCGGATCAGGATTATCTCATTACCCGGGGAACCTATATCGACTGTGTGCTGAACACCAAGATGGTCTCGACAGTGCCGGGGATGACCACCTGCACCGTGACCCGCAACCTGTATAGTCAGAACGGCTCCCGGTTGTTGATTGAGCGGGGTTCGCAAGTGACCGGGGAGTATTCCTCCAAGATCAAGCAGGGGCAGGCGCGGATGTTTGTGCTCTGGGATCGACTGCGGACGCCGGAGGGTGTGGTGGTCGATCTGGCGTCACCGGGAACCGATCCGCTGGGAGCGGGTGGGGCCAGTGGTTATGTCGATAACCACTTCTGGCAGCGCTTCGGCGGCGCGATGCTGTTATCCATCGTGGATGATGCAGCCTACTATGCCGCCAGTCAGGGAAGCGGCACCAACTATGCCCAGAACAGCAGTGAGACGGCGCAGAACATGGCGACCGAAGCCCTGAAAAACACCATCAATATTCCACCGACATTTTACAAGAACCAGGGCGAGCGGATCGGCATTCTGGTTGCCCGTGACCTGGATTTCTCCAGTGTACTCTCAAAAGGAACCTATGGATGACAGAGCATTATGCCGTACTGGATCCGGATGCCTCGATGCGTCAGCACCGGGCACCGATTCAGCCCTGGCTGGATGAAGCCGGGATCACTGAGATCGCCATCAACCGCCCCGGTGAGTTGTGGTTTGAGAAAGATGGGCGCTGGGAGAGTGTCAGTGTCCCGGATTTTGATGCTCCCCGGATGCGTTACTTTGCGCAATCGGTGGCGGCTTACCGGGAGGTGCAGTTTGACACCAAGAACCCCATCCTCTCGGCGACCCTGACGGCGGGGGAGCGTATCCAGATTGTGGGGCCGCCGGTTTGTGAGCATCTGAGCATCACCATCCGTAAGCCCGGGATGATTACCCGTACCCTGACCGATTATAAGAACGATGGCTATTTCGAGCATATTCGCCCGAAGGCCAACCGTCTCTCCGAGGTGGATGCCCGGTTGCTCAAAATCAAGGAGAGTGACCCCTGGCTCTTCTTTAAGGAGGCGGTGAAGGCGGCAAAAACAATTGTGCTCGCCGGAGGCACCGGCTCAGGGAAAACCACCTTTATGCGGGCGCTGGTTGAGGAGATCCCGGTCAGCCAGCGGATCATTACGATTCAGGATGTGCATGAGCTGTTTTTAGAGAATCATCCGAACGTGGTGCATCTCTACTATCCCTCTGAAGCCAGAGCGGATGATTTGGTGACCTCTGCGGTGCTGCTGAAAAGCTGCCTTCGGATGAAGCCGGATCGGATCCTGCTGGCTGAGCTGCGGGGTGGGGAGACCTTCGATTTTATCAATGTGGCGGCGTCCGGGCATGGCGGAACCATCACCAGTATGCATTCTGACAGTCCGGCGCTGGCGTTTGAGCGGCTGATACTGATGGCGATGCAGAACCCAAAATCCAAGGCGCTGCCTTATGAGGTGATCAGGCGGCTTTTGCACCAGACCATCGATGTGGTGGTGCATGTGGATAACGATGTCCACTCCCCGGATCATCTGGGGCGGCATATCACCGAAATTTACTTTGAACCCGAGAAAAAACTTCAACTGATGGCCTAGAAGCATCGGGCCAGGGAGGGCGGATGTATTTTACGAGAGAATCACTGCTGGTTTTTGATGAGGGAGAGTCAAAAGCCTCACGTCTGGAGCTGTATCAGCTTTACTGTCGCCAGCTGCGCTATGACGAGGTGTCCGGAGCCGATTATCAGGTTCGGGAGGAGCGAGCCCGCCAGAGGCTTCGCCTTGAAGCGCTTAACTGAGCGTGGTGCAAGAAGAGGCTGTCAGGATGGCCGAATGATGGGAATAGGAGAGGATGCTGAATATGAATAACTCAATGATTAAAGAACCTGGCTATGTGCTTATTAGCGATAAGGGGATAGCAAGTTGCGGATTTGATTATCACTATGATTCGCCACTGCTTGATGGTTGCAGGATGGGGAATCTGTCCCCTGTGATGTGGGCGCAGTCATTGCTTTCTGAAAATCTACAAAATGAGCTCATCCAGAAAAATATAGCCCCCGTTTCGAATCATGAGGGTGAACGGGGGGATGTTGATTCGATGGCGGAAGCCTTTGCTTCAATGCTTCTATCGCAGTCTCCATTTAAAGACTGCAAAGAGAAAAACGATGAGTTCATCTGCGCACTTTACCGCGAGATGCGCTCGCTGAATGAAGCATGGTCAAAATAAAACCAGGCCCATAGACGGTGGTTAAAATTAAAGCCTAAAACGTTATTGGGCGTGGCTTGGGGAGCGCAACAGGCCATCCGGCAGCTGAAATGGAGATAAGAATGGTTAAATTATGCGAGGCGCTGAGCACCAGGGGGATTGCTGTACTCTTTTGTCTGGTTGTGTTGGTTTATGTCGATCCGGTGCTTGCCTGTCCTGACTGCATTCACGATTCGATCATCAATGAGTCAGCACTCTATCGAGTCCGGAGTCTCTACTCCCAATGGGGGCTTGTGCTTTGTTTGATGATGACCGGAGGTCTGGTGTTTTATCGAGCAAGATATCATGGCTATTCTCGTGGCCAGTTATGTGTCTTGGCGGCGAATGGGTGCGTCCTCTCGGGGGTTGTCAGTGGGATTATCTATCTGATGATTTAGTCGCTGCAACTACTCAGATGGAGCCATCTTTGGCTATGCTTCATTTATTCATCACTTTCATGGCTTCATCTTATGGCGAAGAAACCAAAGCAGGGGGATCGATGGGCCTCCATGGCGGACAGAGAAAAAGTATCCCGAGCTTTGTTTGAGTGTGGTCAGTGGATGTCGGCTCAGGACGTTTCAGGCGCAATCGGGCTATCGCATAGAAAAGCAGAGCTGGCTCTCAAAGAAGTCTTCAACACAAACCTGGACTTCGAAAAAAAGATAAAGGATGGTGTTTTCTACTATCGAGTCACTCCCACCATAAAGTTATGGAAGCATGTCATGACAAGCCCCATTGTTGTTCCTTTGCAGGATGGTCAACTCAATTAAGGTGAGGTTGAGGGCCTGGGGGAGTTAGGAAGATCCAGGCCCTCAAAGGAGCGAGCCTTAGCATCGGTGCTCCCCATCTTTAATCTTAGTCAAAGAGAAACATCGCCCCGAAACCAATCGCAAGCAAAACCAAAATCCAGAGGATCGCGGCCAGTGGTCTTTGGGTTCGGGCGCTCGCATTCCTGTCCCAGCGGCGGGAGGTTCCATAGCGATAGCGTCTGAGGCGCTTTTTCTTGCTGGGACGTTTGGCTGATAACTTCACGGGGATTATTCCCTATCAACATCACTCCATTTAACTGTAGCAACTCAAAAGGGGCCCCTGATGAGGAGGCTCTCTTTTGCCAAGCGCAGCAGGATTTCATGAGGAGGTTTCAGAAAACAAAACAGCTTTCGAACTCATCTTAAATTAACCAATACAAGGGAAGGTTCATGAAAAGGGTCATTATTCTTGGGTTGCTGTCATTTGCCATGGTGGGATGCGGCACGATTGATAATCAAATTGCAACCACGCAATCCATTCAGAGCAAAACCGCCGATGCGATTGGCGTGACGCCGGGGGATATAAAAATCTTCAACCGCGAGGGGCGCATGGAGTCGGTTCACTATGAGGCGATGGCGCATGGGGCGCATTATCGCTGCTACTACAGCACTGCCGTTTTGTTTGGCTCGGATGCGCTCTGCACCAAGATGGATGATGGAAAAGGCAAACACGCCTCCCATAAGTCCAAATCCTGCAATGCTCTGTTGAGCGCAGCGGGACGCTGTTAAACCTGAATTATGCCCCTCATTCATGACTGAGTGAGGGGCTTTGCCCTGAGTATGAGGATGATGGGATGCGCTTTTTGACTCATTTGACTTCGCATCGATTTTTGACCGGATGGATGCTGTTTTTGTGCTGTTCCTCCCCTGCATTTGCTGAGACCGGATGCTTTCCTCCGACCTCCTGGCTCCAGCCAATACTAACGGTGGATCTGATTGTTCTTTTGGTTTTTGTGGCGATTTGGATGGTCTTTGCTCGTTTGAACGGAGGTCGTTTTCCCTGGCGCTATGCGGTGATGGTTTCGGTGGTCTGTGGCCTTTTCCTCTATATCCGATAGGAGATTCATGATGGAGATAGTTCAAGCGGCTGAGCGGCCCTGTGATGAAGACTCGATTTTATCGACAGTGGATTCCTTCGGTTATACCCACACGCAAACGACGTTACACCGATTTGCCGGGGAGTATGTCCGGCGGGTCCGTGCTTATGCAGGCGATCGCCCGGTCACCGCGAGCATGACGGCCTATCGGGTTGAGGGGGTGAGCTGTTTGATTTTGGGATATGCACCGATGCGCTGGAGTTGTTGCTGGATCTTCGTATTGGTGAGCGAGAGGACGGCTTTGAGGTCAGTGAATGGAACCGGGTAGGGGATAGATTGGAGGGAGTGATGGTTTGGCTGCCGGATATGACAGAAGCCATTCATCTCATTGGGATCATTCAGGCATCCCTGGGGTCCCAGATTGAGCGAGTCGACTTTGGCTTTCAGGAGCGGGAGCTGAATCCTGAGCTTCAGATACCGGGGCCGGTTCGGGATCCCTTTCAGGGCAAACCGATGCGCTTGTGGTCTAAGGAGGCCAAATGAGTCGTCAGATCGCTTTGATTCTTATCGGAACTCTTGTCGCTCTGGCCGTGCTCGGCGTTGGCTGGAGTTATCTGGCCGGGGTGATGTACTACTGGAAGCTTCATGCGCCGGTCGAAACCGTCCGACCGTTCGATTACCTGATTCAGTTTTACTACTACCACAATGATGGGGTGTATCAGAAGCCGCTGCGAACTTCCGGCTTTATGGCGGCGGTTCCCTTTCTGCTGCTGATGCTATTCGCTCTGGGGCTTATCAGCCGAAAGCGCGAGGAGATCTACGGCTCATCGCGCTTTGCCCGATTTTCGGAAGTGGCCAGAGCGGGGCTGACCGGGGATAGTAAGGGGATCCTGATCGGCCGGTGGGGGCGACGCTACCTCTACTACCGGGGAAATGCTTTTGTGCTGCTGGCTGCGCCGACCCGTTCGGGCAAAGGGGTGGGGTTTGTGGTTCCCAATCTTCTCATCTGGAAAGACTCCTTTGTCGGGCTGGATATCAAGATGGAGAACTTCAACCTGACCTCCAAGTTTCGGGCGAAGTATGGCCAGGAGATCTATCTTTTTGCGCCCTTTACGGAGGATGGCAGGACCCACCGCTATAACCCGTTTGGCTATGTGCGGGAGGGGCCTTTTGCTGTCGAGGATATCATGTCGATTGCAGGCTGCTTTTATCCGGCGGGCGACCCCAAAAATGGGATGTGGAACAATCAGGCCAAGAACCTGTTTATGGGGCTGGCGCTCTATCTGATGGAGACGCCAGAGCTGCCCTTTACCATCGGAGAGCTTCGCCGTCAGTCGACGGGGAAAGGAAAGCCGATTAAAGAGTATCTCAATGGAATATTGGAAGAGCGGGGAACGTCACTTTCTGAGACCTGTCGGGATGCGCTGAGCCAGTTCCTTTCTCAGCCGGATAATACGATGGGCGGGACACTGACAACCTTCAATGCGCCGTTAAACAACTGGGCCAGCCCGAGCTTTGATGCAGCGACCAGTGCCAATGACTTTGATCTGCGGGATGTTCGGAAGCGGAAGATGAGTATCTACATCGGGATCAATCCGGGAGACCTGGGCAAGGCCGATCTGATCCTGAATCTCTTCTTCTCCCAGCTGATTAACCTCAACACCAAGGAGCTGCCGGAGTTTAACCCGGAGCTGAAACATAAGTGTTTGCTGATGCTCGATGAGTTCACTGCCATGGGGCAGGTCGAGATCATCGGTAAATCAAATAGCTACTTTGCGGGGTATGGCCTGCAGCTGGCGACCATCGTTCAGTCGCCGATGCAGATCACCGCACCCCCTCCGGAAGGGTATGGTGAAAACACCGGCAAGACGCTGATCAGTAACCATGAGGCGCAGATCCTGTTTACGCCGTCGAAGGAGGATTCAGAGGATTACTCAAGATTCCTGGGCACCAAGACGATCAAGGGGCGCAGCCGTCAGCGCAAGATGGGGGAGTTAACCTCCACCGATACGGTGTCTGATCAGAAGCGTCCCCTGATGTTACCCCAGGAGCTTCAGGAGATGAGTCAGAAAAAACAGATCATCATGATCCGGGGGATGAAGGCCATCTTCTGCGACAAGATCGCCTATTACCGGGACCGGGTGTTTCTGGATCGCCTGAAGGAGGTCTCCCCCTCACTCAAGGCATTGGGGCGCAAGCGCCCGACCGAGAAGCAGATGCAGGCGGCGATGGCGAACCAGGAGATGGCAGTGACCATCCCAAAAATCCCGGAGCCTCAACCCAAAGCAAAGCAGCCCGATCTGCCCATTACCGAGATCCCTAACTGGGAGGGAAAGAGTGCGGAGCTCTCAGAGACCACGGCGGTTCCCGACTTTTAACGGTGTATCTGAATCAGAAGCAGGGTTAACAGCAGCAAAACGATCCCTGACAAGAATTTGATGCTGTAAAGAAGCTCAATCAAGGCTTCACTCAAGCCTGACCCATCGTCGGCCAGTACGCTGCCGCACCCTGTGAGCAGTAGCAGGCCAAGCCATCTCCAATGCATCGTTATCTCCTAACCGGGCTGGACACCCGCTCAAATGAAACCCGATTGAGTCTATTTCAGTTCTCAGCTCCGGGCGAGAAAAAGATGACGATGCGCTTTCAAGGGAAATACAAGGATGCCAATCAATCGAACTCAAACATACCTTCTTCTGGGGGCCCTGGTGCTGTTCGCCGCAATAGCTCAGGCCGCTGCGCCCTCAAAGCCTCCGGTGCAGGCCGGTGCTCAGTCCATCGATGAGCCGAAGTGGGAGCGCAATCCGTTTCAGGACATTCTGATTCGCTGCGGGGTGAAAGATTTCGACCCCTTCGCGTTTCATGCGGTTTTCACGGTCAAGCCCAACGAGGCCATTCTGGATGATGCGATAGCAGCTATGCAAAGCCATGACACACAGCGCTACGAGCACCTGATGCAGGGAGTTCAGTGCCCGAAAGAGATCCCCTGTGTTCCCGTCCTTCTGATGGCCGGTGGCATGTTTGGGTAACAAAAAATAACAACAACAGGAGAGCAACATCATGGTGGATTCAATTCTGGATTTAAACGAGCCGGGCCGGGTCATTGAGGTGACGGAGTGTGAAGCTCTGGAGCTTGGGGCATTTGAGGAGACGGCGCTCAGTGAAGTGGAGGCGCTGGATGCCTCAGAGGGATGGGAGGATGCCGATGGCTGCGAGCAGTAAGAAGCCCTATTACGAGCAAATTTCAGAGCAGCTGATTGAACAGCTCAAGGCGGGAACCGCTCCCTTTCAGAAACCTTGGGAGCCCGGGACACTGATGATGCCCCACAACCCAGTCTCAGGCACCCGCTACCGGGCGGGGAATGCCTTCTGGCTGTCGATGCAGGGACGAAACGATCCCCGCTGGATGACCTACAAGCAGGCTCAGAGTATCGGGGCGCAGGTTCGCCGCGGTGAGAGTGGCACCCTGGTGCAGTACTGGAAGTTTGAGGAGAAGGTTCCTAAAAAGGATGCGCAGGGCAAGCCGGTACTCGATAAGGACGGCAAAAAGGTGATGGTGACCGTGCGGCTGGATAAGCCCCGCTGTTTTTCAGCGATCGTTTTTAATGCCGAGCAGGTTGACGGACTCAAACCACTGGAGAAAAAGGAGCTGGCCTGGGATCGGCACCAGAGAGCCGAAAAAATTATCCGAGGGTCCGGGGTTACGATTCTGCACGATCAGGCCGACCGGGCGTTCTACCGTCCGGGGACCGATTCGATTCACCTGCCGCCCCGGCCTCAGTTTCCCTCGGCAGATCGCTACTACCACACGGCGCTCCATGAAGTGGGACACGCCAGCGGCCACAAATCGAGGCTGGATCGGGATCTGGGCGGCACGTTTGGCTCAGAGCGCTACGCCAAAGAGGAGCTTCGGGCGGAAATCGCCTCGCTGATGATTGGGGAGCGACTGGAGATTGGTCACGATCCGGGGCAACACGCCGCTTACGTGGGCAGCTGGATTAAGGCGCTTAAGGACGATCCCAAAGAGATATTGCGAGCCTCAAAGGATGCGGAGCAGATCTGTGAGTATGTGATGTCCCGGGAGCTTGAAAAATCGGTCTCTGTGAAGCCCGAGCCCAGTCTCCAGAAACCAGTTCGGGAGCCAGTCAAAGAACGGGAGCTTCCCCAGGCCGAGAAAACCTCTGAACCCACCATGGAGCTTTAGTCATGCAGTATGCCTTTATGGAGTTGTATGAGGACAGTGATGAATGCTGCCTGATGGATGCCGGGGAGCTGGACCTACTGAGAATTGATATTGAGGAGCTGGATGAGCAGGTGCCCAACGAGGACACCATGGCGCTGAAGCTTTTGTATGGGTGCTACAAGCCCCAGAGTGGTTATGAGGATCCCGGGGAGATCAAGCAGGATATGACCCGTGCCGTCAATCGCTGGCTGGCGCACTTTAGCGGGGATTCGATTCAGTATTTCGGGATCAAGGCGATTGAGCCCCTGGATGTCCGCCTCATGAAACCCTGCGCCGATGGACAGAGTTCTCATGCCTCACGGGATATCCCGTTTTCTGCCCTCGTGAAAGTACCGAATGGCGTGGCCCTGCCCTCAGGGAAAAGAGCCCTGAGCGCCTTTATCCGCCTGGTTGACTGTGATGTGGTGACCAACCTTCTGGTACGCCCCGGCCTCTTTGCGTTTGGGGCCGAGGAGCGGCGTTACTCCACGCCGGTGACGGAGGAGAACTGGCGGGAGCGGATTGACTATCAGCGGGCCTTGCGGGTCGCTCAAAAAATCATGTAAGGATGGACCGAATGCGTTTATTTATTGCGGAAAAGCCTACCCTGGGCAAAGCGATTGCAGAAGCATTGGAGATTAAAAAGCGCCACAAGGGCTATATCGAGTGTGCCAACGGCGACACGGTGACCTGGTGTGTTGGTCACCTTCTGGAGCAAGCCGAGCCGGAGGATTACGACGAAGCCTATAAAACCTGGTCTCTGGAAGATCTGCCGATTGTACCGACCACCTGGAAGATGTTGCCCAAACCGGAGACGGCGGAGCAGCTGGCTCTGGTGACGGAGCTGATTCAAAAAGCAGACAGCCTGGTTCATGCAGGCGATCCGG